>DFJS01000008.1 GCA_002373165.1 Ruminococcus sp. UBA3665
GAATTTACAGTATAGATATTTGTATATCATTAGTTAGTTTTGGAGATTATGCAGACTATGCAGGGTTTACTATCCCTTCGCACGAAAAATATATTTTTTAAAAAATATAAAAGGGTACTGTATAACCCTGCATACCCTGCATTTGTTATCATACTATTTGATATGATAATTACTGTTCTGAATTTTGTGCAATCGATTCCGCATTTTCAGTCAGCGGGGAGGGTTGGGAGGGTTACTATACCCCTGCTAAATAAAAATTTTGAAATTAAAATATAGAAAGGGTACCGTACAAGCCTCCCAACCCTCCCTGACCAGTAAATTCCGATTTATCTTAGCAACATAATTCCTAAAAGGGACTTGATTTCAGCCACACGTGTGGCTATCTGGGTTACTAAACTGCTATTAAAAGTATTCCACAGGCGGAAAGTCTTTGATTTCGATTGTTCCGGAATAGGCTTGCTTTTCGAGAGACTTCCAGACTTCCGGATTTGAGAAATCTGTTTTCATAAATGCTCCTTTCAAGGGCGGGGAGGGGGGGACGGCTGAACCTATACCCCTTATATAAATAACTTTTCTCTTTTTTATTTAGCAGGGGTATACAGACCCTCCCCCCATCCCCGTTTTATGAACTAAAGCATTAAATTCCGATTTATCGAAGCCGTCATGCTAGAGCGATTCTGAATGTATCGCTCTTTTTTTCTGTTTCCGGGAATACATAGCCGCATCGGCCTTTTGCAGAATCTGACTGAATTCAGTATCAGCAGAAAGCGTTCCCGTATAACCGCCCACGCTGGCAGAAATTTCATAATCAAGCCCCGAAGTCTGATTATAATGCGCCAGCCATCTGTGGATGGAATTGATAATATCTGCAACCTGATATTCTCCGGCGATCACAGCAAGCATTTCGTCTCCGCCGAAACGGACACATAATGCTCCCGGCGGACAAGCCTGCTTCAAAGCCTCGGCCGCTGTGCGGATCGCATGGTCTCCGGCATTGTGCCCGAAGTTGTCATTGATTTTTTTCAGCCCGTCCAGGTCTGAAAGAATCACTTCCATAGGGCATTCTTCTCCGTGCAGACTTTCTTTCAGCGCATCAAATTCCTTGTTGAAGCAAAGACGGTTCAGCAGTCCGGTCAGCGCATCGTATTTATAAATAAATTCCAGCTGCTGCATCAAATACCGCTGGTACTGCCAGTTGATGAATCCGCCCAGTCCTGCGCCCAGAATATTGATAATCTGCGGAATTTTGCAGTAATTGACAAGTTCATAATCCGGAAAATGAAAACAGAGATATCCCAGCGGAATCCCCATAAAGCCGACAGCATTAAAAATCAGGGGATAGCCGCGGTTCATATACTGTTCCAGGTCGGGAATAACTTCTTTTCTGGAAATTTTTTTCTGCTGAAAGTTAAAGCGTTCCGTCTCGAAAAACAGAAGCATTGTTTCTTCAAAAGAAGTTTCTTTTCTGGATTCAAAATGATTGACAGTATGATCTTCACACCAGGGATTAATCAGGAATGTCATATCATGCAGCTGATCGCAGAACAGACAGTATCCGGCTTCGGCGATAGTATCGCAGGACTGCATTTTTTCAGTAATTTCGTACAGAATCTGTCTGTCGTCCTGATAGCGGTAAAACCTGTCGTTGAAATTAAACAGCTGACGGCCGTTTTCTGTACAGCTGCATCCGCAGGAACTGCTTTTCAGCAGAAACGGCCGGACAGATACGTTTTCAATATAATCCGGATTGGCAAGGCAATGCATGACGGTCTGGAATACGCTTTCGGAAAGATCACTGCATCCGCAGCGGACGGAAGTCAGGTTCGGCGAAGCAAAATAAATTTCCTCAATGCCGTCGAATCCTGTGACAATTACCTGTTCCGGGACGGAAATGCCATGCTTCTGGAGCGTGTTGGAAACATTGATAGCCATGATGTCATTGGCACACAGAATGGCATCCGGCAGATTTTCTCCGGCGATGAGTTTTTCTGTGGCTTCGATAGCAGGCCGCGCCCAGAACATGCCGTAACTGACTCTGTCTTCCCGGAACGGAATGCCGTATTCTTCGATAACCTGCCGGAATACTTCCAGTCTTTCGTCAGAAAAGGGATTTCCGGCAATGCCGCCCATAAAATGCGGATTCTGCACATGATGTTCTTCCAGCACATGCCGGACAATCTGTTCAAATCCGGAACGGTAATCGAAATTCACGCAGGAACAGCCCGGATCATTTCCGTCCACGATGATGACAGGCACATGATGCGCTTTTGCTCCGGAAATTAATTTTTCTGTCACGCGGCGGCTTTTGATTTTCTCGTCCATAATAATAATGACATCAGCAGTTTCAAAATCCACAAGGTCAAAAACGGCCTCTTCCGGACGGAAGACTTCCTCGTTCCAGTACAGATCTGTATTAATATGATAAATCCAGAGCATACAGTCCTGTTCGCGGAGTTTTTCCGAAAGCTGCATGACAAATTTACGGTTTTCGATATCAAAAATTCTGGAAATGCAAAGTGCAGCAATTTTATGATGATATTTCATACACATTCTCCCCGGATTTTCTCACACAGCCGCATCCTCCGGCAGCTGTGCTTCCGTACTGGTGCGGTTGCGCCCATGATGTTTGGAGTAATACAGAATATGATCGACCCTTGTGCAGACAGCATCATAATTTTCCTGTTCTTGTGCTTCGGCAACGCCGCAGCTGACGGTATGCTGTCCGGAAACAGCAAACGGAATCTTTGCAAATTCTGTGCGGATTTGTTCTGACAGGGCAAAGGCCGTCCCGGAAGAAATATTTTCTGCCAGAATCATGAATTCTTCTCCGCCCCATCTTCCGACAGAAACAGGAAATTCAGCAGAAGCAGCCGCTTTTTTCATCACAGATGCAAACTGTTTCAGTACTCTGTCGCCTTCGTCGTGTCCGTAAGTGTCATTGACTTTTTTAAAATAATCCAGATCCATCATAATCAGAGAGAATTTTTTTCCGGATTTTGAAGCCTGCATAATTCTGTTCTGAATTTCGCGGCGGTTGAAGACTTTGGTCAGTTCGTCCGTAACGGCCATTTTCAGAAGCTGCTGGTTGACAGATTCCAGTTTCCGGTTTGTTTCATCCAGTTCATGAGAGGCAACATCAATAAAATTAGCCAGACGGCGCACCATGCTGACATGTTCGTTATTATAATTAAATGCTTTTAACAGCTTGGATTTATTGGATACTCCGGCATCTTCCTCGCGCATTCCGACAATGACAAGCGTGACATTATGCTGGTTCAGCGATTTTCCCATTCTGTGGAATTCTCCGGCCGTATAGAATCCGGCCGTATCGGCAATTGTCTGGAACGGCAGGGACTCTCTGTTGATGTCCTCACTGCCCCAGAAGCTTCTTCTGGAAGCACAGTCAAAAATCATGATGCCGTCGGGGACAAAATCGGCAAGACTTTCTGCCACATGGAAAATGCTTTTCAGAATCGTCTGCGGATCGCCGTAAGAAATCTGCGCCATAGAGCCGGTTGTCATATCAGAAGTCATAATCAGGGAGCCGTCATCCATGCACTGTGACGGCACACGCAGGATATTAATGCCGTTGCGCTCGTAAAAAATAGGAAATTCCAGCGTATTATGATAGAAAAATTCGTCATTGTCAATCTGGAGATAGCGATAATACGTATCATAGGCAGGTTCGCCGCCCAGTTCATACAGGCGGTTGCCTTCGGCGCGGGTAATCAGCATTTTCTGCCCCAGAGGCTTCCAGCCGGTAATATAAGTAGACTGGATATGCAGCTTGTCTCCGCCGATCAGAGTGAATACCACTCCGGAATCCAGAAAGCCGCCGTTTTCTGAAAATACGCCTACATCATGCCGGTCTAAATTCTTGTTGAAAGAACTGCCCCCGAAAATCTGAATTTTTTCATCCATTTCGGAAAGACGGTCACAGAAATACGTTGTAGACATATCCCGGATAGTAATCAGCAGTTCAATGCCCTTAATCCAGGGGCGTTCGCTGACTTTGGCAAGCAAATCGTCACAGACTTCTTTCTGAGTTTCGCTGGTCAGGGGATACTGGTAAATTTCTATTTTAGTAGAAGGGTCTTCAAATATCGTACATACGGCAAGAATTGAACCTTCTGTAATCATGCCGTTTTCGATATTGGCATTGGAGGCACACCCGTAATAATGCGCCTGAGGATAATCTTGTTTCAGGATTTCAATCAGCTGTTCTGTTTCTGTCTGCCGTGCCTTGTCATAAAAGATCTGAATCATTGTGATACAGTCCGGAAAACGCTGTTTGATCTCCAGAATTTCACGGCGGAATTTTTCTGCGCCGTCAAATATCAATTGAATCTGTTTCATTGGCAATACTCCATCTAGAATTTTAAAATTTTTAGTTCAGCAGAAGACTGCTGATAGAAAATACACGTGTTATCTTATGGATATTATATCATATTTCTGTTATTTTGTCAAACATCGGGAGTATTTTCTTTTTCTATGATAACAGAAAGAAAATACTGCGTTACAAAAAAAAGCCCGTGACAAATGCCGCCAGCGATGCCGCCAGTGCTACTGCAATCAAAGGCAGTTCCAGAAAAGATAAAATCAGAGCTGCCAGTGTTCCGGCCGCCGCTGTGATAACACTTCCTGTACTGTAAAAAATCGCCGGAATTGTCATCGCACTCAGTACGGCATAGGGAATATAATATAAAAAATTCCGGAGAAAACGGGAAGTAATCTTTTTCTGAAAACAGCCGAACGGAATTGCACGAATCAGATAGGTCACAAAAGCCATGACCAGAATATAGATTGCTGTCATGTTTCAGCCTCCTCTCTGGGGAACAGCAGTGCACCCAGTGCTGATGCCGAAACAGCACACAGAATCACGGCAAAACCGCCCGAAATCCCCGGAATCAGATATTTGCAGACTGTACTCAGCAAAGCCGCCGCCAGCACAACACAAAGCACACTTTTCTGTTTTTTCGCCGGCGGTACAATAATCGCCAGAAACATGCCGTATAATACAATTCCGAGTGCCGCACTCACGGACGGCGGCAGAAGCTGTCCTGCAAACGCTCCCAGAAATGTGCCTGCCACCCAGCCGACTGCCGCAGTCAGAATCATGCCGTACATGTAAAAAGGCCGGATTGGTTCAGGCTGTGCCGCACAAACGCCGAAAATCTCGTCTGTTATGCCGTAGGATGCCGCCAGCCGATGCCCGAAGGTAAAGCTTTTGTCAAGCTTCTGGGAAAGAGATAGGCCCATCAGCGAATAACGAATATTAATCGTCAGCTGAACTAGTGCCATTTCCAGAAGCGTTCCGCCGGAAGCAATTACATCTACACCGGCCGCCTGCCCTGCCGATGTCAGATTTGTCAGAGAAATCAAAGTCGATTCCAGCACACTCAGCCCGGCCTTGACGGCCATAATCCCAAAACCGAACGAAACAGACAAATAGCCCAGTCCGATGGGAATTCCGTGTGCCATGCCGCGGAAAAAATCCTGTTTTTTCATCCGATTATCCCCACAGCTCCCAGCAGCAGAAGCAAAAGCAGCACAGGCGCAATAAATTTGATCATGATGATGAATAATTTCTTCCGGCCAAATGTTTCGCCGTTTTTGGTTGCTTCCTGAATGACAGTTTCCGGCTTGATCAGCCACCCTACCAGAATACATGTTCCGATGGCAACGACAGGCATCAGAATCTGATTGCTGATATAATCCATAATATCCAGAATCTGCGCAGAAGAACCGTTCGGCAGAGTCACTTCAAAATAAAGCAGATTATAGCCCAGACAGATAATAATTCCGATTACCAGTGCAATTGATGTTTCAATCAGCACAGCTTTTTTTCTGCTCCAGCCGAAACAGTCAATCAGACTGGCAACAACAGCTTCCAGTACAGACATCGCACTCGTCAGCGCGGCAAATAATACCATGATGAAAAATACTGCTCCGATGATATTGCCCATTATGCCCATCTGTGCAAATACTTTCGGAAGAGCGATAAACATCAGACCGGGGCCGGAAGAACGCATTCCTTCTTCGCCCAGAAAGACATATACTGCCGGGATAATCATGACTCCGGCCAGAAATGCAACGATTGTATCAAATAATTCAATCTGGTTGACGGATTTCAGAAGATTGCTGTCATCTTTGAAATAAGAGCCGTATGTAACCATAATGCCCATTGCAACACTGATGCTGTAGAACAGCTGCCCCATGGCATCCAGAATTGTGATAAATATATCTTTTGCGCCCATCCCGGCAAGACTGGGAATGACATAGACTTTCAGACCATCCAGACCGGAGCGTTCGCCGCTGCCTTTGATCGTCAGGGAAAATATGGCAATCCCGATCACCATCACCAGCAGAACCGGCATCAGTAATTTGGAGAGCGATTCAATTCCTTTGTTCACACCCTGATAAATAATGACTGCAACGGCCGCCAGAAAAATAATATCGAAAATAATCGGCTGGGCATAGCCTGTGATAAAATCCGTGAAATAGCCGTCCTGCGCGGCAGTCTGACCGTCGCCTGTCAGGAAGGCAAGCGCATATTTCAGCACCCAGCCGCCGATAATACAGTAATACGGCAGAATCATAAACGGGACCAGACAGGCAAATATGCCAATCCAGCGGGATGAGGGATGCAGTGTACCATAAGCAGTCAGCGCACTCTGCTTGGTTTTCCGGCCGATGGCAGTTTCGCTGACAATCATCGTAAAGCCGAACGTCAATGCCAGTGCCAGATAAATGACCAGAAACAAGCCGCCGCCGTCTTTGGCCGCCAGATAAGGAAATCGCCAGATATTGCCCAGCCCGACAGCACTCCCTGCCGCCGCCAGCACAAATCCCAGCGAACTGGAAAAAGAATTCCGTTTTTCGTTCATAATTAAAAAGCCTCCTGTTTGATTTTTTGGACAGATGTTTTTATTATAGCATAAAATACTGCCGTATGCAATAAAATCAGACGATAATTCTGTATGATAGCGTTTTAATCTGTATTCCGGACAAAAAAATCCCCTGTCTGCCGACAGGGGAGAAGCAGTATTTATTCTTCTTCTTTTTCTTCAGGAGTCTGGTCTTTTTTCTGATTTTTCTTGTTCTGCCGGAAGGCCAGCACCAGAATCGCCAGTGTTGCCAGTGCAATCAGCACACAGGTGACAATCAGCAGAAGCATTTTTTTATCTCCTCCGGCAAGTGCCGCATAGCCGGAAGCACGTTTCAGCACAAGATTGCCGTCCTTGTTTTCGAGTGTGTAATCCATTGCATCACAGATAAAGCAATCGGAACCTGTCCAGTCCGGCGCGAAAATCGCTTCTTTCAGATTGCCGGAAATGCTTACGCCGATTTTGGCTTCGATATCTGTGCCGACGTTTTCCACATGGCACGGCAGTGCTACACCCTGCGTGACAGTCTCCTGCCAGAAAACAAGATTGCTCTGTACGCCGTCGGCATTGTTATTCAGAACACTGGGCTTTCCGCCAAGCTTGATCGGCACGCTGCCCATTGCCAGAATGCCGCCGCCTACTCTGTTTTCGCCGGAAGCAGTATTGCTCTGCACAGTGGTTTTGCCTTTCAGGGTCAGAGCCGCCGTGTGATTGACCAGTACGCCGCCGCCGTGTACGGCAGTATTCTGCGAAATCGTGCCGCCGGAAAGAATTACCTCTCCGGCCTGGGCATAGATGCCGCCGCCGTCCTGGCCGATATTGTCATAGATTTCTCCGCTGACAAATTTGCAGATTCCGTCCGATACGGCAATGCCGCCGCCGCATTGCTGGGCGGTATTGCCGAAGATTTTTCCGCCGCTCATGCTGAACAGACTGTTTTCCCCGGCAAGCAGTACGGCACCGCCGCTTGCTTCGGATTTGTTTTCGGTCAGATTGCCGCCCCACATGTTCACTGTGCCGCCGGCTTCGATATAGATGCCGCCTGCACCGTTGGAACTGTTGCCGCCCGTAATGCGGCCGCTGTTGCCCATTATCTGATTTGTATCAGTCAGGTTCAGAGTTCCGCCTCCGGCAACGTGAATGACTTCGCCGTGTTCAACGGCAAATTCCAGATTCCGGTTGATGCTGTAGCTGTTCAGGTCAATTGTGACTTCATGGCCGGAGGGAACATTCAGTACGCCGTCATAAAGAAAGCCTGCGCCTTCGCCGAACCGTGTGCCGTAAGCAGAAGTCCAGTCTGCATACAGAACAATAGTAGCAGATGTACCGGTCATAGCCGTATTCCACATAGCTTCGGCACCGCCGGAAGAAGGATTATCGTAATAATAAGAAGTAACGCCGTTGACCGTGACGGAAGCTACTGCGCCGTCCGGTACAAAAACGGCACCGGCATCGAATTTCGGCACAGCTGTCAGAAACAGAAAGCCGGAAAGTGCGGCTGCAAAAATGCGCTGTAATTTCATGTGTAAATCTCTCCAATCAAAAATTTGCTTGCTATTATCTATTATACAGCGAATCGGCACAAATTACAATGGCATAAAAAAACAGATTTATCCTGTTGATTTGCCGTCTGATTTTGTGCATTTTTGACAAAAAAGCTGGATTTTTTCCCCTGTCTTGACAAAACGGAGAATTTGCGCTATACTTAATTAAGATAGCTTTTAATCTGTAAAGGAGGAATTTCTATGCAATGGCTGAATCGCCTGGAACGGAAATTCGGAAATTATGCTGTCCCGAATCTGATGACAATTCTGGTATTCGGCATGGCACTGGTATTTCTGCTGGATACGTTCACGGCGGCAAATCCGGATTATGAATATTATCTGAGTGATTTGCTGTATTTTGACAGAGATCTGATTATGCAGGGACAGGTCTGGAGAGTGATTACATTCTTGTTTCTGCCGGATGGCAGCAGTCCGCTTTGGATTGTCTTTACACTGTATTTTGACTGGCTGATCGGAAAATCGCTGGAAAATCAATGGGGAAGCTTCCGCTTTAATATATTTTATTTTATCGGCGCACTGGGTTCGATCATCGGGGGAATGATTACCGGCTTTGCTACAAACAGTTATCTGAACGCCTCGCTGTTTCTGGCCTTTGCAACATTGTTCCCGGATTTTGAAGTATTATTATTTTTCTTTATTCCTGTGAAAGTCAAGTTTCTGGGAATGCTTTCAGGCGCAGTTCTGTTAGTTTCGCTGATTCTGCTGCCCGTACCGTATAAAATTGCAATTCTGATTTCTATGCTGAATTTTATTTTATTCTTCGGGAAAGAGTTTTATCAGAAAATAAAATTATTCTTCTGGAGAAGGAAAAATAAAACCAGCTGGAAAAATAATCACTGGTGGAATGATGATGATAACAATCCGTTCCGGAAATAATCTGATGAAAAACAGCATCCTGTCCGGGTGCTGTTTTTGTCATTCTGAAAAGAATCAGAAATGCCATAAAAAGAATCAGAAATGCCATTGCATTTTTTAAAAAATTGTGGTAGAATAAAATAAATAAAACTTGTTCACAGAAAATAAATATTTTTGGAGGGAATTTGAAGTGATGAAAAAAAGATTTCATAGATCACTTGCGGCTTTCTGCGCTGCTGTGATGAGTATCCTGCCTATGACCGCAGTGCCGCAGCAGGCCGAAGCTGCCGGAAATCTGGTTGCCTTTCCGGGTGCAGTCGGTGCCGGAAAATATGCAACCGGCGGACGCGGCGGCGAAGTCTATCATGTAACAAACCTGAACGATTCCGGTACCGGTTCGTTCCGCGATGCCGTCAGCAAATCCGGCAGAATTGTTGTATTCGATGTCAGCGGTACAATCGAATTGAAAAGCAATATTCTCTGCCAGAGCAATATTACCATCGCCGGCCAGACAGCTCCCGGCGGCAGCGGCATTACTCTGAAAAATTACAAGATGGGCATGAGCGGCGATAATATCATCTGCCGGTTTATCAGCTCCCGTCCGGGGCCTTATGCTTCTACCAGTTCCGGCAACGATGCCTGGGGCGGTGCCAAAGGATCAAATTCGATTATAGATCACTGCTCGATGGGCTGGACAACTGACGAACAATGGGGATTATACTCCAATAACCAGTATTATACAGTACAGTATTCTGTGCTTGGCCCTGCCGATTCCTGGGGCGGTCATGCCAAAGGCCTGCATGGATTCGGCATCATGATGGGCAAAGGCTATCTGACGTTTGATCATAATCTGATTATTCACAACGTTTCCCGTAACTTCCGCGGAAAAGTAGAAGGTCAGCAGACGGCCGACTTTACAAATAATATTATCTACGACTGGGGCTATCAGACCGCATACGGTACAATCGGCCATCTGAATTATGTCAATAATACGCTGAAAGCCGGAAACAGCACGACAGGCGGCTATCACTGGATGTATGTGGACAGCGGCACCAAGCCGGAGAATTTCAAAGTCTACTGCGCCGGAAATCAGATGATTATGCAGGACGGCAGCCTCAACAGCATTACTTATGATAACTGGTCAGGAGTGACGCTGAAAACTGCAATCGGCATCACAATGGACGATCTGCACAGCGACAGCGCATTCCAGACAACCGTAAACGGCGAGAACGTTTCCACAGCAACAACCTGCGAGAGCGCAGCAGATTCTTATCAGCATGTCATTGACTTTGCCGGAAACGGTATTTCTTCCGATAAAAGAACCGCAATCGATCAGCAGTGCGCCTATGAAACTGCTAATGGTACAGGTTCATGCAGCGGTACCGCGGCTTATGATTCTTCCCAGACAAATCTTGACAAGTATCATATTCAGTGCGGCGTGACATATACCTATCCTTCTGCCGTAATGACAAAGGAAATCACTGATAACGACAACGACGGCATGGATGACGAATGGGAAGAACTCCGCGGCCTGAATCCCAATGACCCGACTGATATCAACGGCGACTACTGCGGTCAGGGCTATACTAATATTGAATATTATATCAATGACCTGACTGTAAATGCCTTCCCGGAAGGCGTTGTGACACCGTCTCCGGAAACAGGTTCTATTGAATATAATTCTCCGTTTGTACAGATCGAAGCAGAAGATTTCGCTGCTCAGGAAGGCATCCGGACGGAAGATACTTCTGATGAATCCGGAAATCAGAATATCGGCTTTATCGAAAACGGCGATTATGTCATGTACAAGCGTCTTGATTTCGAGGACGGCGCAAAGAGCTTTACAGCAAGATTATCCGGCAATACTGCCAAAATTGAATTATATCTTGATTCTCTGGATACGCCTGCCGCAAGCATTTCCTATCCCGGAACAGGAAGCTTCAGCAAATGGGAAACAGTAACGTTCAATATTCCGGCCATTTCCGGAAAGCATAATTTATATATCAAATTCACCGGCGGCGAAGGCTATCTTGTGAATATGAACTGGTTCAAGTTCAATAAAGAATCCGTACCCGTGAATGGCGTTTTAGCAGAAAATCTGCTTGTGAATGATACGGAAAATGCTTCTGACTGGAAATTTGCCGAAAATGCCGCTGCCGGTTCTCTGGTATTCGGCGACAGAGAATTCACCTTCACGGAACTGCCGGAGTCTCTGAACGGGGCAGAACAGATTCTCACTGCCTGCGATTCCAAGAACTTCACAGGCGATACTGCCGGAACAGCTGTTGCCGTGAAAGATATTACCGTTTCCGTCGCTGTTGATTCCAGAGTTGAAAATACTCCCGCATTCCTGACAAGCTGGACAAAAACCGACCTGACAGCAAAATCTTCCAACGATGTGACATTCGTGATTTATCAGAAAAATTTCTATGCCGGAGATACTCTCACATTCGGCTCGAACGGCCAGTCCGCCTACTGCGTGAATTATACTGTATTCTTGCAGGAATTGCAGGAAACTCCTGCGCCCACTGAGACACAGCCCGAACCGACTGAGACAATCCCTGAACCGACTGAAACTGAACCTGCTCCCGAACCGACCGAAACAGAAACTGTTCCGGAAGAAATCGTCCGCGGCGATGCTGACGGAAATCATATCGTCAATATTGTGGATGTCATCACGCTGAATAAAGCAATCCTCGGAAAAGATGTTCTTTCCAAACAGGGCGAGAAAAACGCCGATGTTGACGGAGACGGCACACCTTCTTCAACAGATTCCCTGATGATTCTGAAACATATTGTCGGCCTGATCAATCTCAATGCACAGGCATAAATGAAACTTCTATTCTTCTCCCATAATAACAGAAAGCCCCCTGCCGGATTCCGGCGGGGGACTTTCGCATACTGGAAAAATCAATTAATAAGCAAGCTTTTCTTCCAGATAGTGTTCCAGTTCTGTAATCGGCAGTCTGACCTGTTCCATCGTATCACGGTCACGGACGGTCACGCACTGATCTTTTTCTTTCGTATCGAAATCATATGTGATGCAGAACGGCGTGCCGATTTCATCCTGACGGCGGTATCTTCTGCCGATAGCACCGACATCATCGAAATCTACTAAGAATTTCTTGGAAAGATTCGTGAAAATTTCTCTTGCTTCGTCAGAAAGTTTCTTGGACAGCGGCAGAACGGCAGCCTTGAACGGTGCCAGTGCCGGATGCAGATGCATCACTGTGCGGATGTCATTCTTTTCGGCATCAAGAACTTCTTCGTCATATGCTTCTGTCAGGATACTCAGGAACAGACGCTCCACGCCGAGAGAAGGTTCAATGACATAGGGAATATATTTTGAATTATCTTCCGGGTCGAAATATTCCATCGATTTGCCGGAATGATTCTGGTGCTGTGTCAGGTCGTAATCAGTTCTGTCAGCAACGCCCCACAGCTCGCCCCAGCCGAACGGGAACAGATATTCAAAGTCCGTTGTTGCTTTGGAATAGAAACATAATTCTTCGGCACTGTGATCGCGCAGGCGGAGATTTTCTTCCTTGATGCCTAAGCCAAGCAGAAAATCTTTGCAATAGCCGCGCCAGTACTGGAACCATTCCAGATCTGTGCCGGGCTTGCAGAAGAATTCAAGTTCCATCTGTTCAAATTCGCGCACACGGAAGATAAAATTGCCGGGAGTGATTTCATTCCGGAACGATTTGCCGATCTGCGCTACGCCGAACGGAACTTTCTTTCTGGTAGTTCTCTGAATATTCTGGAAGTTGACGAAAATACCCTGTGCAGTTTCCGGACGGAGATAAAGCTCCGATTTGGAATCTTCCGTTACGCCCTGGAAGGTCTTGAACAT
>DFJS01000011.1 GCA_002373165.1 Ruminococcus sp. UBA3665
TTCCATCGAACTCACGTTAATTATCATATCAAATAGTATGATAACAAATGCAGGGTATGCAGGGTTATACAGTACCCTTTTATATTTTTTAAAAAATATATTTTTCGTGCGAAGGGATAGTAAACCCTGCATAGTCTGCATAATCTCCAAAACTAACTAATTATACACAAATATCTATACTGTAAATTCTGATTTTTCTTAGCAACACAATTCCTAAAAGAGACTTATTTTAAATTTGTCATAAATTCGGCCAGAAGCTCCCGTGTTTCCTGATAGTCCAGACAGTACAGATTGCATCTGTGCGGCGTTTCGGCACGGAAATAAATCGTCAGATGACATGTGCCGCTGAACTTCTGCCATATATGCTGGTGCACTCTTACTTTCACAATGCTGTCCGTATCAGCCACAATCGTGTGAAAGGCAAAACCCTTGCAGTAGCGCATACAGATTCTGTTTTTCGCGATTGCCACGCCGCTGGTGCGCAGAGAGACAATCTGAATAATCAGTTTCCAGACAATCGGAATGACAATTGTAATCTGTATCAGATTAGTAATCTGCTGGAAAGTAGGGAAAAGCCGCTCGATGATTTCGCCTGTCGGATAAACTGCCGCAATCCCGGTCACACACCAGCAGACATAGCCCCACCAGGATTTTCCGGGCGGTTTCAGCTGATTTTTCAGGAATCTGCTTCCGGGAAAGATCATCGGCATAGTTTCAATCAGTTCGTTTTGTGTCAGAATCGGCAGACAGATCGGCATCGCGCCGCGCTGGTTGCCATATCCCGGACAGTTCACGGCCAGCGAATAAACACGGAATAATTTTGTCAGCAGGTTCTGACGGATATCCAGAAAATTAATCTTGTGATTCTGTAGATAGAAATATCTTGTTGTCATCAGGCCGCTTTTCACGAAAAGCTGCCGCTTGTCGCTTTCCATATAGAAGCCCCCGTACCGGATCAGATTACTGATCATGGAAAGCAGCCACGAAGAAAGAATCAGAATTCCGACAGTAACGGCAATCGGCGGAATGCCCTGTAAATGTTCGGCGACTTCCTGCGAAAGCGTATTTAGATGTTCAGTCAGCTGAAATTCCCGGATGAGGTCACGGGCGATTCTGCCGCTCTGGAACCAGAACAGCGCAATATACAGTGCGCCGGAAAAACTGCTGGAAAAAATAACGGAAAATAACAGGATTTTCCATAGTTTTACTTTTCGTTCATAGTGATGACGCTTTCCCTGCCGGAGCCGCGGCAGAGAAGAAATAAACAAGCTCTCGTCCTTTTTGCGGATTAATAATTTAATATCAGTAGAATTCAGCAGGCCGGATGCCGTATCGGCATACAGATATGCCGCATGAAACGGCCGCAGAAACAAAGCATGTTCAATCGTCAGGGCAGAAAGATTCTTAACCGGCATAATGCGCTTTCGTGTGAAGATAAAACTGTCCTGCACGTAAAGCTGACCGTCTTCGACAGTGAATTTTCTAAAAAACCAGATACAGAATCCGTATCCCAGAATGATGACAAGAATCAGCAGATCGAACCAGGTACCGTTCAGCCAGTTCAGAAACGCTTCCGGAGACAGCCGGAAGCCCTGAATCTGCTGTTTGTTCCAGGCTTTGAAGAGATTCCACAGACCGCGGAGAAACGGGAAAATCAGCAGCCAGATTGTTTTCATGCTGTATTTGAGAATCCGGAGCGGATGTTCACGGTGCATGGAAAATCCCCTTTCTTTCTAAAAATTCAGTCAGTTCGCGGCGGTCAGATTTTTTCAGAAAAAAAATCATGAGACTGCCGCCGTAAACATATAATATCATAAAATTCAATCCCAGAATGCCGTCCCAGGGGCCGGTAATCAGCTGGACGAACTGCACGGACTGCAAACGGATAGACTGTTCCCGCCGGAAGAACATTCCTGTCCGGACAGTCACCTGATTTGCCGTAACAATACAGCGCAGATTGGAAAAATACAAAGGCATACAGAAAAAACTCAGCAGTACGGCCGTGACTGCAAACAGGCCGATCAGAACCCACATCACAACCGCCCAGCGGGATAAAAATCTTGCACTGGCAAAAATCAGCAGTGCCGCAAGCAGACAGACAGTTATCTGCAATAATTTCATTGCTGACAGATCAGCGGAATATTCTTTCAAGAACAGCAGACCTCCTTCCGGAACTAGTATTATTATAGCATAAAACCCGGATACTTTTCAAGTGTATTATGCAGAAAGGAGCAAATATGATAAAATTTCTGACTGGAATCAATCAGATGCTGTGGGGAAACGGATTAGTCGGGCTTCTGCTGGGGACGGGCATTTTCTGTCTGTTTTATCCGGATCTGCAATGCCTGAAAAGTTTCGGATTATTATTCCAAAAACGGAACGCATCCTCTTCCGGGAGCATGTCTGTATTTCATGCCTGTATGACATCGCTGGCGGCGGCACTGGGAACAGGAAATATTGTCGGCGTTGCAACGGCTCTGACTATGGGCGGCGCAGGAGCAGTTTTCTGGATGTGGATTTCTGCGCTGTGCGGTACGGGACTGATTTATGCCGAAAATGTACTCAGCTGTCGTTTCCGGAACGAACAGGCTTCCGGCGCGGCGGCCTATCTCAGGTACGGACTGCACAGTCCGAAACTTGCCGGAATTTTTGCAGTCTGCTGTGTAGGGGCATCGTTCGGCATGGGAAATATGACACAGAGTCATGCCATGGCAGAAATTTTATCGGCTTCTTTTTCCGTTCCGGCATGGGTGACAGGTCTGCTGACGATGCTATTATTATTCTGGATTATTGCAGGCGGTTCCCGGCGGATTGCCGGATTTTCCGCGATTGCTGTCCCCGTCCTGACGGGCATTTATTTATTATGCAGTCTGCTGATTTTATTTCTTTACAGAGAAAATTTATATTCTGTTATTTCAGAAATTTTTCGCAAAGCCTTTGGCATACAGGCTGTGGGGGGCGGCATCAGCGGCACGGCTGTGAAATATGCAGTTTCGGCAGGCGTGCGGCGAGGGGTTTTCTCCAACGAAGCCGGACTCGGCAGCAGCGGTCTGCTCCATGCCGAAGCCGACAGCAGTCAGCCGGAATTTCTGGGATTATGCGGCATACTGGAAGTCATTGCCGATACATTCATCTGCTGTACTGCGACAGCATTGGTAATTCTCTGCACGGGAACGCTGAAAACGGGTCAGAACGGAGCCGTTCTGGTGCTGAGTTCGTTCCGGATGGGAATGGGAGTTCTTGCCGACTGGATTCTTCCGCCTGTGATTGCGCTGTTTGCCTTCTGTACGCTGGCGGGCTGGTGTTTCTGCGGCATGAAGGCTCTGAAATCTCTGACGCAGAATCAGAAAATTCTGAAAGCCTATCAGATTTTATTCTGCACAGCGGCATTGACCGGAGCGGTTATGAAACTGGAACTTGTCTGGACTCTTGCGGATATTGCCAATGCCTGCATGGCCTACTGCAATCTTCCGGGGATTCTTCTGCTGCTTCCGGAGACAAAAAACCGCTGTACTGCGTGAACAGTACAGCGGTCTGATAATATTAATTACAGATTAGTCATTATACATTTTGGTCAGTCTTGTCAGATAATCATAGCGATCCTTAGCGTTTTCTACAGCGTTATCGAACAGCATTTCAGCACGTGCCGGATTCTGACGAGCCAGAGCATTGTATCTTACTTCACCCATGAGGAAGTTCTTGTATTCGTCCACATTCGGAGCCTTGGAATCCAGAATGAACGGATTCTTGCCTTCCTTCTTGAGATCGGGGTTATATCTGTACAGATGCCAGTAACCTGCCTGAACAGCCTTCTTTTCTTCTGCCTGTGCAGTAGCCATGCCTGTCTTGATACCGTGGTTGATACACGGAGCATAAGCAATGATGATGGAAGGACCGTCATAAGCTTCTGCCTCGCGGATTGCCTTCAGGCACTGGTTCTGATCGGCACCCATTGCAATATGAGCAACATAAACATAACCGTAACTCATAGCAATACCGGCCAGATCTTTCTTCTTGACTACCTTGCCGGCAGCAGCAAACTGCGCAATAGCACCTGTCGGAGTGGACTTGGATGCCTGACCGCCGGTATTGGAATAAACTTCTGTATCGAATACCATGATATTGACATTTCTGCCGGATGCAATGACATGGTCAAGACCGCCGAAGCCGATATCATAAGCCCAGCCGTCGCCGCCGAAGATCCACTGTGACTTCTTGCGGAGATAATCTTTCTCAGCCAGGATTGCCTTAGCATCGTCACAGCCACAGGTTTCCAGAACAGCAATCAGTTTTTCAGATGCAGGAGTATTGGCGGCACCGTCATTCCTGGTAGCCAGGAATTCTTCACAGGCTGCCTTGACTTCTTCTTTCTGTGCCTTTGCGGCCAGAGCTTCTACCTTGGCAATCACACGATTTCTCAGAGTTTCCTGACCGAGGAACATGCCGTAGCCGAATTCTGCATTGTCTTCAAACAGGGAGTTGCTCCATGCAGGACCATAGCCCTTCTTGTTGACTGTATAAGGTGTGGAAGGTGCAGAGTTGCCCCAGATGGAAGAGCATCCTGTCGCATTGGCAATATACATTCTGTCGCCGAACAGCTGTGTAATCAGTTTAGCATACGGAGTTTCGCCGCAGCCTGCACATGCGCCGGAGAATTCCAGCAGCGGCTGTTTGAACTGAGAACCCTTGACAGTAGCTTCTGTGAATTTAGCCGTAACTTCGGGCTTGATGTCCTTGGTAGTGCCGAAATCGAATGCGGCCTGCTGATCCAGCTGAGATTCCAGAGGCTTCATGACGAGTGTTTCAGCCTTCTTGTTAGCCGGGCAGATGTTTGCGCATACGCCGCAGCCTGTGCAGTCCAGAACAGAGACAGTCATGCCGAATTTCAAATCGCCGATAGCGGGCTTCATAGCGGCCAGCTTCATAGAAGCAGGAGCTTCGGCAGCTTCTTCGGGAGTCAGCGTAACCGGACGGAGCACTGCATGAGGACATACATAAGCGCACTGGTTGCACTGGATGCAGGTATCGGGATTCCATACAGGAACTGTTACGGCAATACCGCGCTTTTCAAATGCGGCAGAGCCGGAAGGTGTGGTACCGTCAGCGAGTTTCACAAATGTGGAAACAGGCAGTTTATCGCCCTGCTGTGCGTTGCACGGAATCTGAACGTTATTAACGAAATCTTCCAGAGCCTTGTTATCGCAGGTAACTTTAGGCATACCGATAGGAGTATCTTCGGCATTCTTCCATGCTTCCGGAACGTTGATTTCTACAATGCCCTTGTAGCCGGCATCGATAGCATTCCAGTTTTTCTCAACAACATCCTGACCCTTCTTGGAATAAGAAGCTTCTGCGGCAGCCTTCATGTATTTCAGAGCATCTTCAAACGGGATTACGTTTGCAAGCTTGAAGAAAGCAGACTGGAGGATTGTATTGATTCTTGTGCCCATGCCTGTTTCAATACCCAGCTGAACGCCGTTTACAGTATAGAATTTAATATTATTCTGGGCGATATATCTCTTGACCTGACCGGGCAGATGCTTTTCCAGACCTGCTTCATCCCAGATGGTATTCAGCAGGAATGTACCGCCGGGCTTGATGTCAGAAGTCATATCGTATTTGTCAATATAGCTCTGATTATGACAGGCAACGAAATCGGCCTTGTTGATCAGATAAGTAGACTTGATGGGAGTTTTGCCGAATCTCAGGTGAGATACTGTAACGCCGCCGGATTTTTTAGAGTCATATGCAAAATAAGCCTGTGCATACATGTCAGTATGGTCGCCGATGATCTTGATAGAGTTCTTGT
>DFJS01000006.1 GCA_002373165.1 Ruminococcus sp. UBA3665
TTTATAATATTTCTGATAAAAATATTATAACAGATTCGGGAAAATTTGTCAAGATGTTATGAAAATTATTCAGTCTGAAATTCCGGTGCAACGGGTTCGGCGTTGATAATTTCAGGTTCTGTCAGCGGCGATTCTGTTTCCGGAACGGGAACAACTTCTGTAATAGTCTGTACAGGAGCTTCCGTGACCGGTTCGGGCAGCGTGATAGGCTCTTCCGGCTGAGGCGCAGGTTCGTCCGGAGGAAGCGTTTCTTCTTCCTGATAGACAGTTGTCATTTCCGGGAATGTTTCCGCTGTGGATTCGGCCGAAGACGTTGTGAAAATTTTGTCATACCAGGGAATATCTGTCGATTCGCTGGTATGTTTTGTATCAGAAGTAGTTGCAATTGTTTCGATAGTAGCCGCCCATGTGGAACGGGTATGAGGCGGTTCTTTTGTCGAAGCAATCAATTCTTCCATCGGAGCCGTCGTGCCGGGGACGGTTGTTTCCGGCATGACAGGAGCCGAAAGTGCTGCGCTTTTGTCGCGCATTTTAATCGGGAACAGCATCAGGAAAAATAATACCACAGCTGTCATAGCCAGAAGTACGGAACAGGCAATGACGGTTGCTTTGGTCGAATTGTGCAGATTGGAAATCATGCGTGAAAGTTTCATGAAAAAATCTATCTCCTCTTGATTTACTGATATCAGACTGCTGTTATATAGTATAGCACATAATTTTGAAAAAAGTCAAGAAGCAGAATTGCTATAAAACTATCCTGAATCATGCCCGAAAATGTAGGAAAAATCAGTTTTTCTTTTTTCCGGCAGACTGCACGCGCCGGAATGCGGTAGGTGTCATGCCGACATGCCGCTTGAACTGCCGCATAAAGTAAACATCTGTCTCAAAGCCGCATTTCTGCGAGACAGCGGCAATCGGTTCTTCTGTATCAGAAAGCAGCTTTTTGGAACAGGCAATCCGGCTTGCAATGACATCCTGCGTACAGGTAGTGCCGAACGCCGCAAGATATAATTTATGAAAATACGGCCGGCTGATGCCTAAATCATCACAGATATCCTGAATATACCAGCTTGCGGAAGGATGGGCGTAAATCTTATGCCGCAGGGCAGTAAGCTTGTCATAATGCGGAATTTCTGCCGCACGGGAAACAGTTCCGTCAGAGGACTCCATCAGCAGGCACATCAGCAGCCGGAGGGCATGTTCTCCCATTTCCGGCGAACAAAGATTATTTTCCTGCATAAATGGCAGCAGAATTTTCCAGATTTCTTCCACGGCCAGCGGCTGGGCAATGGTGTGCACTTCAAACAGATTGATGCCGCCTGTTTCCTGCAATTTTTTCAGATAGCCGTCCGTCATGCGCAGATGCAGATAACGATAAAAAACCGTTTCCTGTGCGTTCACAGTAATAGAATCTTCTTCCTCGAACGGGTACAGCAGGAAGGTGAACGGCTGCATGTAATACTGCTTGTCTCTGATTCGCAGAACGGCTCGGATACCGCACATCAGCAATAAGTAATTCTTATCTTTCCGGGCTGAAAAGCAGCGGCTTCCGCTTTTTGTCTGCTGACCGCAGTCCAGCAGACTGATTTCTTTTGTGAGTATCATGATTAGTTAGAATTCTCCCCTCAGAAATAGATTAATAATAAACGGGTCATAAAACAAAATACGTTCATAGTATTATTATACTGCATTTCAGAGAATTTGTCAACCTCAAAAGCGATTTTTTGACAATAAAAAGCCCCCTTTCTGATAAAAGAGGGCTTTTTGACGATTATTCGCGTGTTGTCGAGAAAGTATCCAGAATCGTTTCGCCTTCCTGATCGTAGACGTTCAGGACAAGACCTTCCGGAAGGGAAGCTTTCCATTCGGCGAATTCTTTCCCCGGAAGCGACTGCAAGGCCTGATTCGCTTCCAGATCGGATTTCAGAAGATAGCCGGACTGCTGATGATCGCCGATGACAAAAATCAGATCGGGAGCATCTTCCGGTCGAAGGCCTTCTGTATTTGCCGCGCCGTAGGACTGGCCTTTACTGTTGCGGAAAAATACGGCACCTGCCCCTGTCGGATTGCCTTCTGTATCATAGAGCTTGACTTCATAGACATTCTGTCTGTATTCCAGATCATTTTGATAAGCTTCCTCCAGATGATTCCGGAATTCGTCCTCAGTCATGGCCAGAATCCAGCTGACCTGAATCTGATAGACTTCTTCTGACCCGGCAGCTTCTTTTGATGCGAACTGATATTCCGTGCCGTGTTCCTGATTGAACTGATTCAGAATTTCTTCATAGACAGTTAAATCATAATTTCCGGATGTGTCAATTTCTATTTTCTCTTCCGGCTCGTTGTAGAAGCTGTCGTCATTATTGATGACATAGACTGTTTTCGCCGGAATGAACATATCCTGAATTGCAGAAACCAGTTCCGGATTATAATATACATCCTGTGAGCCGTCATGAATATAAATCAGATAGCCGGAAAGCTGACATCTGATTTCAAACGCTTCATCGGGCATCCGGAAGAACATCATGAAACATTCGCCGTCACCTGTCTGGCTCTTGGAATAATCCGTTCCGGGACGGAGCGGTTCGCCCCAGTGCTGAGAGTTCAGCAGTTCCGTGAGTTGCGCCTGCTGGTCTGCATCCGGAATCAGATAATACGGCGCGTAGGCCGGAAACATCAGGCGTTCCGTTGCGCGGGAAGTATCGCCGAACGGCGGAATTTCCCGGAAAATATCATCAACATCGAAAATACGGCCTTCTGTACTGAAATTGAAAAGCTGTTCCGGCTCGGAGAGGATTTCGGCAATCTGATTGAGTGTATCCAAATCCAATTCCAGATAATAATTATCTCCTACAGACTTTCCGTCCGGGTGCCATGTCAGATAGGCGCGGTCGGAATTTTCATCAAACAGAATCGAAACAAAACTTTTCTGCTGATTGGCATCTTTCAGATACATGATGATGATATTTCCGCCGTCAGTATAATTTTTCTTCATATCAGAATAATCCAGATTTTTGAACAGCTCCGCAAGCTGATTCTGTTTTTCTTCCGGAATGCTGAAATATTGTCCCTTGTGATGATTTTCAAACAGATAGTCAGAATCCTGTACACAGAAATAATATTCTGCTTCTTCCAGATTGGTGAACGTCTGTTCCGCCTTCTGGATGATTTCATTGACATCCGGAGCATTTCCGCCGAACATCTGATTCATGAGTTCCATTTCAATGCGGCCGTATAAAACAGTATTCATGTTTTCATATTCTGTATTGAAATATTCCTCCGGAACAAGGGCATTTTTCAGATTCTGATACTCTTCCTCGCTGATTTGGATGCAAAGCATATCCTGAAAACCGGGCATATCATGAAACAGCAGATCAACCTGACCGCTGACGGCATCATGCCAGAATTCAATATAGCTTCTGTCTTCCAGATACATGATAAATTCCACATCACCGCCGGTCATGAAGTCTGTTTTCAGGTCAGAAGCCAGATCCGGACGACCCAGAACCGCCTGATTCAGAATCCGCCAGAAGTTCAGGAAATCGTCACGATTCATATTGAAATACTGCACAGGGGCGGAATCCTGATTTTCTCTTGAGATGAAATAAACATCCATAGCATCTGCGCCGATTTTGGTATCTGCTTCCACGATAGCGGTAGCGAATCTTGTTGCAAGATTCTGTTCTCCGAAGAGAATTTCCAGAACCTGATCAAGATTATCATAAAGAATTTTATCAAACTCAATATTCATATCACTGCCGAATGCCGGGTTTTGAAGCAATGCATTTGTTTTGTCATAGAAATCCGCTTCTGTCTGATAGGTTCGTGTATAGCCGCGGCTTTCTCCGGGGGATACGCACATCAGCTGGATATAGCAATTTCCGTCAGTTGCTTTGGTGGTCTGGACATTGTAGTAAATATCAGCATACTGGAAAAATAAGAGAAATCTGTCTTCCCAGTTGCTTGAAAAATTGTAATCTTTGATTGGATTTTCAAAATCGATTGTCTGATATAATTCAGCAAGCTGTTCCTGATTTTCTTTTGTAAGCGTGATATAACTTACTGTTTCCGGACAAATTCCTGTTTCTCCACGGTCATACGCAGGGATGGCATACAGCTGAAGATCAGCTAAAGCTGCAAACATATCAGGAGCAGTTTTCTGCATATCCTCTATCGAAACAGAAGACTGAACAATTGCCGACAACCCCGGCGAAAACGAACTTCTTCCGCCGTGCAGATGATAATAAATTCCTCCTGCGCTGACGGCAATCACCATGCACGCGGCAACAGCCGTCATGATATGCCGGACAATCGGGCGTTTCGGAGAATTGTCAATTTCAGTTTCATCCTGATTCTGTGTCATAACTTCAAGATTTCTGATGATTCTTTCTTTGGATTCCTGCGGCAGTCTTACATGATTGGCGCAGGATTTCAGATTATTTTCATTCATGATAAATACTCCTTTCTGTAGATTTCTTCTAAAAGCCGCTTGCCTTTGGAAAGCCGCATCTTGGCGGCACTGGTGCTTTTGCCGATAATTCCGGCAATTTCTTTCAGCGGATAGCCCTCGATATAGTGCAGAATCAGCACTTCCCGGAACGGTTCCGGCACCTGCATCAGTGCATCGAAAATCTGGTTCTGTTCGGGAGGATTTTCCGGAGGATGGAGCAGTTCGGGGTCAGTGGGAATAATTCTCTGATTCCGGAGCATGTTCCGGCAGTGATTGAGGGCGACGGTAATCAGCCAGGCTTTTTCGTGTGACGGGCTGTCGAAATCGGGAGCGCGTGTCAGATATTTCAGAAAGACTTCCTGCACAGCATCCTCGGCATCGGCGTGATTGCGGAGCGACATCAGACAGATTCTGTAAAGCATATCGCCGTAAGTGTGAACTAAATCCTTTGCATTCATGAGGCCTCACTTCTTTCCTGAATTTTGTCTTTCACTAATAATACACATCAGGAGCTGAAAAAGTCAAAATTTTATTGACAAATAATTAGAAATATGATACAATGAAATAAATAGTTTTTATGAGTATGCGATATAATAAAACAGAATCAGAAAATTCAAATCATGAAAGGAGTTGAGATTATGCATCTGATTATTGAAATTATAATGGGAGCTCTGGCCGGATCGATTGCCGGAAAAATTATGGATAGTTCCAAAAAAGGCTTTTTAGTCAATATGATTCTGGGAATTCTGGGCGGCTTTGTCGGAGGAAGAATCGGAGCACTGCTGGGAATCGGTGCGAACAGCTGGCTCGGCGGATTGGTGCTTGCAGTAGCAGGCGCGTGTCTTTTGATTTTTATTTTCAGAAAATTAAATCGATAGCGGATAAATAAAACTGCTGTACCGGCATCCGGCGCAGCAGTTTTTGCGTATCAGATTAAAGCTCTAATTTTGGTTTTAAATCGAGGTTGTGTTTTTCTGCGTATTCCAGCAGAATCGGCGTATATTCAGGTTTTTTATGTTCAAATTTAACCAAATTTTTGATAATAGATGTTACTCTTTTTTCATTTTCAGGCAGATGCCGTTCCATGTATTCCAGCCCGTAACGAAATTCATCTTCTAGATTCGTAGTTTTTGTAAAAAAGGCAAGAAGACTGGACATACAAGCATAATGAAGCCGTTTGCAGCTAGCCGCTTCGATAAGTAATGTCAGACTATTAGCCTTCCATTCAGGAAGCGTTTTATATAGTGCGAATGCAGCGTTTACATTTTTTCGACAAGCCGGGTTTGATTTTTGGATTGCCTGATACATGATTCTTTCGCAGGACAGAATTTTCATGATATACAGATAATGCCCTTTTGGCCGTTCCTTAAACAGCCATCGCAAAATATTAAAAAATTCCTCTGCAATAAAATCTTTTGTTTCTTTTGCATCAGTTATATACAGTAGTATGGATAATGCAACAGTATATTTTTGAGTATCTGATTCTGTCTTATGATAATCTTTTTGAATCAGCATTGTTTCCGCATCTTTAAAATATGTGGAAGGAACGTAGAGATAATTCCATGCTGATTTTTTTTCATTCCATGAGAGATTCCATTGGATTCCGGAATTTTCTGGATGTAAGCCTTGAAATGCATCCGGCGAAATTTCCGGTAATTCTAGATTCAGCTTTTTTTCAAACGCTGAACGGTTTGTCTGTGCATCGTACAGACTTTTAGGAAGGATAATTTTTTTCAGGTACATACAGTTGCCAAATGCATATGCCCCGACAGACAAAGTTCTTTCCGGAAGTTCCAATGTTCCGATAATGGCGCATCCGTCAAAAGAATGCGATTTGATGATCAATGCTTCTTTGACTGTATGCGGAAATAGAAATTCCGCATTCTGGTTATTAGAGAAGGCATTGTCTTCAATAATCAGCCGCTTTATTGTTTGAGGGAAAATGACTTTTTTTAATGTTGCTGTATTATCATATTTTTCGTATATTTTCATTTTTCCGGGAGAAAAAGCCGATGTTCCAATTATCAGCTGCTGCATCGTTTCTGAAAATTTTATTTTGTTCAGCTTGGTGAAGCAAAAAGTATTTTTTTCGATTGTCAGATTTCCTGTTACAGCTGTAAAATCCAGGTTTTCGATATAGCATCCGTTAAAAGCATCTTCGTTGATTTTGGTAAGAGATTCCGGAAATATGATTCTTCCCAGACGGAGCATATTGTCAACGCAGAGCGCAGGCTGATTATTACGATAGCAATTGAAAAGTATGGGATCAAGGGCATTAAGATCAATGGCATTAATGAGAACTTCAATATCATATTGTCTCGCTTCTGTCGCTTCTCCGTCTTCAAATGTAATACAACATACAGTAAAATTTTTTTGTTTTTCGTCCGGGTAGTAATAGGAAGCATTTCCCAAGGGGAAAAAGGCATTGCTTCCAATCTCGGTCACTCCGGGCGGAATCTGAATCGGCTTAGAATAATCTTCCGGATTTTCCGGAATTGCTTTTTTCAGTACAGTGCCTTCAATTTCAAAACGCATTTTGAAAGCTCCTTTCAGGAAACATCAATCAGATCGATATAATCCGCACCATAAGCGGCAATATGTTCTTTTCGTCCAGTGAGGTTATCGCCGAGAAGCAGATCGAAGGTATCACGCATCTGTTTGGCATCGGACGGCATGACTTTGATCAGCCTTCTGGTATCGGGATTCATAGTTGTAAGGCTCATCATTTCGGGTTCGTTTTCGCCCAGACCTTTGGAACGCTGGATTGTATATTTGGCACTGCCTATTTTTTTCTGGATATCCTGGCGTTCTTTTTCGGTATAGGCAAAATAGGTTTTTGCTTTTGTGTTGATTTCATACAGAGGAGATTCTGCAATATAGACATAGCCTTCCTGAATGAGAGTCGGCGTTAATCTGTAGAGCATAGTCAGAATCAGCGTACGAATCTGGAAACCGTCCACATCGGCATCCGTACAGATGATAATTTTGCTCCAGCGCAGGTTATTCATGCTGAACTGTGCGATATTTCCTGTATTTTTGAGTTTGACTTCCACGCCGCAGCCAAGGACTTTTAATAAATCCGTGATAATATCACTTTTGAAGATTTTGGGATAATCGGCTTTCAGGCAGTTCAGAATTTTTCCTCTTACGGGGATAACGGCCTGAAAATCGGCATCTCTGGCGAGCTTGACAGCTCCAAGCGCGGAATCGCCTTCTACGATATATAATTCTCTCCGGGTGATGTCTTTGGTGCGGCAGTCCACAAATTTTTCCACCATGTTGGCAAGATCGATATTTCCGGCGAGTTTTTTCTTGATGTTGAGTCTGGTTTTTTCGGCATTTTCGCGGCTGCGCTTGTTAATCAGCACCTGTTCGGCAATTTTATTGGCTTCCTCCGGGTTTTCGATAAAATAGACTTCCAGCTGATGTTTCAGAAATTCCGTCATAGCTTCCTGAATGAATTTATTTGTAATTGCTTTTTTCGTCTGATTTTCATAGGAAGTCTGTGTGGAAAACGAAGAAGAAACTAATACAAGGCAGTCTTTGATATCATCAAACGAAGCAGAAGATTCATTTTTCTGGAGTTTGTTATTATTTTTCAGATAGCTGTTGATCTGTGAGAGAAATGCGCTCCGGACGGCCTTATCCGGAGAGCCGCCGTGTTCCAGAAAGCTGGAGTTATGATAATATTCCAGCACATTGACCTGATTTGAAATTGTCATTGCAACGGACAGCTTGACTTTGTAATCCGGTTTATCAGCGCGGTCACGTCCCATGCGTTCGGCCGTCCAGTATTGAACAGAAGTCATGGCTTTGTCGCCGGTGAGTTCCTGTACATAGTCAGAAATGCCGTTCTGATAGAAATATTCTTTTTCCAGAAAACTGCCGTCCTCCTGTTCGGAACGATAGAGAAATAACAGCCCCGGATTGACAACAGCCTGTCTTCTCAGCGTATCGTGGAAAAATGCATCCGGCACATGAATTTCCGTAAAGACTTCCAGATCGGGTTTCCAGTGTGTGCGTGTGCCTGTCTGCTTCTGACTCCACGGGGATTTGTGCAGTCCGCCGATATTTTCGCCTTTTTCAAAATGCAGAGTATATTCCGTGCCGTCTCTGTGGACTGTGACATCCATAAATGCAGAGGCATACTGTGTGGCGCAGAGTCCCAGACCGTTCAGGCCGAGCGAATAATCATAGGAATCTTCAGCATTATCATATTTGCCGCCGGCATAGAGTTCGCAGTAGACAAGCTCCCAGTTATAGCGTTGTTCTGTATTGTTGAAATCGACAGGACAGCCGCGGCCGAAGTCTTCTACTTCAATTTCGCCGCTGTTCCAGCGTGTGATGATGATTTTATCCCCGAACCCGGCTCTTGCCTCGTCAATAGAATTCGAGATAATTTCAAATACAGAATGTGCACAGCCGTCCAGTCCGTCAGAACCGAAGATAACGCCCGGTCTTTTGCGGACTTTGTCAGCCCCTTTCAGCATGGTGATGCTCTCGTTGCCATAATCCTGTTTTTTAGCCATATATCATATCATACTCCTTCTAAGTAAAACTAATATTTATTCTAGCACAAATTACGGAACTTGTCAACAGAAATTTTTCAGCAGTCAGATGCGGCTGATTGCTTTTGTGCAAAAATCTGACATTGACAGATGATTTTTCTCATGTTATAATAAGGCTATAAATCAAATTTTCAGAAAAGAGGTTATTTTCATGAAACACTATATTAGCACGGCATTTTGTCTGCTTCTGGGGCTGTGCTGTACGGCAGACCTTTCCGTTCAGGCGGCCTATACCAGTCCGGACGAAATTGCCATGAGTCTCCGTGCCATGAGCGGCGGCTGTATTCCGGAAGGCAATGTGCATCAGATCTGCATCAGTCCGGAAGATGCCAGTCAGGGGACTTCCGTGCATTTCGGCCTGTATTTTGAAACAGATCCGTCTATTGTGGATATTTCCTATATCTCGGCCGCGCTGGAATGCGAAACGGTTATATTTGACCGGAATACATTCCAGAATCCTACGAATTATGCCTATACGCAGGCAGAAGAATTCACGCATACAGACGGCATTACGTATTCCAGCAAGTTCAGGCCGTACTGTTTCGGCAGAATCAACAGCAGCGGCAAATATGAACACGGGGCATCGTCCTGTATGCATAATATCAAAGAAAATTCCATGATTCTGACCTGGACATATGATTATAATAATTATGACGAAAACGGTCAGCGTGAATTTTCCACAAAATTTTTCGGCGATCAGTCGGATTCTTACAGCTTTATCGAATTTGATGTGCAAATTCCGCCGGATACGCCGCCCGGAATTTATCCTGTCCGCTTTGTGACAAAGGATAGTTTTATTAGCGGTTCGACCTATCTTTCCAGTGATGTCAGCGTACCGGATGAAAATAATCCCGGAAAATATATCAGTCATTACAGTAATATCGTCCCTGCGCTGTACGGCGCGGATATCATCGTTGCCGGAGAAAATCCTGTATCGCTGACAGAAATTCCGTCCGTATTCCGGTATGCTGAGGATACAGAACCGTTTTCCCTCCAGGAATTTCCCGGCGCACTCACAATGTTCTTTGACGGCGCATCCGGCGCAGCAGAAACAGAATCGCTTCTTGATGTGTTCGAGACAGGCAGTCCGGCAGATCGTGCCGTTACCGTGCCTGTCACACTGCGTTCGGAACTGTCGTTTGACGGAAAGTCCGTGCAGACTGTCCGGAATACTGCGGCCGCTCTGGAATATCACATCGGCCTGAAAGGCGATGCCAATGAGGACGGCTCTGTCAATTCCGAAGATGCCGCGCTTGTCCTGCGCTATGCCGCCGATAAAGGTTCCGGCTCTGATGCGGCCGTAACAGGAACTCCCGGCACGGAAGAAGAAGACTTTGCACTGTTTCTGGCCGATACAGATGAAAATTCTGCCGTCAATGCACAGGATGCCGCCAGAATTCTCCAGTATGCCGCCCGGAAAGGCTCCGGAGAAAATCCCGACTGGAATGATATCCCCTGATCTTTCTCCTGATTTTAACTCCGCTTTTTGAAAATTATCACAGAATTAACATATTCAGACGGTATAATACAAAACATAGAGAGAAAATAAATCCACCGGAATTGGGAAATTTTTAGAAAGCGGTGTATTATTATGTTAACAAACAAAAAAAATAATCTGAAAAAAATCAACAGCATGTTTGCTGCGGCAGCGGCTTTCGCCCTTCTCATGACAGGGTGCAGTCTCAATTCCGAAGAAAGTAGTTCCGTCTCCTGGGAAAGTGCAGAATCTTCCGTATCGGAAGAACTTGAAACAATGACTTCCAGTCTTGCCGATGAAGAACAGGAAACTTCCAGTGCTCTTACAGCTTCTCCGGTTGTCAATCTGGTAGCGGAAGAAGTTCCCTATTCGACAGATCTCAGCAGTCTGTTCACAGAACGTGACCTCAGAACAGATTATGAAATCACTGCAAGCATCAATCTGGATGAAGTGACAGACTCCGTGCTGAATATTACTCAGGAAGGCGTTTATGAACTGACAGGCACACTCAAGGACGGCCAGATCAGAATCAATACAGAAGGCAAAATTCAGCTTGTACTGAATAATGCAAACCTGAACTGTTCGACGGGTTCGGCAATTTATATCGAAAATGCCAAGAAAGTATTTCTCACACTTGCCGAAAATTCTGAAAACAGCATTTCCGACGGCACAGGCTATTCTGACGAAACAGTTTCCGGCGCAGCAGTATACAGTTCCGACAGCCTGACCATCAACGGCACAGGAACACTGACTGTCAGCGGCAACGAGGACGAAGGCATTCTCTGCAAGGATGATCTTGTCATTGCCGGAGGAACTATCACAGTCAATTCCGCAGGAAACGGCGTGAAAGGCAAGGACTATGTCGCTGTCTATGACGGCACTCTGCACATCACGGCAGGCGGCGACGGCCTGAAAGCTTCCAATTCGACTGATGCCGGCATGGGCTTTATCTATATCCGGAACGGCAGTTTCACCATCGATGCTCAGGAAGACGGCATTCAGGCAGAAACAGAACTGATTATCGCAGACGGTACGTTTGATGTCACATCCGGCGGCGGCACAGCCAATGCCGAACAGAAACATGACGATTTCGGCGGATTCGGCCGCGGCGGCTGGGATATGCAGACTTCTTCCGAAACTTCCGAAGAAGATACTGTCAGCGTAAAAGGCATGAAAGCCGGAACCATGCTCTATATCTCCGGCGGCACATTCACACTCAATACAGCTGATGATGCACTGCATTCCAATCAGAGTCTGTATCTGACTGACGGCAGTTTCTACATTGCCGCAGGCGATAAGGGAATCCATGCCGATGCTGATGCCAATTTCACGGGCGGCAATATTAACATCACGCAGTCCTACGAAGGCATTGAAGCCGCAGATATTCTTGTTTCCGGCGGAACAATCAATCTGAAATCCTCCGACGACGGCTTCAACGCCAGCGACGGCACGGAACAGGGCGCAATGGGACAAATTTCAGATTGTTCTCTGACTATTTCGGGCGGTTACGTCTATGTCAATGCGGACGGCGACGGACTGGATTCCAACGGTTCGATGACGATCAGCGGCGGAACAGTTCTTGTTGACGGCCCCACCAATGACGGCAACGGCGCACTGGACTCCAATAACGGCATTTCTGTGACCGGCGGTTTCCTGATTGCTGCCGGAAGCTCCGGAATGGCAGAATATCCCGATGATGCTTCTCAGAATGTCATTGTCATCACACTGGATAATTATCAGAATGCAGATACTCTTGTCACTCTCTGCGATGAAAACGGCGATGAAATTCTCAGTTATGCGCCGTCGAAACAGTTCAATTCTGTTATTCTCAGCAGTGATGCACTGGAATCCGGAAAGACATATCAGGTATATCTTGGCGGCAGTTCCACGGCAAGTCAGGAAAACGGTCTGTATGAAACAGGTTCTTATCAGAAGAACGGCACAGAATCCGGTTCTGTTACGCTGGAAGATTCTGTCAGCTTCATCGGCACAGCCCAGAGTATGGGCATGGGCGGCGGCATGATGGGCGGCCGTCAGGGCGGATTCCCCGGCGGTCAGATGCCCGACGGCATGGAACTTCCTACGGATGAAAACGGCGAAATCGACCGCTCCCAGATGCAGGGCGGATTCCCTGGCGGTCAGATGTCTGACGGCATGGAACTTCCTACGGATGAAAACGGCGAAATCGACCGCTCCCAGATGCAGGGCAGATTCCCCGGCGGTCAGATGCCTGACGGCATGGAACTTCCTACGGACGAAAACGGCGAAATCGACCGCTCCCAGATGAAAGGCCGCGGTATGAAAGGCGGCCGCGGAGAAAATCAATCCTCTGCCAATCAGACTTCTGATTTCGGCCGGGACAGAACACAGCAAAACGGTTAATGACAAAAACAGGAACAGTCAGCAGACTGTTCCTGTTTGTTTCAGGTAAACGGCTGTAAAACCGGAATCAAATTACGGAGAATATCCCATAAAATCCAGAGAATCAGAAAAATAATCCAGAATATTCCGCGGCGCGGATATAATGTGTATTTTTTTCCGTTCTGGGAGAAAAGCAGTTCGGCAATCCAGAGCGTGCCAATCAGCACCAGCAGGGGAGCAGCCGGATTTTCATGCACGGCAAGCAGAAACTGTCCGTGAATCATCGCTTTTACACTTCTTGTGCCGCCGCATCCGGGACAGTAAAGTCCGGTCAGCAGATAAAACAGACAGGGAAATTCCGGAATCTTCATCGGAAATTATTCAGAATTAAGTAAGCACCATTCTGTGCTTCGTCCAATCCTTCCTGAAAGCCTTCGACAAACGCATCCGTCAGACCCAGCGCATTCGCGAGAAAGCTGAGAAGCATCCCCACTACACCCAGCACAATGCCGATGATGCACAGCAGTTTGCCGGTACGGATTTTTTCCTGTCCCTGCGGCGAAATCTGATTCAGGGAAGCGTTCAGGCCGTTGGCCTGTACCAGTCCGATGATGCCGATAATGGGGCTGACAAGGGTACAGCAAAGTATGAAAATAACACCCGTCACAACACTGACTATGCCCAGCGTTTTGATATTATTGGCCTTTTTTTCAAGTTCCGGGTCAGAATAGCCGTTATAGGCATTCCGATAAGCATCCTGATACGGATTCTGCGGCTGCTGATAGTTAAAATCATTCGGATTGGGATCTGTGTAGGGATTATACCCGGCCTGATTGTAATCAGGATTCTGATTAGAACCATTTCCCGGATTATAATTGGGATCCATAAAAATACACCTCACAAAATTGCATTGATAATTTATTATAGCATAGTATGGCAGGAAAAATGTAAATTATTTTTGAATAATCTGTGAATAAAAAATAAAATCAGAAATCTTCTTGACAAATACGCTGAAATCGTGTATAATAATTCCAGAGCAGACTGTGCGGCAGCGGAAACGTTTTAGTTTACGAGGAAAGTCCGGGCATCACAGAGCAGGATAGCTGCTAACGGCAGCCGAGGGCGACCTTAGGGAAAGTGCAGCAGAAAAGAAACTGCCGTGTGCGCTTGCGTATGCGGCACAGGTGGAATGGCGAGGTAAAAGCTCACCGGAGAGCAGGAGACTGCTCTGCCGTGTAAACCCTATCCGATGCAACGCCTTATGGTGCGGCCATGCCTTACGCCTGCTCGGCGGGCATGTTCGCAATGGCGGCTTGAATCCTGCGGCAACGCAGGATCTAGATAAATTGTCGCACCAGACAGAACCCGGCTTATAGGTCTGGTCAGCAGGCAGGCAGAGCTTCTCTGCCTGTCTTTTTATTTTTAATTCAGAAAGAATGTGGTTTTTTGAAAAAATCTGCTTTGCTGGCAGCATTGCTCTGCCCGGCTCTTCTGCTTTCAGGATGCGCCGCCGAAAATTCTGATTCCCAGCCCGCGGAAACAGCTGTGATGTATCAGGCTCTTCCTCTGCCTGACCTTGCTGTGAAAATTCCGGAAAATTATCAGAAAACTTCTTCCAGGGCTTATGAAGAATATTATGTCTGCGAAGATGCCAGCATTATTCTGACGGAAGATACCAGTCAGGGTTATTATGCATCGGCGTATGATTATTCCGTCAGCGCACTGAATCAGTATGAAAAGGCGACAACTTCCATTGAGTTTCTCAGCAGTGAAAGCACAGATTCCGGCTGTCAGTTTCCCGTGCAGCTGCTGGAATTTAATTATACGCTTGGCGAAGGCGACGATGCTGCCCGTATGACCTGTATGGCCGGTTATATGACGGATAATGCTGTGATGTATATCATCACATGCAAATCCAATACGGATACGTATCAGAGTCATCGTGACGAATTCCTGCAAGTGATGCATACCGTTGCCGTTTCCAAAGGAGGATAATTATGTTTACCAAAGAAGAAATCCGCGCTGTCAGATATTATATCGGCGATGTCCGGAATCTGCCGGAAGACGGCTTCTGGAATGACCCGAAAGCTTACTGTCTGCTGAATGCACTGTTTTTTCCGGGCATTGCAACAGAAACTGCCCGGCTTGCCGAAGGGAAAATTCTCAATTTGAGAATTCTGGAAGATGTTCCGCGGCTGTCCACATTGTTCCGGAATTTGTTTTCCGTGTTCCGGAAGTCTGCCGCAGAACAAGAATATTCCGTCTGTCGGGTGGAACGTTTTTCGGATTATCTCATGATGCAGAGTGCCGGAAAAACTGTTTCTTTCACATCCACGTCCAAAAACGGCTTTCTTCCGGCATATCAGGACAGATGCGGCATTGCTCTGCTGCGGTTTGCAATTCCGCCGGGTACGCCCTGCATTGATATGCAAAAATTTTTCAGTCATTATGCCAAATCCGCGGAAGCTGAAATTCTTCTGCCGCCGGGACTTCCGCTTCAATTTGAAAAGCGGGAGCTTTCCGCACAGGAACAAACTATTCTGGATGCGGACGGCAAACCGCCGCGGATTTCCTGCCTTGTGCGCGTTTCGCCGGAAATCCTGATTCCGGAAAAATGTCAGAATTCTGATGCGCCGGAAGGAAATCTCGCCGGAATCCGTATCATTCAGGCTCTGAACAGCCGACGGCTGCCGGATGCCGGCGATGTGGAAAACTATTCACGCTGGAAACAGAATTTTATTGCCAATCAGATAAAATTCTTGGCATAATATCTCAAAATGAGAATTTTATGAAAAAAATATTGACAAATCCGGAAGAATATGCTAGAATAAAATCAGAAATTCTCAAATTGAGAAGTTTTCTGATTTTATTTTATCTCTGGAAAGGACTATGTTTTTATGATTAAAATGGAAATTGACCGCTGTGAAATGATGCTCGAAATGAGAGGTTCTGACGAAATGATTCTGAAAGAACTTGCTCTGGCCGTCATGCGTATGCTGAAAGCTATGGAACAAAGTGAGGGAAATCCTGTTTCTGAAAATCTGACCTGTTTTGTGCTGGGTCTGCTCGCCGAAAAAGAAGAGCAGGAGTAAGCATTAAAAAATTTTTTTCCAAAACCTATTGACAAACTGTTTTTTTTGTGCTATAATCAATATCAAATTTTAAGAAAGGCGGTGACTGGCATGTTCACATATTCAATAGCTATCATTACAGAAAAATATCAGAATTTGTTTGCAGAAACTGCCGGAAACCGCAGTATTCCGGGATGCTGATTCAGAAATTGTTTGATTTCTGAATGCTTTTTATGCATGTAGAGTGCTTCTGTAACAGGACAGAAGCACTTTTTTTCATGCCCGGTCACTGCGGTTCCGGCACACACATCACAGAAGGAGCTGGACAATTTATGTTTGAAATCAAAGGAAAATACGCTTCCGCCAAAGTGTTCACAGACTGCACGGATGAAGCTTCCGTGGCACAGATTCTGGAACTTTGCAATCAGCCTATGGCAAAAGATGCCAAAATCCGTATTATGCCCGATGTTCACGCTGGTGCAGGCTGTACCATCGGTACAACTATGACAATTACTGACAAAGTCGTTCCGAATCTGGTCGGCGTGGATGTCGGCTGCGGAATGGAAACTACAATCATCAAGGAAAAACATATCGAACCTCAGAAGCTGGATAAACTCATCCGGGCAGAAGTGCCTTCCGGATTTGCCAGCCGCATCAAGCCGCACCGCTATGCCGAACAGATTAATCTGGAAGAATTATATTGCTATAAAAAAATTCATGCACAGAATCTGCTGTTAAGCATCGGCACGCTGGGCGGCGGCAATCATTTTATCGAGGCCGACCAGGACGAAGAAGGCAATATTTATCTTGTGATTCATTCCGGTTCGCGCCATCTGGGCGTGGAAGTCGCCCGGTATTATCAGGAAGAAGCCTATCGAAGATTAAACGGTTCTGACGACAACACCGTTCAGAAACTGATTGCTGAATATAAGGCGCAGGGCAGACAGAAAGAAATCGAAACGGCAATTAAGAAAATCAAAAATACAAAATCAACCAGTGTGCCGAAACATCTTGCTTACTGCGAGGGCGAACTGCTGGAACAGTATCTGCATGATATGCGCATTGCCCAGAAATTCGCCGTACTCAACCGGCAGGCAATGACTGATGTCATCGTCAAGGGAATGCACTGGCATGTCCGGGAACAGTTTACTACGATTCATAATTATATCGATCTGGAACACATGATTCTCCGGAAAGGTTCTGTTTCGGCGCAGAAAGATGAAATTCTGATTATTCCCATGAATATGCGCGACGGTTCTCTGATCTGCAAAGGCAGGGGCAATGAGGACTGGAATGTTTCCGCACCTCACGGCGCAGGGCGGCTCATGTCCCGCAGTCAGGCAAAGGAAACCTGCTCTATCGCTGAATACCGGAAACAGATGCAGGGTATTTATACTACCTCAGTCAGCATGGATACGCTGGATGAATGCCCTATGGCTTATAAGCCCATGCAGGAAATTATCGATAATCTGGAACCAACTGCCGAAATCCTGAAAATTATCAAGCCGATTTATAATTTCAAAGCAGGGTCAGAAGAAAAACCCTGGGAAAAGAAAAAATAATTTAATTTATCAGAAAGAAGTGAGATTCAATGCCCGATATCTGTCTGCTCGGTACAGGAGGAATGCTCCCCCTGAAAAACCGGTTTCTGACATCGCTTTACGCGGAATATAACGGAAAAGCTGTGCTGATCGACTGCGGCGAAGGTACGCAGGTGGCATTCGCACAGCATGACCGCAAACTCAGCCGTATCGAAACGGTTCTGATTACCCACGGCCATGCCGATCACATCACAGGACTGCCGGGGCTGCTGCTGTCGCTGGGAAACTGCTCCCGGACAGAGCCGCTTGCTGTCTATGTGCCGGCCGGCTGGGAACGAACTGTGAAAAATCTGCTTTCCGTCTGCGACTGCCTGCCCTTCGAGGTGCAGCTGCATGTGCTGGAACTCCGTCCCCAAAGCTGGACGGCTGATAAAATTGATCCTATGCTGGAAATTTCCACACTTCCGGTTGATCATAAAGTCCCATGTATGGGCTATTCCCTGACACTCCGCAAAAAACCCGTATTTCTGCCGGAACAGGCAAAAGCTCTGGAAATCCCCGTGCAGTTCTGGAAACTGCTCCATCAGGGGCAGGAGGTCACGCTCCCGGACGGACGGCACATTCTGCCGGAACAGGTCACAGGCGATTCCAGAAAAAATATCAAGCTGACTTATGTGACTGATACCAGACCTATCCCGGAAATTGTCAATTTTGCCAAAGATTCTGATCTGCTGATCTGCGAAGGCATGTACGGCGATCCGGAGAAAAAACAAAGCATGAACCAGAAAGGCCATATGCTGATGCAGGATGCCTGCCGCATTGCCGGTCAGGCCGGAGCAAATGCCCTCTGGCTGACTCATTACAGCCCTGCCGAAATGAATCCCGAAGCGTTTCAGGAAGAATTGAAAGCAATCTTCCCGGCGGTTGTCATCTCCAGAGACGGCCAGAGCATCAGCCTGTAATCCCGAAAGGAGCATTGTTATGAAAGCTGCAAAATTCGTGCCTTATGAAAAATTAAGCAAAAAAGCCAGAAAGGCACTCGACCGTCAGAAACGCTCTGACTGGGGTGCAGTTCGTCCTGCAACCCAGATTGAAAAATCCCCCAAGGCTTACCAACGCCATTCTAAACACAGAAAGAAAGAAGAGTATTTATATGCATGAAATTCAGCAGGAAGTACAGAAACCACGCGTGATTCTCGCCGGAATTGATACAGGAGAATATCCTGCCGAGCTTTCTATGCAGGAACTCGCTGAACTCGCCGAAACTGCCGGCTGTGAACCCGTCCTGACCTGCATCCAGTCGCGCCCTGCTCCCGAAGCCGCTACCTGCATCGGCGCAGGAAAATTGGAAGAAATCGCCGAGGCCGTCCGGAATCTTCAGGCCGATATGATTATTTTCGATACTGAACTGACCGGAATGCAGATGCGCAATATTTCTGATCTGACAGACTGCAAGGTCATCGACAGGACAATGCTGATTCTGGATATTTTCGCCGGACGCGCCAGAACTGCCGAGGGAAAAATTCAGGTCAGCCTTGCGCAGTACAAATATCGGCTGACCCGGCTTACAGGTATGGGAAAAGCTCTTTCCCGGCTGGGCGGCGGCATCGGTACCAGAGGCCCCGGTGAAACCAAACTGGAAACGGATAAACGCCATATCCGCGCCAGAATCGCTTCTTTGGAAAAAGAACTGAAAGAAATTGAAAAACATCGCCGGTTCATGACACGGCGCAGAAAAAAAGACGGCCTTCTGACTGTTGCGGTAGTCGGCTACACCAACGCCGGAAAATCCACACTCTTCAATCTGCTCACCAATGCCGGCGTACTCGAAGAAGATAAGCTTTTCGCCACGCTTGATGTCACAGCCAGAGGCCTGGAACTCCCGGACGGCAGAACTGTCCTGATTTCGGATACGGTTGGTTTTATCCGGCGGCTTCCGCATCATCTTGTGGAAGCCTTCCGGGCAACGCTGGAAGAAACTGCACAGGCTGACCTGATTCTGCATGTGCTGGATGCTTCCGAACCCGATCTGTCCGACAGACTGCAAATGACACAGGAACTGCTCACAGAACTGGGCTGTTCGGAAATTCCGCAGATTCATGTGCTCAATAAGGCCGATCTTGTCCCGGAACTCACACAGAAAAGCGATTTCGATACTGTCTGGATCAGCGCAAAGCACGGCGGCGGTATTGAAAATCTGATGACAGCAATTATGCATCATCTTCCGCAGACGGCAAAGCGCATGAAGCTCTGTATTCCCTACACAGAAGGCGGATTTCTTCAGAAAATACGGGAAGACAGCAAATTTTTCTCAGAAGATTTCACGCCGGAAGGTACTGTCATTGATGCCATGATTGCCGTAAAATTCCAGAAACAGGCCGAAAAATATCTTCTTTCGGAAAACACTTGACTTTTTAACTGAATGATAGTATAATATTAGTATTATAATATTTAATCTGGAGAATCTGAAATTATGAAGTATTACGATATTGGCGTGAATCTGTTCTGCCGGCAGTTTTCCAAGCCGGAAAAAGTGCTGCATGATGCACAGGAGGCCGGCGTGGTCTGCATCCTGACAGGATCTGAAATGCGCGAAAATGAAAAAATTCATCATTTTATACAGACACATGATGCCTGGGGTACCGTCGGCATTCATCCGCATAATGCCAACGAGGCCAGAAAAGAGGATTTCGACCGCATGGAAGAAATTCTTGCCGAAAATTATAAAATCCTGGCAGTAGGGGAATGCGGCCTGGATTTCGACCGCATGTTTTCGGCACGGGAAAATCAGATACGATGCCTGGAAAAACATATCCAGCTTGCCGAACGCATGGAAAAACCTATGTTTTTACATGAACGCGATGCCGCTTCTGATTTTGTCAGTGTGTTCCGCTGTCATAAGGAAATCTGCCGGAATGCCGTGGTGCATTGCTTTACCGGAGATCAGGCAACGCTGGAAACTTATCTGGATATGGGCTTTTCTATCGGCATTACCGGCTGGATCTGCGATGACCGCCGTGCCGCGGCCCTCCGGGAAGCCGTCCGCATTCTGCCGCTGGACAGGGTTATGATCGAAACTGATTCCCCCTACCTGATTCCCCGGAATGTGACAGGCATCGGAAGAATTAATTTTCCGCAGAATATCTGCTATGTTGCCAGAACTCTCGCAGAGTATATGCACGTTCCGGAAGAAGAACTCATTGCCCATGCCAAGGAAAATACTGAGAAATTTTTCGGCATTTCCGGAAGATAAAAAACGCAGGCCGCTGAGGCCTGCATTTTGTTTCAGTTCTTGATGCTGTGCATCGGAGCCGGAATTCTGCCGCCCCGTGCAATGAATTTTTCGGAAGATTTGTGATTGTACGGCATGACAGGGCCTGAACCCAGCAGACCGCCGAATTCCAGCATATCGCCTTCCTGTTTGCCGATGGCCGGAATCAGACGAACGGCCGTTGTCTTGTTGTTCACCATGCCAATGGCGGCTTCATCGGCGATAATGGCCGAAATCGTCGAGGCAGGAATATCACCCGGCACGACAATCATATCCAGACCGACGGAACATACTGCCGTCATTGCTTCCAGTTTTTCCAGGCAGAGTGTACCGTCTACAGCGGCATCAATCATGCCGGCATCTTCGGAAACAGGGATGAATGCGCCGGAAAGTCCGCCGACACTGGAAGAGGCCATTACGCCGCCTTTTTTGACGGCATCATTCAGCAGGGCAAGTGCCGCTGTTGTGCCGTGTGTACCGCATGTTTCCAGCCCCATGCCTTCCAGAATATGGGCGACACTGTCGCCGACTGCCGGAGTAGGTGCAAGTGAAAGATCTACAATTCCGAACGGTACATCCAGCATTTTAGAAGCTCTTGCACCGACAAGCTGTCCCATTCTTGTAATCTTGAATGCTGTTTTCTTGATGACATCGGCCAGCTCGTCAATACGGGCATCAGGATATTTGGCAATTGCCGCGCGGACAACGCCGGGGCCTGATACGCCGACATGGATTTCACAGTCCGGTTCGCCGACTCCGTGGAACGCTCCGGCCATAAACGGGTTATCTTCTACCGCATTACAGAACACTACCAGCTTTGCCGCGCCGATGCATTGTCTGTCGGCGGTCAGTTCGGAACACTGACGGACAATCTCGCCCATAATGGCTGCCGCATCCATGTTGATGCCGCTTCTGGTCGAACCGATATTCACAGAAGAGCAGACATTGGAAGTTTCTGCCAGAGCTTCCGGAATCGAGCGGATCAGTTCCAGATCTCCGGCACTGAAGCCCTTCTGCACCAGTGCGGAATAACCGCCCAGGAAGTTCACGCCGCAGGTATCGGCAGCTTTTTGCAGAGTTTTTGCAAATCTGACAGGATTCTGTCCGGGGCAGGCCGCCGCCAGAATCGCAATCGGTGTAACGGAAATTCTCTTGTTGACAATCGGAATGCCGTATTCTTTTTCGATCTGTTCGCCTGTTCTGACCAGATTCTGTGCCTTGGATGTGATTTTATCATAGACTTTTTCACATGCCCGGTTGATATCGGGGTCGATGCAGTCCAGCAGGGAAATTCCCATTGTAATTGTACGGATATCCAGACACTGATCCTGGATCATGCGGATTGTCTCCAGAATATTAAACGTATTGAGCATGATTTCACCTCTGAGATTAATTATATTTCATGCATGGAATTGAAAATATCCTCATGCATACAGTGGATATCCAGACATTCAGCCTTTCCCATTTCTGCCATATCGTCAGAAAGGGAAGCAAAATCGGAATTGATCTGGGAGATATCTGCCATCATGATCATGGCAAACATATCCTGCATGACACTCTGGGTCACTTCGATAATATTGGCATTGTGTGCCGCGCAGATGCCGCTGACTTTGTGAAGAATGCCGACGGTATCCTTGCCGATAACTGTAATAACTGCTCGCATAAAAACTGCGCCTCCTTGAAAAATTGGTTTAGTTTTATTATAACATATTTTTCCGGAAAAGAAAAGGGCTTTTTTCAATTTTTTTGCAAGAGAGTCAAAATTCACAAAAAATTTTCAAATCAGATATTGACTTTAGTAATTTTGAATGTTATACTAGAAATAAGAAATAATAATTCAGAAAGGATGCGTTTCTATGAAAAAATTCAAACTTGCCGCTGGTCTGCTTGCCTGCTGCATGACCATACTGCCAATTATGCGTTATCCTGCCTGTCAGGCATCGGCCGTGAATCTGCATGACAGTGCCCTGATGACAGATGAAGAAATTGAAATTAAAAAACATATCGATGCCGCTGTGAATCTGGTCAATAACGAACGTCTTTCACGCGGTCTGTCCGAACTGGCTACATTTCCCGTACTGAATGAACTGACCTGTATGCGCGCAGAAGAAATTTCTCTGAAAGATATGTTCCAGCATTACCGTCCCGATGGTACTGTCTGCTTTTCAATTCTTCAGAATTCAGAGCTGAAATTGACATCTTATAAAGTCGCAGCGGAAAATATCGCTGCCGGCAATGCCGATGCGGCCTCGACGATAGAGCAGTTTATGAATTCCAAAGGCCACAGAGAAAATATCCTGAAAGAAAAAGTAACTCATATCGGCATTGGATATTTTCATGACCCCAATTCGGATTTTGAATATTACTGGGGCATGTTCCTGCTTGGATACCGTACAGGTCAGGATCCTACTGTATTTGAAGGCCAGTATATTCCGGAACGGCAAAAAGGCGATCCGGACGGCTCCGGCGTGATTAACAGCGCAGATGCAACATTGATTTTGAATTATGCTGCCAACAAGGCCGCAGGCCTGAACTTCCCGGCACCGACAGGATTTGAAGAAGCTGCTGATATCAACGGCGACGGCGCAGTCAATGCCATTGATGCTTCTGCTATTCTGGAATATTCTGCTGCCAAGGGCGCAGGCAAAAATACACCGCTTTCTGAATTTATCTGGTAAAGATAAATTAGAATAAAAAATAATCAAGGATAAAAGGAGTAATACGTATCATGGACATTATGCAGTCATCATTGGAAAAACACAGGGAATGGGGCGGAAAAATAGAAATTGTCTCCCGTACCAGAATCAACGACAGGGATTCGCTCTCTCATGCCTACACCCCCGGCGTGGCACAGCCGTGTCTGGAAATCGAGAAAGACCCTTCTCTTTCTTATACGCTGACCAGAAGACATAATCTGGTGGCAGTCATCACCGACGGCACAGCCGTGCTCGGACTGGGCGATATCGGCCCCCTTGCCGCAATGCCGGTTATGGAAGGCAAATGCGCACTGTTCAAAGAATTTGCCGATGTGGATGCCTTTCCGCTTTGTGTCAATTCCAAAGATACTGACGAAATTGTAAATACAATTGCCAATATCGGCCTGAGTTTCGGCGGCATTAATCTGGAAGATATCGCCGCGCCGAGATGCTTTGAAATCGAAGCAAAATTAAAGCAAAAACTGGATATTCCGGTATTCCATGACGACCAGCACGGAACTGCCATTGTTGTAGCTGCTGCACTGGTCAATGCCTGCAAAGTCGCCGGAAAGAAAATTTCTGATCTGGAAATCGTCATCAACGGAGCAGGCTCTGCCGGCATTGCGATTGCCAAACATCTGCTTGCGCTGGGCGTTGGAAATCTGATTCTTGTCGATATTAACGGCATTCTGTCCGCGGATGAGACATATCAGAATCCGGCACATAACGAAATTGCCGCTGTCACAAACAAACAGAACCGTCACGGTACTCTGGCGGATGCCGTGAAGGGTGCGGATGTGTTCATCGGCGTTTCCCGTCCGAAACTTCTGACACAGGATATGATTCAGTCTATGAACAGCAAGCCGATTGTCTTTGCAATGGCCAATCCTGTTCCGGAAATCATGCCGGATGAAGCAAAACAGGCCGGAGCCTACATTGTCGGCACCGGAAGAAGCGATTTTCCGAATCAGATTAATAACGTCGTGGCATTTCCGGGCGTATTCAAGGGAGCACTGGCCGTCCGGGCAAAGGATATCAATCAGGAAATGAAAGTCGCTGCAACCCGTGCCATTGCCGGATGTGTGCCGGATGAAAAGCTGAATCCGGATTTCATTCTGCCGGATGCGTTCGACAGAAGCGTTGCACTCGCTGTTGCGAAGGCTGTCGCACAGGCAGCAATTGATTCCGGCGTGGCCGGACTGGATGAAAATCCGCTTGCATGACCGGAGGCAGTCAGCAATGTTTGATATTTCGTCCATAGGAATCAGACTGTCAGGGACGATTCTGTTTCTGACAGCACTGTTCTTTTTTGCGTTTCCGTTTTTTGTGGGAATCCGGCACGCCGGATGTATTTTCGGCACAGTGATTTCGTTTCTGGGAGTGGTTTTTTTCGCGCTGAATCCGTTTGTTTCGGGAGTGCTCCAGAAAATCTGGGAAAACGGCTTCGGGCATTTTGTGCTCTGTGTGCTGATGGGACTGCTGGGGTTCGGAGCTGTGCTGGGGATTGTGTTCAGCGTGCTGATGCTCCGTGCCGCCGGAAATGCTCCGAAAGAAGAACATACTGTCGTGATTCTGGGCTGCAAAGTCCGCGGCGGTGCGCCAAGCCTGATGCTCCAAAGACGGCTGGATGCTGCGCTTGCCTATCTGGAACAGCATAAAAATCTGCCGGTTATCGTGTGCGGCGGTCAGGGAGCGGACGAAAGTATCAGCGAGGCACAGTGCATGAGGGACTATCTCACAGCACACGGCATTCCGGAGGAACAAATCTATCTGGATGATACGTCTGTTTCTACGCTGGAAAATATGCAGAATGCCAAAGCAATTCTCACAGAACAGGACTGGCCGAAGGAAATTACTGTTGTGACGGACGGCTATCATGAATATCGTTCCGCGAAAATCGCGCAGGGAATCGGCCTGAAAGCCTATGCCGTTCCGGCAGTGACTTCCTGGTATCTGGTGCCGTCCTACTGGGTGCGCGAATGGCTGGGAATCTGTTATCAGTTTGTGTTCGGATAAATCCGGGCACAAGCTTAAATCCATCAGTCAGCAGGTGCTTACTATGAAAATTTTATTTATTGCCGATGAAGAAAGCAAATCCCTCTGGGATTATTATCAGCCCGAAAAGCTGGGCAATCCGGATCTGATTATCTCCTGCGGAGATCTGAAACCGGAATATCTGGAATTTCTTGTTACAATGGCGCATTGTCCTTTGCTGTATATTCACGGCAATCACGACACAAAATATCTGCAAAATCCGCCGGAAGGCTGTATCTGTATTGATGATGCACTGTTCTGCTATCAGGGAATCAGGATTCTGGGGCTTGGCGGTTCGATGAAATATAATCTTCAGGAATTGCCCTTTCAGTGCACAGAACAGCAGATGCAGAAACGAATCCGGAAACGCCGTTTTGATCTGTGGCGTTCGCATGGATTTGATATTCTGGTAACGCATTCTCCGGCAAAAGATCTGAATGATCTGCATGATCTGCCGCATCAGGGGTTTGCATGTTTCCGGAATCTGCTGGAAACATATCATCCGGCACTGTTTGCACACGGGCATGTGCATCTGAATTACGGCTCTCTGCCGCGGAAAGACCAGTATCAGAATACAGTTGTGCTGAATGCTTACGAACGCTATCTTTATGAATTCTGACAGGAGGAGAAACTATGTCGGTAGGCTTATTCCGCTATGACAAAGCGATTCATAATCCCGATGCGAAACTGACATTCAGTGCCAATGTGGCAAGTGAGGCCTTCTATACAAGAGTCTGGACAGCGGCCATTCAGGATACCGGAATTCAGATTTTTAAAGACGGTTCGGCATTTTCTCCTGAACAGCTGGAAACAGTGCTGGATGAACTGCATCGGCTGATGCTGTGGTGTGATGATCATCTGACCGGAAATGATTATTATAAAATGAACAGCACTCTGCAAGAATTAATCCGGAACATAAAACATTAATCCGGAACATAAAACAGGAAGCTCCCAACAGCAGTGAAGATTTTTATCTTTTCTGATTTTCGTCAGAATGCATAAAATTTATAAAATTTTTTGGTCAAATTTATTTGATAAAAATTTGTCAAACCCATTGACAAAAAAATAACAATGTGGTAAAATAAAAACTGTAGAGAAAAGAAATCATACAGCAAAAAAACTACAGTTTGAAAAAATTTCAGAATTAAGGAGAGATTCATACATGAGTAATGAAATTCTGGTAGACAGCGTTGAAACACTGGAAGCCAAAATCCAGGCCGTGCGCGCCGCACAGGAAAAGTTTGCATCCTATACACAGGAACAGGTGGACACAATCTTCAAGGCTGCTGCACTCGCTGCCAACCATGCCCGTATTCCGCTGGCTAAAATGGCCGTGGAAGAAACAGGAATGGGTATTTTGGAAGACAAAGTCATCAAAAATAACTATGCTGCCGAACATATCTATAATGCTTACAAAAATGTCAAGACCTGCGGCGTAGTGGAAGAAGACAAGGCTTTCGGCGTGACAAAAGTTGCAGAACCCATCGGCCTGATTGCTGCTGTTATTCCGACTACTAACCCGACTTCTACTGCAATTTTCAAGTCCCTGCTGGCACTCAAAACCAGAAACGGCATTATCTTCTCTCCGCATCCGAGAGCTAAGAAGTGCACCATTGCTGCCGCTAAACTGGTTCTGGAAGCCGCTGTCAAGGCAGGTGCTCCGGAAGGCATTATCGGCTGGATTGATGTGCCCTCTCTGGAACTGACTAATACTATCATGAAGGAAGCCGACATTATCCTTGCAACCGGCGGCCCCGGCATGGTAAAGGCTGCTTATTCCTCCGGAACTCCGGCTCTGGGCGTAGGTGCCGGCAATGCTTCTGCTGTAATTGATGATTCTGCTGATATCCTGAATGCTGTCAACTCGATTATGCATTCCAAGACATTCGATAACGGCATGATCTGCGCCACAGAACAGACTATCATTGCACATAAAGATGTTTATGATGCTGTCAAGGCCGAACTCCTCAAGAGAGGTGCTTATTTCCTCAATGATGAAGAAAAAAACAAAATCAGAAATACTATGCTGATCAACGGCGCACTCAACGCCAAGATTGTAGGCCAGAGACCTTATAAAATTGCCGAACTTGCCGGATTTACTCTGCCGGAAGAAGTAAAAGTCATCGTCGGCGAAGCAGAAGATACCAGTGTCAACGAAGCATTCGCACATGAAAAGCTGACTACTATTCTGGGTATGTACAAGGCCGAAAGCTTTGAAGATGCTATGGATAAGGCTGAACAGCTGCTGTTCAATGCCGGCGGTCTGGGTCATACGTCTTCTCTTTGGATTGACAATAACAGCGCAGAAGGCAGAAAGAAACTGAATACATTCGCAGACAGAATGAAGACCTGCCGTATTCTGGTAAATACGCCTTCTTCTCTGGGCGGTATCGGCGATCTGTATAACTTCAAGTTTGCGCCTTCCCTGACACTGGGCTGCGGCTCCTGGGGCGGCAACTCCGTATCTGAAAATGTAGGTGTCAAGCACCTGATCAACATCAAGACCGTGGCAGAACGCCGCGAAAATATGCTCTGGTTCAGAACGCCTCAGAAAGTTTATTTCAAAAAAGGCTGTCTGCCGGTTGCCCTGGATGAACTCAAGAACGTCATGGGCAAGAAGAGAGCTTTCTTAGTAACAGACGAATTTTTATATAAAAACGGCTTTACCAAATGCATTACAGACAAGCTCGACGAAATGGGCATTGCTTATACTGTATTCGCAGACGTTCAGCCTGACCCGACTCTGGAATCTGCTCAGAAGGGCGCAGATGCTATGCGCAAGTTTGAACCGGACTGCATTATCGCACTCGGCGGCGGTTCTGCAATGGATGCCGGCAAGATTATGTGGGTGCTGTATGAACATCCCGAAGCTGACTTCCTCGATATGGCTATGAGATTTATCGATATCAGAAAGAGAGTCTATACTTTCCCGAAGATGGGCGAAAAGGCTTATTTCATCGCTATTCCGACTTCTTCCGGTACAGGTTCGGAAGTAACTCCGTTTGCTGTTATCACAGACCAGACAACAGGTCAGAAATATCCGCTGGCAGACTATGAACTGCTCCCGAATATGGCTATTGTCGATACTGATCTGATGATGAGTGCGCCGAAGGGCCTGACAGCTGCATCCGGTATTGATGCTATGACTCATGCACTGGAAGCTTATGCTTCTGTCATGGCAACGGATTATACAGACGGCATTGCCATCAGAGCAATGCAGCTGATTTTTGAATATCTGCCGAGAGCTTACAAAGACGGCACAGATGTCATTGCCCGTGAAAAAATGGCAACAGCTTCTACTATGGCCGGTATGGCATTTGCCAACGCATTCCTGGGCGTATGCCATTCTATGGCGCATAAGCTGGGAGCTTATCATCATCTGCCGCACGGCATTGCCAACGCCCTGCTGATTACAGATGTAATGCGTTTCAATGCCGCTGAAAAGCCTGCCAAGATGGGAACTTTCTCTCAGTATCAGTATCCGCACACCCTCGCACGTTACTGCGAATGCGCCCGTGCCTGCGGCGTGACCGGCGACAGCGACGAAGAAGTATTTGAAAAATTCATCGCAAAACTGGAAGAACTCAAAGATGCCATCGGCGTAAAGCATTCTATCCAGGAATACGGCGTTGACGAAAAAGACTTCTTTGATCGTCTGGATCAGATGTCCGAAGATGCGTTCGATGACCAGTGCACAGGCGCAAATCCGAGATATCCGCTGATTTCTGAAATCAAGGAAATCTATACCAGAAATTATTACGGCAAAAAAGACTGATGCAAGCAAATTTTACGGCATTTCCGGGATTTTTCCCGGAATGCCATAGAATTGAGGTTAGAATATGGCAAATAATTTAGAATGGTTCCGGGTGCCGGAGAAAATCTATTTCAAAAAAGGTTCTCTGCCGATTGCACTGCGCGAACTCAAAGATGTGTACGGCAGAAAAAAAGCTGTTGTCCTCACAGATGAGGCCGGTTTCCGGAACGGTACTGCAAAACCCGTCACAAATCTGCTGAACGAACTGCATATTTTCTATTCTTTGACTGCCGTTCAGCAGTCGGAAGCTTCTGTGCTGGCCGGTCTGGATGCAGTGAAGAAATTTGAGCCGGACTGCATTATCGCAGTCGGAAATACTGCCGTCACTGCCGGAAAAGCAATCCGGATTCTGTACGAAAATCCGGAACTGACTTTTGCAGAACTCGCAAAACGTGTGAATCTGCGTGACAGAACGCTGGAAACTCTGAAAACCGGAAAAGCTTATTTCGTAGCCGTTGCGGCTTCTGATTCTGTCGGCGATGAAGTCAGCCCGTTTTCGATAGAAATTCCCGCAGACGAGGGAATCGGCATCCAGGATTATGCGCTTCTGCCGGATATGAGTATTATTGATACTGACCTGATTCAGCAGGAAGATATCAGCACAATTGCCTTTTTGTGCATGATTGCGCTGGGGAATGCCGCAATGGTATTCTATTCAGAATATACTTCCGATTATGCAAAAGGTCTGGCCTTCCGCGCCGCACAGCTGGTGCTGACTTATTTTCCCAGATATCAGGCAAAGCCGGATGATATGTATGTTCTTGAACGGCTCTCAAATGCTGCCGAAATGGCCGCTATGGCATTTTCCAATGTTTATGATGGCGTTCAGTCACCGGAAAATGTGGATTGTCTTGCTGCCGCGCTCGGCATGAGTACAGAAGAGCTGGAAAACAGATTTGATGAAATTTGTGACCTTGCAGAAGCCGAATAAATTAAATTTTTTAAATATTATTTTTTGAAAGGAGGATTTTTTCATGGAAATCCTTGAAAAACGTCCGAAAAAAGTTATCTACCGCGACGGCGATTACGCTGTCAAGAGCTTCGATGCTGACTATTCTATCTCTGATGTCCTGAACGAAGCACTCAATCAGGCAAGAGTAGAAGAAACAGGCCTTCCGATTCCGAAGCTTGTCGAAGTACGCAAAAAAGACGGCAAGTGGGAAATCGTGATGGAATACATCGAAGGTAAAACCATGAAGCAGCTGATTACAGAACATCCTGAGAAAGAGGACGAAATTCTGAATCAGTTTGTGGATATTCAGCTGGGCATTCATGCAACAACTGCTCCGGCAACGCTGAACAAGCTCAAAGACAAGATGAACAGAAAAATTTCAGAAACGCATCTGGATGCAACTACGCGTTATGAACTGCATGTTCGTCTGGACAGTATGCCCAAGCACAACAAAGTCTGCCACGGCGATCTGGGTCTGGGCGATGTGATTCTCACAAACGACGGCAAATATTATATCATCGACTGGGCACATGCTACCCAGGGCAACGCTTCCGCAGATGCCGCAAGAACTTTCCTGAAGTTCAGCCTGACTTACGGCCCGGAACGTGCTGACAAGTATCTGAATCTGTTCTGCCAGAAGAGCGATACCGCCAAGCAGTATGTGCAGAGATGGCTTCCGATTGTAGCCGCTTCCCAGTCCGTAAAGGGTCACGAGGAAGAACGCGATCTGCTTCTCAAGTGGGTTGGCGTTGTAGAATACGAGTAATTGATAAAAAATCAAAAAATGCCTCCTGCTGTCAGGGGGCATTTTATATTCAAGAAATATCCAGCTGTTTTTTCTTCCGGCGAATCAGAATCCGATAAATCACAAATCGGATTATCAGCAGGAGAAGCAGTAAAAATACATCTATCAGCGAATACCAATAGTCAATTATAACAAACAGAACTATAAAACAGGCTGCTAAAATATGCAGTATTTCGATAAAATAGTAAAATCCTTTCCACAGCAGCGCAGGTACAGGAATCAGCATCAGCAGGGGAATCTTAATCAGATAGGAAGAAATCAAATCAAAAAAGCTTTCGTCATGCATCCGGAAATTGCCGTCCGGCACGGATTTCAGAATCAGATAACAGAAATACAGACATTCCAGCGCGATAAAAATACACATCACATGCCGGACTTTCTTTTCATAGGCTTCGAGTGCAAGCCCCTGCGGAGAATAGAACATGCTTCACTCCTCCTTGACAGGGCAGTATCCTGCCAGTTCGATGATTTTTTGTCCCTCATCCGTCAGCAGATAGTCATACAGAGCTGATAATTTTTCCGATGTATGACTTGTCTTGACTTCATAATAAGCCGTCGTGAACGGATAGGACTTATCTTTCAGGTGTTCATTATCCGGATAAATATCATTGATTTTCAGAATTTTGATTTCTTCGCTCTTATATAAATAATTGATATAATACAGATACGTATAGCCGATGCTGTTCATGCGGTTCTGATAATCGCCGACACGTTCAATCAGTTCACCCATGCCTTGGACTTCGTGATATTCGTTGACAGGAGCCATCAGGGTTTTGTCTTTCATGACAAGCTGTTCCATGGCGGTCTGACTGCCGGAATTCTGTTCGCGCTGAAAGGGGAGAATTTCCTCGTCCAGTCCGCCGACTTGCTTCCAGTTGGTAATCTTTCCGGAATAGATATCCTGAATCTGCTCGACGGTCAGACTGTCCACAGGATTGTCTTTATGTGTGATGAAGACAAAGCCATCCAGTGCGACCGGCTGAATTTCTAACTTTACCGAGCTTTTCTGCGCCATTTTCTTTTCTTCGTCAGAGGGTTCCGTGACGAAAATCAGGCGTTTTTCGGGATAATTCCGTGATTCCCGTGAACCGGCAAGAGTGTTCGTTTCCGCAAAGGGCGCAACCGTGCAGATCAGATTGACATAGGCATTATGCGTGGTATTGTGATTGACATAATCCTGAATTTCGTCATCCGGGGCGTTGCAGAACTGCCGGGCGAGTTCCGCAGTGATGGGAATGGTAGCTGTCGAGCCGTCGATCAGGGCAAAATCTTCTTTTGACAGGCTGATTTGTCCGGATTCGATATGCTCCCAGTTTTCGGGACGGGTCAGCATGACATTGATATTTGAGGTTCTGTCCGATTCAAACGGAAAGCCGTTCTGATAAATCTGCCATTTTCGGATGAGAAATATCAGCAGAAAAATCAGTCCCGTCAGGATCATGCAAAGCGTGATGACAGCCGGAATGCTTAATTTTTTCTTCATGGGTTTAACCTTCTTTCTGATTTTATCATAGCATAAATTCCGGAATCTGACAACAAACAGAAGTTTACAGAATCATTTCAGAATATTAAAAAAATCCTGCACAAAAATGACAGTGCAGGATTTTTATATTCAGGATAACGCCTTGTATAGCAGCTGGTAGAGGGTGATAGCTTCTTCGGGGGTGAGATTCATGCAGCCGTTCATTTTGGCCGGAACATCGGCGGCCTGTTCTTTGAGAGCTTCGCCGGATTCTGTGATTTTTACCAGAAGAACACGTTCGTCCTCTCTGGAACGCTGACGATGAACAAAGCCCTTTTCTTCGAGACTTTTCAGCAGGGGAGTCAGCGTTCCGGAATCGAGATACAATCTTTTTCCCAGCTCCTTTACGCTGATTTCCTTCACTTCCCAGAAAACCATCATAGCAATATACTGTGTGTAGGTCAGATTCAGTTCCTCCAGATATTTGTGATATTTCCGGATAATCTGCCGGGAACACGCATACAGCGGAAAACAAAGCTGAT
>DFJS01000101.1 GCA_002373165.1 Ruminococcus sp. UBA3665
TCTGTAGCAGTCCCAAGCCCATCTTTCGTTATTGGACTTTTCAGCGATAGAAGCAACAACTTCTTCATTCAGGCCGAGGTTCAGGATAGTATCCATCATACCAGGCATGGAAGCTCTTGCACCGGAACGAACAGAAACGAGCAGAGGATTTTCTACATCGCCGAATTTTTTGCCGGTCACTTCTTCCATCTTAGTGATGTTAGCTTCGATTTCAGCCATAATTTCGTCGCTGATACCGCCGTCTTCATAATACTGTGTACAAGCTTCTGTTGTAATAGTGAAGCCCTGCGGCACTCTGTCCTTGCCGAAAATGGATGTCATTTCAGCGAGGTTTGCGCCCTTACCGCCAAGGAGTTCGCGCATGTTAGCGTTTCCTTCGGTAAACTGATAAACATATTTCTTTGCCATGGGTTTTTACCTCCAAGAATTAGATTTTACCCACCAGGGGGGAAGCCCTGCCGGGTTTACTTTTTTATTATAACATATTCTGTGAAAAAAATCCATCTTTTTTTGGTAGAAATTTTTAAAGAATTTTACAGCATTCTGCACAAAGATTATGAATAAATTAAGAACTTTTCCAAAAACGGGGGAAACATTCCGGCCGATAAGATAAATTTATGGCAACTGCCGGTGCGAATGGGGGGGTAAACTGTTTCTTTTTTCCGGCGGAAAAATGAGCATTCGCACCGGAGAATTTAAAATTTTCGGAAAAAACTATTGACATTTTTGTTCAGATGTGCTATACTATAATCATGATTCAGGGAGCTGGTCAGCTTTTCTGCATGAATCATTCTCCGCAGGGTGTTTGAAATTTGTTTATTTTTAGAGTTGCAACTCGTACGCCGCACGGCGGTTGAAACATTCGAGAGTCTGATAATATCATTGAATTCCTGTTGCAACTCGTACGCCGCACGGCGGTTGAAACTCAATTGCGATTGTCATTAATGTTGTTGTGATGGTTGCAACTCGTACGCCGCACGGCGGTTGAAACTTTTTCTTGTCGCTTTGTACAAAAACTGACGTTGCAACTCGTACGCCGCACGGCTCTTGAACACAAACAGTTTTATTTTTGAAATCATCTTACGGTGCTTGAAAAGAAAAATCCTCTGCTTCCGGGCAGAGGACTTTCTTTTTTATGATTAAATTGTGAATAATCTGTGAATTTTTCGTGAATCCTATTGATTTTTTCTGAAAATATGCTATACTAAGATTAGCACTCAAAGAAAGAGAGTGCTAATTTTAATCTGACAAAGAAAGAAGATGTGCTTCATGGAAACAAAAGCCTTTCAGGCAGAATCTAAAAAACTGCTTGATATGATGATTCATTCTATTTATACACATAAGGAGATTTTCCTCCGCGAGCTGATTTCCAATGCCAGCGATGCCATTGACAAGCTCTATTTCAGATCCCTTACGGATGATTCCGTCGGCCTGAATAAAGAGGATTTCTTCATCCGGTTAGACCTGAATAAAACTCAGAGAACTATCACTATCACAGATAACGGCATCGGCATGACCGGCGAAGAACTGGAAAAAAATCTGGGTACTATTGCAAACAGCGGTTCGCTCCAGTTCAAGACAGATAACAAGCTGGGAGACGATCAGCAGATTATCGGACAGTTCGGCGTTGGTTTTTATTCGGCATTCATGGTAGCAAAGCGTGTTTCTGTATTTTCCAGAGCGTTCGGCACAGAGCAGGCGCATGTATGGCAGTCCGAGGGCGTGGACGGCTACACAATTCAGGAAACGGGCGATTTCAGCGACCTGACAAAATACGGCACTAAAATTGTTCTGGAACTGATGGACGATGCCGACGAGGAAAATTATTCTGAATTCCTGGAAGATTACAGAATTCAGTATCTTGTCAAGAAATATTCTGATTATGTCAGATTCCCCATTCAGATGGAAGTATCTCACAAAAAGCTGAAAGAAGGCTCGACAGATGAATATGATCTGGAAGTAACTCTGGAAACGCTGAACAGTCAGGTGCCCCTGTGGAGAAAAAATCAGAACGAACTGACAGACGATGATTATAATAATTTCTATCAGGAAAAATTCAATGACTACATGCCGCCGATGTCGCACAAGCATGTACACAACGAAGGAACAGTCAGCTATGATGCGTTATTATATATCCCGTCGAAAGCTCCGTTCAATTATTATACACGCGAATATGAAAAAGGCTTGCAGTTATATACCAACGGCGTTCTGATTATGGAAAAATGCGCCGATCTGCTTCCGGATTATTACAGCTTTGTAAAAGGCCTTGTAGATTCTGAAGATCTTTCACTGAATATTTCCCGTGAGATGCTCCAGCATGACCGTCAGCTGAAATTAATCGCCAAGAGCATTGAAAAGACGATTCACAGCGAATTAATCCGTATGCTGAAAAACGACCGTGAAACTTACGAAAAATTCTTTGATGCCTTCGGCACACAGATCAAATACGGCATTTGCAGTGACTACGGTATGCATAAAGACGAACTGAGCGATTTATTATTATTCTGGTCATCGCACGAAGACAAGCTTGTCACACTGGCAGAATATGTGGAAAGAATGCCGGAAGATCAGAAAGATATTTATTATGCCTCCGGCAGTTCGATTGCCCAGATCAAAGCTCTGCCGCAGACAGAAGCCGTTCTGGCAAAGGGCTATGAAATTCTTTACTTCACAATTCCTGTAGATGAATTTGCTGTCAAGAACATGATCAGCTTTAAAGAAAAGAATTTCAAATCCGTTACTGCTGCCGATCTGGATCTCAATACAGAAGAAGAGAAAAAAGCTCTGGAAGAAAAGAACGAAGAAAACAAGAATCTGTTTGAGACAATGCAGAAGGCTCTGGACGGCAAAGTACAGAAAGTAGCTCTTTCCAGCAGACTGAAATCCTATCCTGTATGCCTTACCAGTGAAGGTGATTTAACTCTGGAAATGGAAAAAACTCTGAACGCCATGCCGACAGACAGCAAAGTACAGGCAAAGCTTGTGCTGGAGCTGAATCCGGAACATCCTGTTTTCCAGAAGCTGACCGCGCTCGACAACAGCGAAACAATTGAAAAATATGCAAAGCTGCTTTACAATCAGGCACTGCTGATGGAAAATATGCCGATTGAAAACCCGGCAGAATTCTCTTCCCTGATTTGCGAACTGATGTAAGAAAAGCTCTGACGATAAGCCTGCCGGATTCCGACGGGCTTATCCGTCTGTCTGTATGAAAGGATTTTTTGGTTTATGTTTGATAAAATTCTGCAATTTTTTGTGAATCTTCTCCCTGCTCCGCTGAAAAAACTCTATGATAAATTTGAAGAATTAATTGTCTATGTGTATTACGGCGTTCTGACAACGATTGTTAATTTAATTGTTCAGTTTGGTGTGCAGTACGGCCTGATGAGTCTTGTCAGATGGGATGCACATCTGGAAAGCCTGATTTCTACCGTCACGGCATGGATTGTCGCCGTTATATTTGCATTCTATGTCAATAAGAAATATGTTTTCAAAAGTGTGACCGAAAATCAGAAACAGCTCTGGTTTGAAATGTGGACTTTTATCTCTGCCCGGCTTGCCTCGCTGGCAATGGAAGCTGTAATTATGCAGATTGGTGTTAATTTCTATCATGATGATGCAACTGATACTGACACTTTCTGGATTTATTTTATTTTCAAGTTTACAGCCCAGGTAGTTGTTACGCTGACAAATTATTTCCTCAGCAAATTTATTATTTTCAAAAAGAAAAAAACCCCGGAAGAAAGCGAGAATTGATTCTTTATGTTAATTTATCACAAAACCCCTCAGTATTACGAAACAGATATGATGGGCATTATCCATCATTCCAATCATATCCGCTGGTTTGAAGAAGCCCGTCTGGCCTATATGAAACAGATGGGAGTCAGCCCGATTGTAACCAGTCCGGATTCCGGCATTCTCTGCCCTGTAGTAAGCGCAGAAGCACAGTATAAAAAAATGATCCGCGTGACAGATACGGCAGAAATCACCATCCGGCTGACACAGTACAACGGTTTCCGCTTTACATTTGCTTACGAAATCCGCAATGCCGACGGCGACCTTTGCTGTACCGGCACAACTGCGCTCTGTTTTGTGGACAGGGATGGCAGACCCTTCCGGATGGATAAAAAACAGCCCCGGATTCATCAGCTTTTCTGTAATGCTCTGAAAAAAGACACAGAACCGGAATCTCTTTCATGAATTTGCACAAAGTTATTACAACAAAAAGTATAATCCGACAAAAAAATCACTTTTTTGCTGAACAAAATTCTCCTGTCTGTACAAAGTGTATCGTTTAAGCACATAATCTTTGTCGAAAACGTCAATTGCAACAAAAGTCAAAATAAGGTATACTATATATTAAGAGATTTGATTGCTGAATGAATGCAATCTTATCCTTCCTTATATTTTATTATATCATGAAAGGAGACGCTCTGCATCATGGCAGAGCAAAACAAGATTATGGCAGTAACTGATACCCTTGAAATTAAAAATTTCAGAAAAACATTCAGCGAGAGATTGCAGGCTAAGTTCAACATCTCTCCGGAAGCGGCTTCCGACCAGCAGGTATATGAAATTCTCTCTGCAATGGTAGTGGAACATCTTAAGGCAAAACGCCGCAAATTTGTCAACCAGGTACACTCCGCAGGCAAAAAGCAGGTATATTATCTTTCTATGGAATTCCTGATGGGACGTTCCCTGAAGACAAGCCTGTATAATCTGGAAATGGCAGATACTGTAAAAGAAATGCTTTCTGAATTCCACATCAATCTGGATAAAGTCTATGAATGCGAACCCGATGCCGGCCTTGGCAACGGTGGTCTGGGACGGCTGGCCGCCTGCTATCTGGACGGCATGGCCACTATGGCAATGCCTGCCATGGGTCATTCCATCTGTTACGAATACGGCATTTTCAAACAGAAGCTGGAAGACGGCTGGCAGACAGAACTCCCGGACAACTGGCTGCCCGGCGGCAGTGTATGGCTCGACCCCAAGCCGGAAAAGGCAATCGAAGTCCATTTTGAAGGTGAACTGAATGAATACTGGGATAATCAGTATCATCATATTTCGCATGTAAATTATAATACCGTACTGGCAACGCCTTATGATATGTACGTTTCCGGTTACGACAGCCCCGGCGTTTCTGTCCTGAGACTGTGGAGTGCCAAAGCTCCCAGCTTCAATATGGAACTGTTCAATCAGGGCGATTATGCCAAGGCTCTGGGTCAGAACTCTATGGCAAATTCTATCTCTAAAATTCTTTACCCGAATGACAATCATCTGGAGGGCAAATCCCTGAGACTGCGTCAGCAGTACTTCCTGTGCGCTGCTGCTGTGGGCGATATTGTCAACACACACATGAACGTTTACGGCACGCTGGATAATCTGCATGAAAAAGTAGCAATCCACATCAACGATACTCATCCTACTCTGGCAATTCCGGAACTGATGCGTATTCTGCTGGATGACTGCGGCTACGGCTGGGAACAGGCATGGCATATTGTTACCAATACCTTTGCTTATACCAATCATACTGTAATGGCAGAAGCTCTGGAAAAATGGGATGTCAACATGATGAAGCACATCATTCCCAGAATCTTCAATATTATTGTAGAAATCAACAACAGATACTGCCAGTCCCTGATGGAGCGCAACGGCTATGACAGTGCCAAGACAACCAGAATGTCTATTATCAAAGATAATACCATTCATATGGCTACCCTGTGCGTAGTAGCCTCTCACAGTGTCAACGGCGTATCCAAACTGCATTCTGACATCATTAAGACCGTTGTCTTCAAGGACGAAGCCGCTGATACTCCGCATAAATTCAAAAATGTCACAAACGGCATTGCTTACAGAAGATGGCTGTACCAGTCCAACCCCGGCCTGACCCAGCTGCTGCGCGACACAATCGGAAACGGCTTCCTGAAAGATGCTTCCCAGCTTTCCAAACTGGCTGTATTTGCTGATGATGATGCTGTTCTGGAACGCATTATGCAGGTCAAGAAAGAAAACAAAGAACGTTTTGCAAAATATGTAAAGCATTCTTCCAAAGTCATCCTGAATACTGACAGCATTTTCGACGTACAGGTAAAGCGTCTGCATGAATACAAGCGTCAGCACCTGAATGTCATGAATATTCTGGCACAGTATAACTATCTGCTGGAAAATCCGAATGCTGATTTTACTCCCAAGATTTATATCTTTGCTGCCAAGGCCGCTCCGGGCTATTATCTGGCAAAGCAGATTATCAAGATGATCTGGGCAATCTCGGAAGAAATCCGCAAAAATCCCAGAATTTCTGAAAAACTTGCCGTACACTTTATTGAAGATTACCGCGTTACGCTCTCTGAACTGCTGATGCCTGCCAGTGATATTTCTGAACAGATTTCTCTTGCCGGCACAGAAGCATCCGGTACGGGCAACATGAAGCTGATGCTGAACGGTGCTGTAACTCTGGGTACTCTGGACGGTGCCAATGTAGAAATCAAAGATGCCGTCGGCGATGAGAATATCATCATCTTTGGTATGAAAACAGAAGAAGTCAACGCCCGGAAATATAATTATAATCCTGAAAAACTCTATAACGAAAACTACACCATCCGCGACTGTGTCAACAGAATGTATCATGGCATTAACGGCTGTACGTTCAACGAAGTGGCCGATTCGCTTAAAAACAAGGATCCTTATATGGTTCTTGCTGATTTTGATTCTTATTACGAAGCACAGAAATTCAGCACAGAATGCTATAATGACAAGATGCGCTGGGCTAAAATGTCCCTGATGAATACCGCAGGTGCAGGCATTTTCTCCGCTGACAGAAGCGTTTCTGAATATGCCCGTGACATCTGGGGACTGTAATCCCGTATGATTTAACATGCAATGCAAAGGCGTGTCTGGAGATTTTCTGCCAGACATGCCTTTGTTAACATGCAGTATTTTCCAATTAATGTTTTTTTAAATTAAAATAAGGAGCTGAATTTTTATGAGTCATCTGTATGACAGCTGGGATTTGAATTATAAACAGCCGTTCGGAGCTGTCAAAAAAGACAGAGTCTGTTCTTTTTCCATCCGTCTGCCGAAAGAAGTAAAACCTGATTTTTCGCCCTGTGTAGTACTGTACCGTCCGGGATTCAAAGAACGCTTTATGCATATGCACATCATCGGCGAAGAGGACGACTGCTTTGTCTGGGGCACAAGCTATATCCCGCGCTATACCGGTGTGCATTACTACTATTTTGCATATGCCGTATGCGGACAGAAATTCTATATCAAAAAAATAGCCGGCCATATCGGCAACCTGAATGACGGCGATCTGTTTCAGCTGACTGTCTATGCCGAGGACTATAAAACCCCGGAATTCCTGAAAGGCGGCATTATGTACCAGATTTTCCCGGACAGATTCTGCAAAAGCGGAAAGCCTCATGACAATATTCCGGAAGGCCGTGTGCTCCGTGACGACTGGGGCGGAACGCCCTATTACCGCCCTGACCAGAACGGCCACGTGTGGAACAATGACTATTTCGGCGGCGATCTGGCCGGTATTCAGGAAAAACTTCCCTATCTTGCCGATCTTGGCGTTACCTGTATTTATCTGAACCCTGTATTCGAGTCCCATGAAAACCACAGATACAATACTGCCAATTATATGAAAATTGACCCGCTTCTGGGCACAAATGAAGATTTTAAAACTCTTTGCGAAGAAGCCAAAAAATATAATATCAGCGTCATCCTGGACGGCGTTTTCTCGCATACCGGAGCTGACAGCATTTACTTCAACAAATACGGCCGCTATGATACTGTCGGCGCGTTCCAGTCCAAGGACAGCCCTTATTTCAGCTGGTATACGTTCTGGAACTTCCCCAACGAATACGAGGCCTGGTGGGGCATTGATACTCTGCCCAATGTTCAGGAAGATAATCCTGATTATACAAAATATATCTGCGGTACAGGCGGCGTGCTGGAATACTGGCTCTCGCTTGGCGCGGCCGGATTCCGTCTTGACGTGGCAGACGAACTGCCGGACGGCTTTTTATATCATCTTAATACCTGTGTCAAGAAATATGACCGCGATAAAATCATCATCGGCGAAGTATGGGAAGATGCTTCTACCAAAGAAGCCTACGGCATCAAGAGAAGCTATCTGTTAGGCCGTCAGCTGGATTCTGTCATGAATTATCCCTTCCGGCAGGCAATTATTGATTATATCAAAGGCATGAACAGCCGCGACTTCCAGACAGGCATCATGACAATTCTGGAAAATTATCCCAAGCCGACTGTCGATGTTCTGATGAATTTTGTCTCGACACATGATATCGAACGCGCCATCAACCGTTTCGGCGGAGAAAACTGCGACGACAAATCCAAAGACTGGATGGCCGAACGCTATCTCAACGAATGGGAATACCGCCGCGGAAAAGCAATGCTGGAAGCAGCTATGGCTCTGATGTTCTTCCTGCCCGGCGTACCGAGCATCTATTACGGCGACGAAGCCGGTTTGCAGGGCTATAAAGACCCCTTCAACAGAAGATGCTACCCCTGGGGCCATGAAGATACTGATCTGATTGCCTATACCAAAGAACTCGGCCGGATTCGCCGGGCTTATAAAGTCTTCAAAAACGGCAGACTCAAATTCCTGCCTGCTCAGGATGATGTCATGGCTTTTGCCAGATATCAGGAAACTGCCGGCGTTGCCGTCCAGCTTTATATCAACCGTTCCCAGCATGAACAGCATGTTGAATTCAAACCTTTCAGCGAAAATTTTGTATTCGACAAGACAGAACACGGCATTCTGGAAGATCAGCTGATTAAACTTCCGCCGTTTGAATATGCCGCAGTCATCTGCCGGAATCCTGAAAAAATCAAAAAATAAATCTGAAAAAGCACTCTGCCGATACAGAGTGCTTTTGTTTATATCTGCCAATAAATCAGTCTGGAAAATATTGTTCGTTGACATTTTCTACAAAATATGTTATGATAATATTGTAATCACGTGATGCACATAAAAACTACTATTTTACTCGGAAAGGAGTTTTCACTCATGCAGAAAAGAAAAATTTCCGCCGTACTCTGTGCCCTTTTCATGATTGGTGCATCCGGTGCGGCATTGATGCCCGTCCATGCTTCTGCCGCAGAGGCTTCCGCCGCTGTCAGTCAGAATGCTGTTGATCAGGTTGTGGCACTGGTCAATCAGGAACGCGCCGCACAGGGGCTGAATCCTCTGAAAGCAGTTCCGGCATTGCATCAAGCGGCCGAAATCCGCTCTCAGGAACTTGTTACATCCTTTTCCCACACGCGCCCCGACGGCAGAAGCTGTTCCACAGTGCTGAACGATACGGGCATTGCTTGGCGCACTACCGGCGAAAACATCGCCTATGGATACAGCTCGCCGGAAGCCGTTATGGAAGGCTGGATGAATTCGGCAGGGCATCGTGCGAATATTCTAAATCAGAATTTTGATTCTATTGGCATTGGCGTTATTTCACAGAACGGCGTACTTTACTGGACGCAGATTTTCACAGGCGGCGCAGATTTTGCCGATTCCTATCAGCCGGAAGCGATTCCGGAAACGACTGTCACAATCCCGGAAACAATCACAGAACAAAATACATCTGTACCGGATTGCAAAATCTGTATTGGCGATTCCTGCTTCACCTGTGCCGGAACGGACTGCACTGTTCCGCAGGATATTTTCTCCTGCCTGACGGGAAACTGCAACACACAAAACATTCTGTCTGCCTTGAATCAGAACTGTCAGGACGGCAGCTGCAATACAGTACAGTCTGTATTACAGAAACTCTGTCAGTAAAGCCTTTTATGCTCCGGATTAAACAACTCCCTGACGAAAATCAGGGAGTTTGTTTTTGTAATTTTTCTGCTTCTCTGTTTTTCTTTGAAAACGGACAGCCGCAGAAATCCTGCCGGTACAGGCAGTATTCTCTTGATAATTCAATCGAACGCTTATAGCCTTCTTTTTTCTTAAAATCCGTGGGCAGCCACGAAATGCCGGTTTCTTCGGCAATCCGGAAGCCTGCTGTATTGATGAAAGGCGCATCCTTATGCGGAGACAATGTCAGAGTTGTAGCAAAATAATCCGCTTTTACTTCCAGAGCTTTCCGTGCCGTCCGTTCCAGCCGCATAGCGATGCACTTCTGACAGCGGATGCCGCGTTCCGGTTCGTCGGGAAATTCCTGTGCAAAAGCAAGAAATTTTTCCGGTTCGTACTCACCTTCCAGAACTTCGATTTCTGCCGCCGGAGGAAATTTGCTGACAAAACGTTTTAATTCGGCCAATCTGTACTGATATTCCTGTTCCGGAATGATATTCGGATTATAAAAATAAATCTGAATATCGGCTTTTTCGGCGATTTTTTCCAGACATGCACTGGAACACGGCGCACAGCAGGCATGTAATAACAGCCGGGGCTTCTGGTTTTTGAGAATTTCCTGCATTTCGAGTTCATAATTCCGTTTCTGCATCAGATCAGCCCTCCTGTGTTGTCTGAATAGAAATCAGGTTCTTCGGGAGCCTCTGTTTCTGTGATTGTCTTATTATATTTAGTATTTTCCAGATAAGCTTCAATTCCCTCTGTTACAGCCTGGGCAACATCTTCGATATGATTCAGAATCCAGCGTGAAGTTTTTGCATCATCATGAAATTCGACTTCCAGCAGACAGCAGGGACTGACGTTATTAAAAATTTCATACAAATCACGCTGATACTGATCTTTCAGGCCTCTGTCTTCTGTAGGAGTCAGAGCCGCAACGCGGTTATAGACATTTTCGGCCAGCGCAAGACTGCCGGGCACATCGGAATTATAAAAGCATTCTGTTCCGTGGCCGCCGCCGGAAGATCCGCTGGAATTACTGTGCAGTGCCACATAAGCTCCGCACTTGAGTTTGTTTCCCTGCTTGACCTTTGCCGGAACTTCGTCATCTTCGCCGCATATGTAGACCTGAACGCCGTTTTCTTCGAGCATTTCCTTGACACGTCTGCCGATCATCCACATAGCATCTTCTTCGCTGACAGATTCGTCGCAGTCATAGCGATTATCCTCCTGTGTAGAGGGACTCAGGAAAACGGCCATAGAATTATCTACAGGAGCTTCTGTTGGGGGGAGCGTTTCGGGGGGCAAAGTTTCGGTTGTACTGACGGGTTCTGTTTCTTTTTTTAATTTTTTCGCACAGGAACTGATGCCCGAAATCATCAGGCTAAACAGCAAAACCAGCACAGCCAGTGCGCCGAAAATTCTGTCCCATCTGGCGCGTTTGCGGAGTTCCGGCCAGGTATCTTTTCTCTGCATATTCCACCTCTTTTAGATTGAAAGCTGTTAAAATCGTCAAAAATCATATAAATTTATTATACAACAGAATTCGATGCTTGTCAACCGTGTTTTCTCAGATGTCAGTCATTTCCAGTATGCAGAGCCTGATAAATCTGATTTTTCGGAATGCCTGTTTCTTTGGCGGCGAGCTTTGCCGCGGCAGAAGTGCTTTTCTGTTCGGCAAGATATGTTTCGGCAAGAGTTACGGCTTCTTCGAGTGTATACACATGTTCCTGTTTCTGAACGCCGTCCAGGACAAGAACAAATTCTCCTCTGGGGGCATGTCCGGCATAGTAATTCACAGCCTCCGGAAGGGACATCCGGAGCACTTCTTCATGAATTTTAGTCAGTTCCCGGCAGAGGGAAATTTTCCTGTCCGGGGCTGAAATTTCTGCCAGATCGGAGAGAGTTTTTTCCAGTTTATGGGGAGCTTCATAAAGAACGGCGGTTCTTGTTTCTGATTTCAGATCAGAAAGCATTTCAGCACGCTGTTTTTTCTCGACGGGAAGAAATCCATAGAAGACAAACTGTTTTACAGCCGCGCCGCTGACGGCCAGTGCCGTGATGACGGCACTCGGCCCCGGCACTGCCTGAATGGGAATGCCCCGTTCCTGACAGATTCTGACCAGTTCTTCGCCGGGATCGGAAATGCAGGGCATTCCGGCATCGGTAACGACTGCACAGCTTTCCCCTGCCTGAATTCTGTCCGCGATATGCTGCATGACAGAATCGGAGCTGTGTTCATGACAGCTGACGAGTTCTGTTTTAATCTCGAAATGCGTAAGCAATTTCCGGGTGACTCTGGTATCTTCGGCGGCAATGAAATCGGCATCCTGCAAAATCCGGAGCTGACGGAGCGTGATATCTTCCAGATTGCCGATTGGCGTTCCTGTGACATATAAAATTCCACTCATGCGGATTCTCCTTTCTGATAGAGAGCTTCGGCCTGCGGGGTAAGCTGGCCGTTGTGATACATGATAAAGGGCTTTTCCATTTGCAGAAATTTTCTGCCGTCCTTGCGGCCTTCCAGCAGGAAAAGCCAGGGCATATCCTGTGCATTCCGGGAGACGAACTGCAAGCGTTTCGGCTCTGTATGGGCATCGCGCATGGCGCAGATATAATCCGGAAGCCGTTCCGGACGGCCGCAGACACACAGACGGCCGCCGGATTTCAGCAGGGCAGAAGCTTTCCGGCAGATATCCTCCGGGGTACAGAACACGCCGTGCCGGGCAATTCGTTGTGCTTCCAGACCGGATTCCAGTCCGGAACCGCACGGCTGATACGGCGGATTGCAAATAATCAAATCAAAATCCCTGATTTCGGGATTAAAATCTTTCAGATCACAGCAGACAGGAATAATATTTTCAGCATGGCTTAATGCAATTCCGGCTTTCAGCTGTTCGATGGCCTGCGCCTGAATATCGACAGCATAGATTAATTTCGGCGGACGGGATTTCTGCATCAGCAGAGGGATAATGCCGCATCCTGTGCCGAATTCGCACACTTTGTCCTTCTGCTTATAATTTGAAAAATAAGTCAGCAGAAAGGCATCTGTGCCGAATCTGTGTTCCTGTGAGGTACAGACGAAAATATTTTTTCCGATTGGTTCCTGTTTAAAATTCATGAAAATCACCTCCGGACAAAAAGAAGCCGCCGCAGAGGGCAGCTTCTTTCAGAATTTTTATTGATTTACTCAGGGTGCAACAGCAACTTCCGATTGCAGAACATAGCCGGTTTCGCCGTCTTGATACTCAATCAGGAACCAGTCACCTTCGGAAGAAATAATTCTTACAGCAGCACTGGCTTCAAGTGTTGCAATGATATTTTCATCATTTTCGGCCGAAGGAGTGCTTCTGACTTTGGTTTCTGCCGGAACATTTCCTTCTCTGGGTTCTTCTTTGTAATCTTCTGTAGTGCCCTGAGTTTCAGTTTCCGTTTCAGTTTCAACTTCAGAGGGCTGTTCCTGAGGTTCAGGAGCATTCTGTCTCATCATGAAAATCAGGTCATATACATTGACAATGCCGTCGCCGTTGAGATCAGCACCCTTGAACTGTGCTTCTGTGATGGGCTTCTTGCCGTGCAGGTAGTTCCGGAGCGTATCAGCATCAACCGGTTCGGGCTTGACAATGCCGCCTTCGCCATTGATTCTGACTTCGTTTTCTTTGCAGAATTCCTGTACAACAGCAGATTCGCTGACGATGTTTACATTTTCATCCACAACCGGAAGAACGCCCTCGCCGTAGCCGATGGCATACTCGCCGATTTTTTCAACACTTGCCGGAATATTGACTTCTGTCAGACCAGAGCAGCCGGCCAGTGCATAGCTGTCAATTTTAGTAACAGTTTCCGGAATTTCCAAATTTTCCAGCGATTCACATCTGTACAGAATATGATTATTCAGTGTTTGCAGACCTTCGGGGAGCTGTACATCTGTCAGGGAAGTACATCCTGCAAAGCTCCAGATGCCCAGATCACTCATACTGCCCTGGAATGCTGCGGATTTCAGTCCTGTGCAGTTATAGAACGCATAGCTTCCCAGTGTTTTCAGGCTTGCCGGAATGACAATGCTTTCCAGAGAAGAACAGTCATAGAATGCATATACGCCGAGCTTGGTGAGATTTTCCGGGAGTGTAATTGCCGGAAGGCTTCTGCATTTACAGAATGTATACTCATCAATCGCCGTAACTGCTGCCGGAATATTGACTGTCTCCAGAGCTTCACAGCCGTAGAATGCATAGCTTTCAATTCTGGAAACAGATTCCGGAATTGTCAGAGTTTTCAGGGAATCGCATCCGCTGAAGGCACTTCTTCTGATTCTGGTAATGCTGTCCGGAATGACAACATTTTCCAGAGAATGGCAGTCTTTGAATAATTCTACTTCGATATTCTGCATACCGGAAGACAGTGTAACGCTTTTAAGATACATGCAGTTATTGAACACGCCTTCGCCGACGGAAGTCACTGTATCCGGAATGACAAATTCTTCCAGAGCGGACATATCAAACGCATGGTCGCGGATTTTTGTTACTGTAGACGGAATATTCACAGTTTTCAGCGAACTGCACTGATAAGCAACTTTATCCGGAATATAAGTAATGCCTTCGCTGAATGTCAGAGTTTTCAGGTTTGTGCATGTTGTAAACGCATAAGTACTCATGCTGGTAACACTAGAAGGCACAACAGCCTCTGTCAGAGAATTACAGGAAGCAAATGCTTCTGTGCCGATGGTAGTCAATGTTTCGGGAAGATTTAGAGCTTTCAGCGCGATACAGCCTTCAAAGGCACCTTCTGAAATATTTTCCACGCCGCCCATGCCGACAATTTCTTCCAGATTGCTGCAATTACAGAACGCATAAGAACCTACTTTGACGATACTGTCCGGAATGGTGATTTTTTTCATCTGGCATTCCTGGAAAGACTGTGCATAGAGCACCTGCACGGGGAAATCAGTATCGCCGTCGTTCATTGTTTCGGGGATGACAATTTCTTCTGCCGTGGGATTATTGCATCTGATAATCTGCACATAACCGGCCTGTACATACTGGATTGTGAAGTCGCCGACTTCGTAATATTTTTTAATATCCCAGTTAGACGGCACAGCGGCAATCATAGCCTTTGCGGACAGCGGCTTAATAATACCTGTCTGTTCGATAACGGGTGCGCTTCCGGCGAGCACCAGTGCAAACGCAAGCACACCGGCAGCAATTCGATTCATTTTCATAATAAACAACCTGCCTCTCAAAAAAAATAGTTTTTAAATTTTCATCAGTTCTGCCCCTCTGCGGAACTCATAAATATAATATTATTATACAGTATCCCATACACATTTGTCAAGTATTTCAGTGAAAAAAACTAATCCTCTTCCAGAATTTTAGGAGCTTCGGCATTGAGTTCTGCAAGTTTCTGATTTTTTTTCTGAATTCTGAATTCTCTGCTTTCCAGAAAATTCCAGATATCCAGAATCAGAAGCAGAAAAGCCGGGAATACTATCGGCAGAAGGCGGTCGCGGTACAGATCGCTGACGGGCTTCATGCTGTCGCCGATGCCGGAAAAATTCTGATCGGCATAATGACAGAATTTTTGCAAAATTATCATACAGACAGCTGTTCCCAGAACATCCAGTGCAAGCGAAATGCAGTCCAGAATATAATATTTCGGCTTTCTGCCGATTCTGCACAGAATTACAGCAGTTAAAATCATACCTGCCCCCAGAGTCATCCAGAAGCTGTACACAGAAAACAGCACAGGGTAATTCCCTTCCTGTACATTATAACGCCATCCGGCGGCAGAAAGCATTGCCATCAAGCCGGGATAGATCACAGCAGAAATCAACAGGATAATTTCCAGACATTTTTTTAAAAAATTTTTCATAAATTTCCCCTTCTGTATTTTATTCACTCTGATAAAACAGTCAGTATCCGGCAATACTGATGATGTGCATGTAACTGCACAGAAAGCAGGTGAATCATGAAAATCCACAGAATCATCCGGTCCGGCATTACAGCATTGGCCGCGATAGTCTGTCTGCATCCGGTATGCAGTGCCTTTTATTATGCCGGGCATCTGGCAGATTCGTATTATGTACGCCGCGGCGAGGCACTTCAGGTAGCGCACTGCATCGCAGAAGTTCCGGAGTCTCAGGCAAGGCCGGCACAGCTGAAATTATTTGGTATTTTCCCGGTCAAAGAAGTAGCCGTTCAGCCGGCCGAAGAGATTATGCTCGTGCCCTGCGGTCAGCCGTTCGGAGTGCGTATGCTGATGGACGGCATCATGGTCATCGGTTTCGGCGAAGTAGAAGCCCGTTCCGGGAGCTGCTGCCCGGCAGTTTCGGCAGGCATCCGGGAAGGCGATATGATTACAGAAGTCAATCATGAAATACTGACTTCTTCACAGGATTTCCGTACAACAGTAGCAGAATGCGAAGGCGAGCCTTTGACACTGACAATCCGGAGAGAAAATGCTTCACTGGAAGTCACGCTTCAGCCGGCCTATTCGCTGACGGCGCAGTGCTGGCAGACGGGAGTCTGGGTGCGCGACAGCACGGCAGGCATCGGCACAATGACCTATTATGACCCTTCTGACGGCGCATTCGGCGGATTGGGGCATCCTATCTGTGACCCGGATACAGGAGAAATCATTCCGCTGGGGAGCGGTACGGCAGATTCTGTTATCATCAGCGGCGCAGTCCGCGGAATGCCGGGCAGTCCCGGACAATTACAGGGCTATTTTTCGGCAGAGTCCCCTATCGGCATTCTGGAAAGCAATCAGGAAAGCGGCATTTTCGGCCGTCTGGAAGAGCCGGTAACGGATTTTCCGGCCATTCCCATGGCATTCAAGCAGGAAATCACGCTGGGGGAGGCTGTCATTCTGACAACTGTGCAGGGCAGCGAGCCGCGGCCTTATTCGGCGCAGATTACTGCCATTGATTATACTGACCAGACACAGAACATGATTATTGAAATCACAGACCCGGAACTGCTTGCCTGTACCGGCGGCATTGTGCAGGGCATGAGCGGCAGTCCGATTCTCCAGAACGGCAAATTAATCGGAGCTGTAACTCACGTATTTGTCAGCGAACCTTCTATGGGCTATGCTATTTTTGCAGAAAGCATGTATCATCATAGCCAGGAATGAAAAATGGGCTGCCTTGCGGCAGCCCGAATCGGATATGTTGTTTGTCTTATCTGCTTTCGTCGCTGAAGCCGCTTTCTACGAGTTCTACCAGTGCTTCAACGGCTGCCTGTTCGTCAGCACCGTCAGCGATGATACGGATATCTGTGCCGCCGACAATGCCCAGTGACAGAATGCCTAGCAGGCTCTTGGCATTAACACGGCGTTCTTTTTTTTCAATCCAGATTGAAGACTTAAATTCATTTGCCTTCTGGATGAAGAACGTAGCCGGTCTTGCGTGCAGACCTACCTGATTCTGAACTGTTACATCTTTTACAAACATATCAAACTCTCCCATCTTTGCATATTATAAGATACTGCATTTATCTCTGCATACTGTTATTATACATGCAAAAACAGATTTCGTCAACCGTTTTTTTCAATCTTACAGCGAATTTGACAAAAATTCTACGCATTGTTAAAATGGGGATGGTCTGGGGGTCTTAGTCTTTGTATATAATCACAAATGGAAATGATAAACAAAATTGTGAAATATACTATCCGTAACATACAAATTTCAACCGAAAATTCTGTGCATGGTGCTGTAAACACTGTCAGATTCTGTCAATTTTTCTGAAATTCCAGAGGGAGATATTCCGGATCATTTTCTTTCCTGAAACCCACTCTCTACAAGTTCGACCAATGCATCAACAGCGGCTGGGTCTTCGCTAATGATAGTAAATTTTGTACCGCCTACAATTCCTAGGGAAAGGATGCCCAGGAGACTCTTGGCATTTACACGGCGTCCGTTCCTTTCAATCCAGACTTCATCTTGAAATTCACTTGCTCTCCGGATAAAGAATGTGGCTGGTCTTGCGTGCAGACCTACCTGATTCTGAACAGTAACAGTTCCTTTGTGCATTTTATCATGATATTCATTCATAACAATTTTCCTCACTATTATAAATATTTTGGCATATTTGCTTATCTTTGCTCAATCTTCCTGAACATTCTGCCTGGCAAGCCATATCTGATACATGTCAGGTCGTCTTTCTTGCGTGATGCGAATGCTTTCCCGTTCGCGCCATTCTGAAATTTTCAGGTGATGGCCGGAGAGCAGCACCTCCGGCACAGATTCGCCGTGCCAGATTTCGGGGCGCGTATACTGCGGATATTCCAGCAAGCCGCCGAAATGGCTCTCATCCTCAAAGCAGACTGCTGCCGGAAGTACGCCGCTGCACATACGGGCAACGGCATCGGTCAGGACAAGTGCCGGGAGTTCGCCGCCTGTCAGAACATAATCGCCAATGGAAATATCTTCATCGATGATTTCATCCAGAACGCGCTGGTCAATCCCCTCGTAATGGCCGCACAGAAGGAACAGATTTTCTTTCTGTGACAGTGCAATTGTTTTTTTCTGGGTCAGGACTTCGCCTTTTGGTGAAAGATAGATACTATAGGGCGGTTTGCCGAGCATCTCACAGACAGCAAGAAAACAGCGGAATACAGGTTCTGCCTGCATCAGCATTCCCATGCCGCCGCCGTACGGAGTATCATCCACACGGCGGTGCTTATCCGGGGTATAATCGCGGATATTATGACAATGCACTTCAATCGCGCCGGATTTTCTTGCTCTGCCGATGATGCTTTCTGAAAGCACAGTTTCGCACATTTCCGGAAAGAGTGTTGCAATATCAATCCGCATCTTCAAACAATCCTTTCAGAGGTCTGATTTTCATGATGCCTTCTTCCAGATTTGTTTCCAGAACCACATCAGGAATAGCAGGGGCAAGATATTCTTTCTGTTCCTGTTCGTTCCAGATCTGATAAACATCATTTGCGCCGGTCTGCATGACATCCCGGATGATGCCCCACTGGCGGCCGGTATCGATATCCATCACATGCAGGCCGATCAGGTCCTGAATAAAATAGCATCCTTCTTCGAGCTCTACCTCGTTCCTGTCCATGTACAGAATTTTTCCTTTCATGGCCTCGGCCTGTTCGCGGGTATCGCAGCCCTGCAATTTCATAATCACAAGATTCTGCTGGATTCTGGCATTCTGCACCTGTACGGGGCGTGTACCGTTCTGATCGAGATACAATTCCTCAAAAGAACACAAAAACGCCGCATCGTCGCACCAGGGGTAAACTTTCAGTTCTCCGTGCAGACCATGGACGTTTGTGATTTTGCCAATTTCTAAAAAGCGTTTTTGTTTCATAAAAAAATCTTACTCCGTTCAGCCGATTTCTACAGCGATGGAATCCATACCTTTCCGGGAAGCTCCGGAACGCATAATCACCCGGATTGCTTTGGCAATTCTGCCCTGTTTTCCGATGACTCTGCCCATATCGTCTTCTGCCACATGCAGATGGAACACAACCACGCCTTCTTCATCAGGTTCATCCTGTGTAATTTCAATTGCCTCCTGATTTTCCACCAATCCGGAGACAATAGCATATAACAATTCTTTCATGCTAAAAATCCTTTCTGAATGCCATGATTTCCCCGTCTGTCGAGAAAAAGCTCTGCAAACGGGGAAGTTTCAGACAAACCAAAACTTAAAGAACGCCTTCTTTTTTGAGAAGATTCTTTACAATATCAGTCGGCTGTGCACCCTTCTTGATCCAGTCCTTAGCCTTGTCAGCATCGATCTTGACAACAGAGGGTTCCTTAGTAGGATCATAGTAACCGATTTCGTCAATGCTTCTGCCGTCTCTGGGGAAACGGGAATCTGCCACAACAACGCGATAGAAAGGAGCTTTTTTAGCACCCATTCTTCTCAGTCTGATTTTTACTGCCATTTTTTTCACCTCGCATTTAATAAATTTATATATTCAAGCAGAAGAACTCTGCATTGAAAGCTTATTTTTTAGGCTTTTTGGCACCGGGGGCGGCATCGAAATTCATGCCGGCAACTTTGTGCTTCATCTGCCGGAACATAGCCTTTTGTTTTTTGCCTTTATTGGTAAACTGCTTAAGCACTTTCTGCATCTGCTCGAATTGTTTCAGCAGTCTGTTGATATCTTCGACTTTCATGCCGGAGCCGGCAGCAATTCTTCTTTTGCGGGAAGGATTGATGATAGAAGGCTTGGCGCGTTCGGCCGGAGTCATGGAGAGAATAATCGCTTCCAGGCGGTCAAACTGTCTGTCATCGAGTGCGGCTTCGTCCACTTTATCGCCGCCGGGCAGCATGGAAACAATACTTTTGAGTGAACCCATTTTCCGGATTTGTTTCAGCTGTTCCAGCAGGTCATTCATATCGAACTCCTGATTCTGGAGTTTTTTAGTCATTTTTTCGGCACTGCTGTGATCGATGACATTTTCGGCGCGTTCGATCAGTGTCAGAACATCGCCCATGCCGAGAATTCTGGATGCCATGCGCTTAGGATGGAATTTTTCAAAATCATCCAGTTTTTCGCCCATGCCGATGAATTTAATCGGCTTGCCGGTAACTGCCAGCACGGAAAGTGCCGCGCCGCCTCTGGTATCAGAATCCAGCTTGGACATGAGCACGCTGTTAATCCCCAGCGCATCATCAAAAGCCTTTGCGACGTTGACAGCATCCTGACCGGTCATGGCATCGACAACGAGCATAATTTCGTCAGGTTCTGTACTGGCCTTGATATTCTGGAGTTCTTCCATCAGTTCTGTATCGATATGCAAACGGCCGGCGGTATCTAAAATCACGATATCATGGCCGTAGTCTTTGGCATAGCGGACAGCCTGCATGGCGATGATTACGGGGTCGATCTGTCCCATCTCGAACACTTTGACACCGGCTTTTTCGCCGACAATCTGTAATTGCTGGATTGCGGCCGGGCGGTACACATCGCAGGCGGCGAGCATGGGCCGATGGCCTTCTTCTTTGAGATATTTTGCCAGCTTGGCAGAATGTGTTGTCTTACCGGAACCCTGAAGGCCGCACATCATGATCACAGTCGGCGGCTTTGATGAAATATTAATTCTCTCGTTATTATTTCCCATCAGGTCGATTAACTCGTCATTGACGATTTTTACCACCTGCTGTGCAGGGGTCAGACTGGAGAGCACATCTTCCCCGACAGCTTTTTCCGAAACTTTTGCAACAAAATCCTTGACGACTTTATAGCTGACATCGGCTTCCAGCAGAGCAAGCTTGACTTCGCGCATTGCCTCTTTGACATCATTTTCCGTCAGTCTGCCGTGAGATTTCAGTTTTTTGAATACATTGCTTAATTTTTCGGAAAGCCCTTCAAAAGCCATACTGTCAGCTCCTTTGTCTTTTTATCATGTTATAATAAATGCAGAGCGTTTTCTGCAAGTTCGGTAATTTTTGCAAGATTCTGCGTGCGGCAGGAATCCAGAATCTGTTCCAGACAAGCACGCATATGCCGGATTCGGTCTGCCATGCCGAGTTTTTCTTCTGTCTGTGCAAGGATTTGTTCAGAATGGCGCAGACTGTCGCGGACGGCCTGACGGCTGATTCCGTGCATCTGCGCGATTTCAGAAAGCGAAAAATCTTCGTTATAATACAATTCTGCAAGTTCTTTCTGTCGTTCTGTCAGCAGTTCGCCGTAGCAGTCCAGAAGCAGAACAAAATCCAGATTTTTCATCACAAGCACCCTTTCATCCGCATGTAAAGCAGAAGCACTTGACATCTTCGGCATCTTTTACAGTATAGCATATTTTCAGAAAAAAGTCAAGAGAAAAGTTTATTTTTCTTTTCGTCATTTTGTCCTGAAATCATATTGCATTTTTCCATAAAATATGTTATAATAAATAAAATATCATGAAAGGAAGATGACACTATGCTGCTCGGATACAAAATTGCAGCGGTATGCATTGCCAAGCCTTACGAAGATGTACTGCGAGAATTTCTGCAATCATTTTCTGATCTGCTGCGTCCGCACAGGTGGCGTATATTTCTGTACACGCCGGGTTCGGATTTATTCTGGAATACCAAATCTGACCAGGGGGAACGATTTGTTTTTGATCTGATTCAACCGGAAGTCACAGACGCTATTATTATTCTGGAAGATACTATTAAAAATAACGACTGCATGGAATCGCTTTGCAGTTTTGCTTTTCAGCATCATATTCCGGCCATTGTCATCAACGGAAAACGCGAACACTGCTGTAATATCAATTTTGATTTTTCACGCGGATTTGCCGAAGTAGTGCGCCATCTGATTACAGTGCATCATATTACGGATTTTCATATGATGGCAGGCATCAAAGATAATGAATTTTCTGACGAGAGAATTGCTGTCATGAGGCAGGTTCTGGAAAAATATCAGCTGACTCTGGATGAAAATCATATCAGTTACGGCGATTTCTGGGCTGTTCCTGCCAAGGAAGCAACGGAAAAGCTGATCCGGGAAAACAGGATTCCGAAGGCCATTGTATGTGCAAATGACACAATGGCAATTTCTGTCTGCACTACGCTGGCACAGCATCACATCCGTGTGCCGCAGGATGTCATTGTCACCGGATTTGACGGCATTGATTCTATTTATTATTCTCTGCCGAAAATTACCTCCTGCAAATGCGATTATACCGAACTGGGAAAAGAAACGGCTTCTCTTCTGCTGAATTATGAAAAAGGCTCTCCCCTGCCGGAACATGTTACGCTGATTCCCAAGCCTGTTCTGCTCGAATCCTGCGGATGCAGACAAATCCAGCTGAATGATACGGTCGATTTTATCAATAATCTCAACGACAGCCTGACACGCTTTCAGCGCGAAGGCGAAGACCTGAATGAAATCTCTGCCAGAATCCAGAGCAGTGAAAGCATTGAAGAAGTCGCACAGCAGCTGACAGATACCCGGCTGTTCTATAACATGTCCTGTCTGCTGAAAACAGAATGCATTGATGCTTCTCTTGACCCGATGCAGATTCATTCCGGCACACCGTTCGGCGAAGAACTGTATATTCTGGCCGATACGGATATGCCATGGCCGCCGGAACAGCTGATGATTCCGTTCCGGGAAATGATTCCAAGAATCAAATTAATGCTGGATTCCGGCATTCCGCTGTTATTTACCGCGCTTCATGCAGTAGAAATTCCCATGGGATATTTATGCTTTCATTTCTGGGATTTCGGAAAACAAAATTATATGAAAATCAATCAGACCGCTATGATGCTGAATTCTGCACTAAGCGGCTTCCGGAATTCCCGTTATCAGAAGCATCTGCAAAGCAAGCTGGAAGAAATTTATCAGTTTGATGCGCTGACCGGACTGTACAGCCGGAAAGCCTTCTATCTGCGCTATCAGCACATGCTGGAAACCCGCAGGTTCGATGCGCTGACTCTGATTCTGTGCGATCTGGACGGCCTGAAATATATCAACGATACGTTCAGTCATACCGAGGGCGATAATGCCATTGCTGTTTCTGCCAGAGCACTCAAAAACGCCTGTCAGAACGGCATGTGCTGCCGCTACGGCGGCGACGAACTGATCGGCATTCTGATGATGGACTGTGACCCGGTACAGATTAAAACCGAAATTCAGGCCTATCTGAATGAATATAACCAGCATTCCGGCAAGCCCTATCAGGTATCGGCAAGCGTGGGAATTTACACTTCTTCTGATGAAGATCTCAAAACAATGTTTGAAAAAGCGGATGCTTTGATGTATGAAGAAAAAAAACAAAAACCAAACAGAAGAAAATAACATGAAAAAATTAATTTCTGTCTTCTATTTTCTTTGTCAGCCGGTATGGTGTCTGCCGCAGAATTTTATCGGACTGATTCTGTTCTGCATCTGTCATATTCAGAACAAAGAGCATAAATTTTTCCGGGGTGCAGTTGTCACAAGCTGGAACCGGGACTGCTGTGCTTCTATCGGATGCTTTATCTTTATGGATAAGGAATCTTTCAGCCGGCACAGAAATCTTCTGATTCATGAATACGGCCATACATTGCAGTCTCTGATTCTGGGATGGCTGTATCTGCCGATTATTTTTCTGCCTTCTGTGCTTTGGTTTTCCGTGCCGTATTTCAGAAAAATCCGCAAAGAAAAAAAATATTCTTACTATGAATTTTATACGGAACACTGGGCGAATACACTGGCTGAAAAAATCTGCAAAGAAAAGCCGATACAATAAAAAAACTGTGCTGTTCCCAAACAGAACAGCACAGCATTTTATTTTTTCAGCCTGAAAACTCAGTCATTCTTTTTCTTAGTCATGAACAGAGCAGCAGCAGCGGCAGCGGCAGCAGCACCGGCAGCAGCAGGGATATTGACATCGCCTGTTTTCGGAGATTCTGTAGAACCGCTCTTGGCAGCTGTAGTGGTAGTAGACTTGGCAGTTGTAGTAGTTGCCTTGGTTGTAGTAGTTGTTTTCGTAGTGGATGTTGTAGTAGAAGAAGTAGGAGCTTCTGTTTCTGTGGGAGCTTCTGTTTCAGTTTCAGTCGGTTCGGGTTCGGGTTCGGTTACTTTTACAGTCTTGATCGATTTGATTGTAATGCCCAGACCGCTTTCTTCCAGAGTTGCACCGTATTTTGTAGTATCGATATTAGATTCCAGAATCAGGCAGGCAATATTGCTGGAACCCTGATCCAGAGTCCATCTTACTGTATAAGTGCCGTCACCGTTTGCCAGAGCTGTTTTGTCTGTATCGGCCATTTCTTCCAGATTCCACTGATTTGCAGCACCGATGGAGCCGGCCAGCCATACATAGTAATCATTGCCGTTTGCATCGGCAGTATCGGTACCCAGTCCGGTAATATCAAATTCTACTTCTACATAGTCATTGACGGGAGTATTTGCGCCGTCGATATCAGTGACATCATTGCCCCAGGTATTGAAGATATTCTTACGCAGGAAAGGAACTTTTGTCTCGCTGCCTTCTACAGCCTTTTCTTCAGAAGTAGTAGAACCTTCCGAGGGAGTATAGGGAATTTCTACAACTTCTCTGATTACAGCGGATTCTGTAGGAGCTTCTGTAGGTTCTTCGGCATTTTCAGAAGAAGTTTCTGTTTCGCTGGTTTCTTCCACATCCTGAACTGTCTCGATAGAATTAATTGTAATAGTAATGCCGCTTGCTTCAATGCTTTCGCCGTACTGGTAGAAATTGATATTTGTTTCCAGTGCAAGCATACCGATACTGGAAGAAGCCTCATCCAGCACCCATGTAACAGAGTAAGTACCGTCGCCGGTAATAGCAACTTTTTCCTCGTCAGTTACGTCAGCTTTGTCGTCGCCTTCGTCTACGATATGCCACTGATTGTTGTGATCTCCGGCATTACCGATCAGCCAGGCCATATAAGCATCGCCCTGCGTTTCTGTACCGTCATCATTTTTGGTTACGTTATAAGCATTTTCGCCAAGGCCTGCTACAGTAAAATCAACTTTAATATATTCTGAAACAGGGGTATTCTCGCCATCGATATCTGTCACATTATGACCCCAGACATTATAAATATTCTTGCGGAGTGTTGTACCTTCGCTGGAGAGAGAGGTTTCCTTGCCGGCATTTTCTGTATAAGCAATGGAAACGGCTTTTGTTTCAGCATAAGCGGTAAGACTGCTTACACTTGCGGTAGCGGCTGCCAGCACCAGAGCCAGCACAGCCAGGATTTTCTTTTGTCTCATGGAAATTTTCCTCCTTGATAAGTAAATGAGATATTTGCTTTGGAATTTCATTTATTATAGCACAAAACGCTGAACAAAACAAGAATTTTTCCCGTTTTTCTGTTATCTGCACAAAAAACGGCTTAGAAACTCTGCGATTCTCATATAAATTTATCATATTCATGCATTGATCAAACAGCATCTTAAAAAAATCAGGAATTGTGTTTTTCAGATTTTTCAGGCAGGCTTATTTTTCCAGACAAAAAAATCCATATTCTGGAAAAAGCGAGCGATTCTGTTCTTTTATTTTGTATTATTTCTATAAAAATAAACTTATAGTATAATAAAACGGCATTCTGCACAAATCGCCGCTGAAAAAATTCTGAAAGATTGGCATCCAGAATATTGACGGAATCTCTCTTTTTTATTATACTAAAAATCAGTAAGGCCTTGCGATAAGAAGGAGGATATATTTTATTATGAATTTCAGAACAATCGCCGCTATTGTGGCAGAACAATTTGACATGGATATTGATGACCTGAACGAACATACCGATATTCTGGAAGACCTGAATGCTACTTCTATGGATGCGGTAGAACTGATTATGTCGATTGAAAGCGCAACAGATATTAAAATTCCGGACGAAATAGTAGATTCTATTCATACGATAGGGGATATTGTCAATTATCTGGCTGAGCATGACGAAGACTAAAAAAGGCAGAAATTTACACTTGCATTTATGCTGCAAATCTGTTATAATATTTTCAGGAAAGGAAGGTGTTTCTGTATGACAAAAAAGAAATATTATCTGCTTCCGGCCGGTATTCTGACAGCCTGCCTCTGCTGTGCCAGCCTTGGCGTTTCTGCCTATACGCCGGATGAAGTCGCCGCAAAAGCAAGAGAAGCCGGCTGGCCGGAAAATATCATCCAGATCGGCTATAATCAATGGGCTTCCGGAGAATATACCCAGGAGCAGCTTGACGAAGCCTATGACAGTGTACTGGATTACAACGAACAGACCGAGGAATTTGTCTATAACTCGTTCGGCATAGACCCCGACGAAGCCAGAGCTAAAATTGCCGAAAAAGAAACAGCCGAAACTTCTGTCCCTACAGAAGCCGAAACACAGCCTGAAACTTCTGCACCCGAAACAACAGAAAATCCCTCAGAATCCCAGACAGCTCCCGAAACAACAGAGCAGACAGCCCCTGAAACAACTGTTCCGCCCGAAACACAGCCCGAAAAATATATTCCGGACAGCGAATTCATCAGCATGACACTGGAACAAAAACAGGAATATGTCAATTCTCTGGACACGGATGACAAAACCGATTTTATTGCCGGACTCAGCACAGAAGCCCGCAACAGCATCATCAAACAGCTCCCTACAGACGAAAAAATTGCTATTATGCAGAAATATATCGATACTGCCACAACAATGGGCATGAATATTACTGTCGATGAAATTACAGATAAAGATATCTCTCTTACTGTACGCAATCAGGAAGGCGTTGTTGTGGATAAAGCCGAAGTCGGCATTGTGATTGACGAGACAGGCATTTCCTATACCAAGCCCCTGCTGGCGGCCGGCATCGGCATTCTGATTTCTGCTGCCGGATTCGGCTGGCTGTACTGGTATATCCAACATACGGAACATGATAATCCGTAACCCGAAAGGAGTAACATTCTTTGGCAGATAAAAAACAGAAATCATCCCTGCCGGTTTATCTTCTGACAGGTGTGTGCCTTCTGATTCTCTGTATCGGCGTATGCATTGCAGTCCTGATCAAGCCATATGAAAAAGCACAGACTTACCTGAACGTCGTCTTTATGGACCAGAGCATGAAAATTGCGCCTTCTTCCGGGCTGAACGGGCTTGTCATCAAAGAAAATCAGATTGAAACAACACCCGCCGCGGAACAGGAACAGCTCTATGACAGCGGCGAGGTCATTCGTCCGGCTTTCGGCGAACAGTATGCCGTTCTGCAATGTGAAGACATTTCGCTTTCCGTTCCTGTTTACTGGGGCTCCAGTGCTGAACTGCTGGAACGCGGCGCATGTCAGGCAACGAGTTCTGTCGTCATCGGCGAAAAAGGCAATTCTGTCATTGATGCGCATGTCAATACTTTTTTTGCCAATTTAAATCAGCTCGAACCCGGCAATACCGTCACACTCTATACAGAATACGGCATTTTTACCTATCAGGTAAGCGAAAAAATCCAGTTTGTGAACACAAACAAGAAATACGTTCTTCCCACGGAAGATGACCGCCTGACTCTCTATACCTGCGAAGCCCAGGTGCTCGGCACTTCGGAAAACCGTACAGGTGTAATCTGTACGCTGGTCAGCAGACAGTTCTATCATCCGGCAGAGGAGGCGAATTCATGACAAAAATCAGATTCTATCTCCCGAAAATTCTTCTGACTTTTCTGCTGATTTTCCTGACGATTGGAACAGAACTCTGCCTTCTGGTGCAGCATACTGCCCTGACGCAGAAAGCTTTTGAGACTGTTGCAGAACAGCAGCATCTTGATGAAAAAGCCTATGCTGCTCTGGAAAGCTATTTCCAGTCCAGAACGAACAGCACAGGCATTCCGGCAGAAGTCTATCTGAATGCCATCACGCAGGAAGATATGAAACAGGGGATTCTTTCCAGCATTTCAGAAGCTATGGAACATCTGCATTTTCATATCGGCGACGGTTATCTCATTGCAATGGATTTCACCAAACTGGAAGCTTCCGTGACGGATTTCTTTCACCAGTATGCAGATGCTAATAATATCCAGAAAGATGAAATTTTCAATCAGAAAGTACAGGCCAATCTGGAAGAAGCCGAAGCAAAAATTCTCTACACGGCGGATACGTTCAGATTCGGCACAATTTACGAACACGGCTGGTTTGACAAGCTCCGGAAATTTCTGGATATTTTCAAAAAAATCATGACAGTGCTCTGCATCTGCACCGCAGTCATTCTGATTTTGCTGATTCTGTGCTGCAAAGGAAATTTTTCAGAACTGCTCTACTGGCTGGGGCTGACCGAAACGATTTCCGGCCTGCTGATTTCAGTGCCGTGTCTGTATCTTCTGAAAACAGATTATTTTTCGGCGTTCGTCGTCAAAGATGCACAGATTTATGCAGCCGTGACGGGTTATCTGAACTACCTCACTGCCCGAACCGGCACAGCATTTATTATCATCAGCATGACAGGCATTATTTTTCTGATTTTATTCACTGCAATGCAGAAACTTAAAAATAAAAATCAAACGACAGCAGAATAAAACCTGCTGTCGCTGCTTTTATTATTTCCAGTCTTTCTCACGGATCTGATTATAACAGATTTTTCCGCTGGGAGTTTTCGGAAGCGATTCTGCAAACGCAATCACTCTGGGATATTTATATCCGGCAAGTCTTGCTTTGGCGAACTGCTTGATTTCTTCTTTGAGTTCTTCGCTGGATTCATAGCCTTTCCGGAGAACGATTGTCGCCTTGACCAGCTGACCGCGCTCGGCATCGGGAACACCTGTGACAGCGCATTCCAGAACGGCTTCATGCTGAATCAGAACGCTTTCTACTTCAAAAGGCCCGATTCTGTAGCCGCTGGACTTGATGACATCATCCAGCCGGCCGATGTAATAATAATAGCCGTCCTCATCATAATAAGCCGTATCTCCGGTATGGAAAATGCCGTTTTTCCAGTAACGTGCATTGGCATCGGCATTGCGTTCGTAGCCCTGGCAGAGGCCTTCCGGCATTCTGTTTCTGGTATTGATGACGATTTCGCCCTGTTCGCCGGGGCTGACCGGGTTCTGGTCTTTGTCCACAAGCATGACATGATATAACGGATTTGGCTTGCCCATTGAACCGCGTTTCGGATGAGAGCCTTTAAAATTGCCGATAATCAGGACAGTTTCGCTCTGGCCGAAGCCTTCCATAATTTCAAGTCCTGTTTTTTCATAAAATAATCTGATAATTTCTTCCTGAAGGGCTTCTCCGGCAGTAGAAGCATGTTCCACGCTTGCGAAGGCCTCGCGGCGGATGCCGTTTTTGGCCATCAGCCGGAAGAGGGTCGGCGGCGCACAGAAGCTTGTTACCTGATATTTCTGGATTACCTGCATCATTTTTTCGCTGTTGAAGCGATCGAATTCATATACCATCACAGCACTGCCGCAGAGCCATTGTCCGTAAAGTTTTCCCCAGGATGCTTTTGCCCAGCCTGTATCGGCCACACTCAGGTGCAGACCGTTATCCCTGACGCACTGCCAGTATTTTGCTGTAACGATATGTGCCAGAGAATAAGTATAATTATGCACGGCCATTTTAGGATTTCCTGTTGTTCCGGATGTAAAATACATAATCATAGGATCGGTTACTTTTGTCGGGATACGTTCCAGTTCCGGAGAAGCCTGTTCTACGGGCTGATCGAGACAAGTAAAGCCTTCGCGCTCTTCACGAACTGTATACAGCAACAGATTTTTATTTTCTGCGGCTTTCCGGATACGGCGGCACAGATCCTGATCTTCGGCACAGATAACTGCTTTCACGCCTGCGGCCTCGATACGGTAAGCAATATCATGCGGCTGGAGCATATGTGTCGCCGGAATGGAAAGCGCGCCGATCTTATGCAGTGCCATATGCAGGTACCAGTATTCATAATGCCGTTTGAGCATTAACAGAACTCTGTCGCCTTTCCGGATGCCCTGACTTAAAAAATAATTAGCGGCTCTGGAGGACAATTCACTGATTTCCCTGAAAGTCAGAATTTTTTCGCTGCCCTGTTCATCACACCAGACAATGGCAGTTTTCCGGGGCTCCTGTCTTGCAATTTCATCTACAACATCATATGCAAAATTATAAGTTTCGTCATAATGCAGGGTAAAGCCGATGAAATGTCCTTGTTCATCGAATTCTGCCCTGCTGTATTTCTGATACAGTGGTTCCATAAACTCCTCCTTGAAAAATAAATCGACAGCTGTCAAAAAAAAGAGATAAAAATTATATATCACATATAAAAAGTTATGTGACCAGATAGCATATACCCCCCTCTGCATCAGAGGGGGAATATTTTTTATTTTTTCTTAAAAATTCCGCTTTTTTTCTCTTCAAAAATACCGAACTTACGGAACCGCTGATAACGCTGCGCTACTACCTGTTCTTCTGACAAAACAGCAAGTTCATCCACAGCTTCAATCAGGCTTTCTTTCAGGCTGGCGCACATTTTGGAAAAATTCTGAAAATCTTCCGGAATAATTTCTTCGGCAATTTCAAAATTTTTCATATCCTGTGCCGTGATATGCAGACATTCTGCGGCCTTGGCGACATTTTCCTGACTGGATTCTTTCCAGAGGATGCTGGCGCAGCCTTCCGGAGAAATGACAGAATACACGGCATTTTCCAGAATCATGACTTTATTGGCACTGGCAAGAGCCAATGCGCCGCCGCTGCCGCCTTCGCCGATGACAACAGAAATCACAGGCGTTTTCAGGCCCATCATTTCCATAATACTTTCTGCAATGGCCTGACCCTGACCGCGTTCCTCTGCATCTGCGCCGGGATAGGCTCCGAGTGTATCGACAAAACAGATGACAGGACGATGAAATTTTTCGGCCTGTTTCATAAGTCTTAAAGCTTTGCGGTAGCCTTCCGGCTTAGGACAGCCGAAATTCCGTGCCAGACGGCTTTCCAGATCGGTACCCTTTTCCATGGCAAGGAAAGTGACGGGGCGGCCTTCCAGAAAACCCACGCCGCCCATAATTGCGAGGTCGTCGCCAAATCTTCTGTCACCGTGCAGTTCGATAGGATATTCAAAAATCTGTTCTACATAGGCACCGCCGGTAGGACGGCCGTTTTTTCTTGCTGTTTTGAGTTTCACATAAGAATTCATGATTTACACGCTCCTTTTATGAAGTGCAAGCAGTTCGGCGAGCGTATCGCGCAGTTCCGGACGGGGGACAATCGCATCAACAAAGCCGTGTTCGAGCAGGAATTCGGCTTTCTGGAAGTTATCCGGAAGTTTGCTTTTGGTTGTCTGTTCTACCACGCGGCGGCCGGCAAAGCCGATGAGTGCTTTAGGTTCGGCAAGAATGATATCGCCCTGCATGGCAAAACTTGCTGTTACGCCGCCGGTTGTAGGGTCGGTCAGGACGGTAATATACAGCAGTCCCGCATTGCTGTGGTTCTTGACTGCGCCGCTGACTTTGGCCATCTGCATAAGTGAGATGACACCTTCCTGCATTCTTGCGCCGCCGGAAGCGGTAAATCCCACAACGGGAAGCTGATGTTCCGCAGCATATTCAAACAGTCTTGTAATTTTTTCGCCGACTACGCTGCCCATGCTGGCCATGATGAATTTAGAATTCATGACAAACACAGCACACTCGTTATCTGCAATAAAGGCAGTACCGCAGACAACAGCATCATCCTCGCCTGTTTCCTTGCGGGCTTTTTCCAGTTTTTCCTGATAATTCGGAAATTCCAGAAAATCCTTGCTGACAAGTCCCTTATCCAGTTCTTTAAAGCTGTTTCTGTCTGTGATATATTTAATTCTGGCACGGGCATCCAGGCGAAAATAATTACCGCATTCCGGGCAGATATAATCATGCTGTTCCAGACTGCTTAAAGTCTCTTCATGACTGCATTTTTTACAGGTAATTTTCGCCGAGCCGTTGACTTTCTGCATAATATTATCAATAAAGCTCATAACGTTCAGGCCTCCACAAGTGCAAAGGAGAATTCGGCAGAAACGCATAATTTACCGTTGACTGTGCCCTTTCCTTTGCAGAAATAAAATGCGCCCTTGCTCTTGATGATTTCGCATTCTGTCTCGAAGACATCGCCGGGCTTGACAGGGGTTTTGAATTTTACGTTATTCAGTCCGGTAAAATACGGGGTTTTGCCTTTGGATTCTCCGGCGAGCAGCACACAGGCCGACTGTGCCAGAATTTCGCACTGAATCACACCCGGCACGACAGGATTCCCCGGAAAATGTCCTTTCAGGAAAAATTCTTCTCCTGTTACATAATGCTTGCCGTGTGCTTTTCCGTCTTCCACATATGCTTCATCAATCAGGAGCATGTGATCTCTGTGAGGAATAATCTGCATAATTTCTTCTTTTGTCATGCCGATCACCTCAGATTTTCCGGAATGCCAGTACGGCATTATGACCGCCGAAGCCCAGATTGGAAGACAATGCCAGATCGATTTGTGTCTTGACAGCCGTATTGGGCGTATAATCCAGATCGCATTCCGGATCGGCTTCTTCATAATGAATCGTAGGCGGAACGGTATCATTCACAAGTGCCAGCACAGCGGCAATGGCTTCGACAGTGCCTGTTGCGCCGAGCATGTGGCCGGTCATGGATTTGCTGGAGCTGATATGCAGTTTTTTAGCATCTTCGCCGAATGCTTTTTTCAGAGCATTTGTTTCAGTCTTATCATTCAGGGGCGTGCTTGTGCCGTGTGCATTGACATAGATTTTAGAGCAGTCCAGATTTGCCTTCATCTCTTCCGGAACAGCCTGTAAAAATGCCTTGGCCACATAAGTGGCTTCCGGGTCGGGAGCTGTTACATGATGGGCATCGCAGGTAGCACCATAGCCGCAGACTTCGGCAATGATCTTGGCTCCGCGCTGCTTGGCATGTTCATATTCTTCCAGAACGATGACTCCGGCACCTTCGGCCATGACAAAGCCGTTTCGGTTTTTATCGAACGGACGGCAGGCTTTTTCGGGGTCGGGATTGTCTGTCAGGGCCTGACAGTTTCCGAATCCGGCCAGTGTCAGCGGAGTAATGCCGGCTTCTGAACCGCCGCAGATCATGACATCTGCATAACCGTGCAGGATATTTCTGTAACCTTCGCCGACAGCGGTAGCACCTGTTGCGCAGGCGGTGGAAACTGCTGTGCAGGGGCCGTTTGCCTTGAACTGAATGGCAATATTTCCGGCGGCGATATTATAAATCATCTTAGGCACAAAATGAGGCGAAACTTTTTTAGGGCCTTTTTCCAGCAGATTTTTATGATCTGCACAAAGCGTCTCCACGCCGCCGATGCCGGAACCGAAACATACACCCATTCTTTCAGAATCAATATTGACATCGCCTTTTTCTGGATTGGCATTCAGGCCGCTCTGTGCCATAGCTTCGTTGGCGGCGATGACTGCAAACTGTGTAAACGAGTCCGTTTTGCGGACAAAGGGCTTACCCAGCAAAGCAGCAGCATCCAGATTCTTCACTTCGCCGGCTACTTTATATTTAGATTCTGAAATATCAAACTTGGTAATCAGGCCGATGCCGTTTTTTCCGGCAAACAGGGCATTCTGAAATTCTTCTACAGAATTTCCGATAGGGGTAACTGCGCCCATGCCTGTAATCACAATTCTTCTCATACTAGAGTATTCCTCCCTTACATTGCCATGCCGCCGTCAACACGGATGACTTCGCCAGTGATGAAATCCGACTGCGGCGATGCCAGAAACAGTGCCAGTGCCGCTACATCTTCCGGCTTGCCGAAATGTCCGACAGGAATGGACTTTTTTAATTCTTCGTTATTCTGAAAATCAGCTGTCATGCTTGTTATGATAAAGCCCGGCGCAATGGCATTGCAGCAAACGCCTTTTGCGGCCAGTTCCTTTGCCGTGGACTTTGTCAGGCCGATGATGCCTGCCTTGGATGCCGCATAATTTGCCTGACCGATATTGCCGAACAGGCCGGATACAGAACTGATATTAATAATCTTTCCGTATTTTTTCTTCATCATAGGGCGATAAAAATTCTTTGTCATATAAAATGCGCCTTTTAAATTTACATCGATGACAGCATCGAAATCCGCTTCACTCATGCGGAGAATCAGATTGTCTTTTGTGATTCCGGCATTATTGACCAGAATATCCACACTGCCGAAATCAGCCAGAATCTGTTTGCAGACTTCGGCTACCTGGGCACTGTCTGCCACATTGCACTGATAGGCCTTGACCGCCGTACCGGATTTTGCAATTTCCTGCACGGCAGTTTCCAGTTTTTCAGGGGGATTGATATCCACAACTGCAACAGCTGCGCCGTTTTCTGCGAATTTTTTACATATTTCCAATCCGATGCCCTGTGAACCGCCGGTCACAACGGCAATCTTATTTCTTAGCATGGGAATTTCGTCCTTTCGTATTTTATAATAGATTTAAGCTTTCAGAGCTTCCAGAGTTTTCTGCAAAGATTCTACAGAATCTACCTGATATGCTTTTGCTTCCGGAAGAATCTGCGTAATTAATTTTTGCAGCGTTGTGCCAACGCCTGTTTCAACAAACGTGTCGAAGCCGTCCTCTGCCATGCGGCGGATTAATTTTGTCCACTGCACGGGATGATTGACCTGTTCCAGCATGAGGGCTTTGGGGTCGCCTTCATAGGGCGCGGCAGTATAATTTGCATAGACAGGGAGTTCCGGAAGCTTGATTTCAAAATTTTCCAGAGCTTTCCCAAACGGCTCTACCGCAGGGGTCATATAGGGCGAATGGAACGCGCCGCTGACTTTTAGCATCAGGCCGCGGCCTTTGGCAGCCTTGACCTCTGCGCCGAATGCCTCCAGCTGTTCTTTATCGCCGGAAAATACCAGCTGCATGGGCGAATTATAATTTACGGGATAGATTTTATCATAGGGCTTTGCAAGTTCTTCGGCCTGTTCGGTCGGAATTTTGACAACTGCCATCATAGAGGCATTTACACCCTGAGAGGCTTCGGCCATTGCCTTTCCGCGGACGGAAGCAATCTGAAAGCCTTCTTCCAGAGAATATGCTCCGCCGAGTGCCAGAGCAGGGATTTCGCCCAGAGAAAATCCGGCCAGTCCGTCAGGATTCACGCCGTTTTCCTTCAGTGCGAGAGCCGCGGCCAGATCGGCCAGATATAAACAGGGCTGTGTATTTTCTGTCTGCTTGAGATTTTCCGGATCGCCGGTAAAGCTCTGTTCCATCGTACCAGGACGGAAGATTTCGCAGGCATTGTATAATTTTCTGACAGAATCAAACTGATCATAGAACGCCTTGCCCATGCCGACATACTGTGCTCCCTGACCGGAAAAAACAAATGCTATTTTACCCATTTTGCGGCTCCTTTCAGGCAGTTTTCTGCCTCCTGCATAATTTCGTCAATAATTTCCTGACAGGTCTGTTCTTTGTTCACCAGACCGGAAATTTGTCCGGCAAGAACGCTTCCGTTCTTGACATCACCATCCACAGCGGCTTTCCGGAGCGAACCCGCACCCAGATCGGCAACGCTTTCCTGCGTAGCTTCGGGGGCGAATTCCAGTTTGACAAAATTTCTTGTAAAATTATTCTTGATGCCGCGGCAGGTATTGCCGCCGAATCTTCTGCCTGTCACCTGTGTAGAAATATCTTTTGCTTTGAGAATCATATCTTTATAATTCTGGTGTACGCCGCATTCTCTGGCGACCAGGAATCTGGTACCCATCTGTACGCCGACAGCACCCAGCATCAGAGCTGCCGCAATGCCTCTGCCGTCGCCGATTCCTCCGGCCGCAAGCACGGGAATATTCACAGCATCGACTACCTGAGGAACAAGTGTCATAGTTGTCAGTTCGCCGATATGGCCGCCGGACTCCTGTCCTTCGGCGATTACGGCATCTGCGCCGGCTTTTTCGGCCTGTTTGGCCATGGTAACAGAAGCAATCACCGGAATCACTTTAATCCCGGCTTCTTTCCACATAGGGATATATTTGCCTGCATTGCCTGCGCCGGTTGTGACGACAGCAGGTTTTTCCTCTGCACAGACCTGTGCACATTCATCAGCAAACGGACTCATCAGCATGATATTCACGCCGAACGGCTTGTCTGTGAGACTTTTTGCAAGCTGAATCTGTTCTCTGACATACTCAGCATTGGCATTCATGGCCGAGATAATGCCCAGCCCTCCGGCGTTGGAGACTGCGGCGGCAAGTCTGCCGTCCGCAATCCATGCCATACCGCCCTGAAAGACAGGGTATGCAATGCCGAGCAGTTCACAAAGCGGAGACTGCATCATTGTGCTTAACCTCTGAGGGATTCCACAACTTCTGTCAGCTTGCCAACTGTGTTGATTTCCGGCTTCATTTCGAGTTCGATATCAAATTCTTCTTCCAGCTGCATTGCCATTTCTGTCAGGTCAAGAGAATCGATTCCCAGATCTGCAAAAGCAGTATCTGCATTGATTTCAGCAGCATCTGTGTCTGTAGCCTCTGCGAGCAGTTCGATAATTTTGTTCTGTACTTCCATTGTAAATTTCTCCTTTTTATGATATAATAGAATTAAAATAAATATATGTGAACCGGATTTTTTCCGGGAATCACCATTCAATCAGGCAGGCCGCATTGGATAAGCCGCCGCCGAAGGCACAGAGAATGATTTTATCTCCGCGCTTTAACTTGCCGCTCTGTGCCAGTTCGTGCAGTGCAATCGGTACAGAGGCACTGGAGGTATTGCCGTATTTTTCGATATTGCAGAAGAATTTTTCTTTTTCCGCGCCGAGTTTCTTGGCGGCAAAGTCGATAATTCTCTTGTTTGCCTGGTGCGGCACAATCCAGGCGATATCATCCAGTGTCAGGTGATTGCGCTCCAGCAGACTGGTGACATCCTGCGAAATGGCTGTTACGGCATATTTGAACGTTTCCTGTCCCTGCATGTGGATATAAGGCGTATCCTGTTCTTTCTTGAAATAGGGCGAATTGCCGTTGCCGTGGGGAATCTTGATGACTGTATCGCCGCCCTTGACTGTGATGACAGAATCCAGATAATTTTCACCGCGTTCCAGAACAGCCGCGCCGGCACCGTCGCCGAAAATTACACACGTGCTTCTGTCGGCAAAATCCAGAATACCGCTCATGCGTTCGGTACCGACCACAAGAATTTTCTGGAATTCTTTATGCAGTGCGAAGAATGCAGCGGCTGTCTCCAGCAAAAACAGGAAAGCAGAGCAGGCAGCACTGACATCCATAGCCAGGCAGGAAACGCCGAGCCCGTTCTGAATCATACAGGACATAGAAGGCGAAGAAGTTTCACCGCTGACAGTAGCTGCAAAAATAGCATCCAGTTCTTCCGCCTTGATTCCGGCATTTTCCAGTGCATTTTCAGCCGCTTTCAGTCCCATTTCCGAAGCGAATTCGTCTTCTGAGAAACGGCGTTCTTTTACGCCGACTCTTTTGGAGATCCATTCATCGTTTGTATCCACAATCTGTGCCAGGTCATCATTTGTAACCACTTTGGACGGCACATGCATCCCGGTACCTATAATACGAAAACTCATAATAACTTTATGCCTCCTAAAAATCATGCATTTAGACTTAAGCAAACGCTTTTATTAATTAGTCACACCTGTACAGATTTTGTTACAAAAATATCTTCCAAATTTTTGGATAAAATTTTGTGAAATATGCCGAAAAAATATTTGCAGAATTTTGTAATATTTCCGCCTGCCGCGGTACTAACTTAAATAGAAAGCTGAGGTGTTTCCGATATGAAACACGAATTTGAAACTTTATACAAAGATTATTTTCCCCGCATCTATGCGTTTCTTTATAAACTGACTGAAAACCGTGATCTTGCCGAAGAACTTACCCAGGAGACGTTTTATCAGGCTTTTGTATCCTTTTACAGATTCCGGGGTGAAAGCGATGTGTTTACCTGGCTTGCATCCATTGCCAAGCATACATATTACCGCTATCTGCGGAAAAACAAGCATCACCTGGAAAATATCAGCATGGAAACACTGATGGAATTTTATGAAAGCGAAACAACCGAACATCTGGAAGATACGGTAGAACGCCAGTTTCTGGCAGAAGCTGCCAAAAAAGCACTGCTTTCTCTGCCGAAAAAATATCAGGATGTTACAATTCTGCGCATTTATGCCGATATGAGCTATGCACAGATTGGGGATGCCCTGCATATCAGCGAAAATTCTGCCAGAGTAATTTATTACCGTGCCAAAAAAATGATGACGGAGGCGATTGAAAATGAACATGAACTGTAAATTAGTGACAGATATTGCAGAAATGTATTATGAAAAAACCCTCAGTCCGGAGGCAAGAACAGCAATCCGCAGCCACCTGAGAGGATGCCGGAACTGTCAGGCATATTACAGACAATATGCCGCCGTCCGGAAACAGCACACCAGACAGGAAAGCCCTGTTCTGCCGGAAAGTGATCTTACAGAAATGGAAAAAAGAGCCTATCTGCATCTTTCTGAAAAACTCCGCCGCCGCCGTTTCTGGAATATTGTCGGCACAAGTGCCGCCATCGGTGCCGGGTCTGTGATGCTGACAATCGGCCTGCTTCTGACTCACAAAAAAGAAAATTGATTTTTTTTAATTATTTTATCAGAAAGGAGGAAGAATTATGCTTCAAATCTACTGCGGCGACGGCAAAGGCAAAACTACTGCCGCTCTGGGGCAGGCGATCCGCGCCGCCGGAAACGGTATGCACGTGCATTTTGTACAGTTTCTGAAAGGCAGCCCGACTTCGGAACTGGAAATCCTGAAACGGCTTCCCGAATTTACTGTTCTGCGCTGCGACAAAGATTACGGCTTTACGTTCCAGATGACCGATGAGGACAAAGCCCAGATTAAAAACTGCCATAACAGAATGCTCTCCGAGGCAATGGACAGAGTATACCAGCATAAGACTGATATGCTCGTGCTGGATGAGTTCTTTGCGGCTTACCGCTGCAATCTGCTGGATAAAGAACTGGCAAGCCGTCTTGTGTTCGGCGTTCGCGAAAAAACTGAACTGATTCTGACAGGCCGTGACCCGGAACCGCAATTTCTGGATCTGGCCGATTATGTCAGCGAAATCAAGGCAGTCAAGCATCCCTATGAAAAAGGCATCTCTGCCCGTGCAGGAATTGAATATTAAATCATTACTTAATGCAGAAATACAGTATTCCGGAAAAAAACCGGAATACTGTATTTTTTCTTATGAATATATCTGGTGAAACTGCGGATATTCTGCAAGCAGATCTTTGCGGATGAAAATACGATGTGCCATATCTTTCTGATTCAGTTTAAAAATCATACCTGCCTCTACTTCTTCAATGCAGACATATTCTGTTTCTTTCAGCATTTCTTCCCCGTATACTTCATCAATAGGACAGTAATCAATAATAAAATCCGGAAGGCCTGCATTCCGCCATTGTTCAAAAACTGCCCCGACATCTTCTTTATAACGATAATGCATGTATAAATCTTCCGGACTGCTGATATTGAAATTCATGAAAATATTTCTGTCAAAATAAACAGAAAGCAGTGAACCAAGTCCGGCAATTTCTGTATGATGCGCTTTTATTTCGGCATGAGGCGCAGGCATGTAATGCGTCGGATAAAAATCTGCTCCGGAATCAGAATCTGATTTTACATCCCATGCAAGCAGAATTTTCCGGTCTTCCAGATGATTTTCCTGAATGAATTCTGCAAAACAAGCCGGGGAATACAGTCCCCTGACCTCATGCCATGCGGAAACGGCTGTGTAAATCACAGGAACAGCACATAATGCTCCTGCCAGGCCTAATATTGATTTTTTAACCGCCGGGCTGTCAATCCTGCCGAACAGCTTTCTGAAATATTCCGGAATCTCCATTCCCTGCGGCTGTGCCCCCATCACCCAGAAAATAAAAATATGAAACATGATAAAAATACCCATGTGATGCGGCGAAAAATAATGAAATACCATAAAGCCGCTGAATAATATATACGGTATCAAATAAGTAAGGCATTTTTTGTTTTTCATCAGCAGAGGAATCAGCATTGCCCACATGATTATGCTCCCTGCACTTTCTATGATGAGTGTTGTATCGTTCGTGCTCCATCTTGCATAGCTGAGATATTCCCCGAACCATGCATCAAACGAAATAATCAGAAACACTGCCCAGCTCCGCGGAGAAAGCAGATTCTGTACTGTGGAGTTTTCTTCGATATTATCATAATAGCAGTCTTCCGCCGGCAGAATCATCAGAATCAGAACGGCCGCCAGCAGCAGAATCATGCATAACGCCCAGAAACGCGCATCTTTCCAGAAGGATTTCAGATTTTTGTTCCTGTGCAGTTCTGTCAGGATTTCGGCCGTCCATACCGCGCACAGACCGCCGGAAATCATGATGCCGTACGCCGAACACAGACACATCAGGCACAATGCAAGAATATAGTTCCAGGGGTGCCTGTTCCGGTCTGTATAGGTGACGGCCGCAAGCATCACGGCAAGCATCATCAGGCTGTAGGGTCTTCCTATTACGCCGTACTGATAGAAGAAAAAATAGGTAAACGGCAGGAAATACCGCACAATCTTCGGGAACGGCGACCGGAACAGCAGCAGTCCCATGGCGCAGGTACTGAACAGAATATTAATCAGATGCAGTGAAACATCAAACTGTGCGCCGCTTCTGGCAAAAGGCAGCAGAATGAGATGCCACAGCGGCGGATGCCCTTCATAATGCGGTATGACTGTCAGAATTTCCCTGACTGAGGCACATCTTGCAATTTCCCAGGCCTGAGCTTCATCGAAACAAGCCTCATGAAACGCACTGAGAACACTCACGCCGATTATATACAATGCCAGCACGATGCATTCTGTTTTTTTCTGTCTGATGATTTTTATATTCATAAACATCCTCCGGATCCTGTTCAGATTTATATTATTATAGCATATTCCAAACGCAAAAACAAGTACCCACAATAAAATTCCCTCCCGGATAACCGGGAGGGAAAATCAGTTTAAATTTGAATCAGTGAATTGCATCAGCAATTACTTAGTTGTGGCACCAGGCTGCGGAACGCCCTTGGCATCATAGGACATAGCAACAGTAGCAGTAGCAGTGTCGTTAGGTGTCGGATAACCGCCGTAGTAGTTGCCGTCAGTAGCAATTGTACCTGTGCAGGCACCAGCATCTACATAGTAGGAGAAGCCGTACTTTGTGTTATTGGCATCTGCGAAATAGTTTGTGATCAGGCCGTTCAGCTTTCCTTCAGCACTTGTATCTGTGGTAGTACCAGATGCAGCAGAAGCTGTCAGTGCAAAACCGGAATCCATCTTTGTACTCAGGCCGCCCAGAGTATGCTTGCCATTCAGAGAGGAGAGCGTAATGTTGCCCTGAGAATCCAGCTCTACCAGAGAGGTGTTAACTGCGTCAAACAGGGACTTGGCGTTGCTGTTCATGGAAGAAACTTTGGATTTCTTTACGTAACCCAGCATGGACGGTACGAGGATTGCGGCGAGTACACCGATGATGGCGATAACTACGATCAGTTCTACCAGTGTAAAGCCCTTGACTGTTTTTCTTGTTTTCATAGTGAAAACCTCCTTATAATAATAAATAAAATATGTTTTGCAGTGGCTGTTTGCCGTCTGCCCTTCTGGAATCCACAGCGTTTTTCTTTTTCGGTCTCTGTGTTTTCCTTACAATGCTATTATAGCATATGTCTAAACTTTTGTCAATACTTTTCCGAAAAAAAAACAAATTATGAACGAACTTTTACGAAATCGAAATCTAAAACGTTTAAGCAAAGGCATTTTTCGTCAAATTGTACAATTTTAATCACAGTCAGTATAACACGGGAAACCCCCTATTTTAAGCCGTTTCCGGCACTTTTCCGCGCTTTTTTAATAATATCATGTAAAATTATTCCATGTTGTAAATGACGGAAAACAGGGGTTTTTCCATATATTTTTTAGTAAATATCTGTTCATAAATTACTAATAGTAAATTCGTTTTATTTAAAAATTTAAAACATTCCCTTCACGTTTCAGACATATTTTGTTTCGATTTTGTCAATCATCCTTTATGTTTTTCACAAAAGAATCTTTCTGTGTTATGATAAGCCCTGTGCTCTGCACAACTATTTTATCACAGAAAGGAAGGTGCTTGTCATGAATTTTCATACAAGCCGAAACATCACTTATGCAGACTGGATCCGCCTGTGGACCGCCGCCAAAGAGCCTTATCTCAAACAGGCTACTCTGGCAAATTACCGTCAGGCTCTGGAAACCCATATTCTCCCGGAACTGGGAAACTGTCTGCTTACCGACATTACCGAGGAAAAATTACAGCAGACCGCTCTGCTGTGGCTGAACCGCGGCCGCTGTGACGGTCAGGGCGGTCTTTCCGAACATACCGTGAAAGGCCTCGTCATGCTGGTAAAACTCACCATGAAGGCCGCCGCCAAGGCCGGATATGTTCCTCCCCGGAGCTTTGAAATCCTCTTTCCGCCGCAGGAACACCGTCAGACTGTACAGACTTTTTCCAAAACAGAACAGGCTCTGCTGACACAGTATCTTTATCTGCATCTGAACCCGAAAAATCTGGGCATTCTGTTCTGTCTGCACACGGGGGTGCGCATCGGCGAGCTGTGCGCACTGCAATGGAAACATATCGACCTGGAAAACCGTACCGTGACAATCAGTCACACACTGCAAAGAGTTTATCTTCGTGACGAAAACGGTAAAACCGGAACGAAAATCATCATTACTCCGCCCAAGACAAAAAATTCCGTCCGGCTGATTCCCATTTCTACCCTGCTGTACACTGTCCTGAAACAGATGAAGCCGGAAGACCCGGAAACATATCTTCTGACGGGCAAGTCCGAACCGACAGAGCCGCGCACCTACCGGGACTATTACAACAGACTCCTGAAAAAAGCGGAACTTCCGCCGATTCATTTTCACGGACTGCGCCACACGTTCGCCACGCGCCTGATTGAAAACGGTGCAGATTACAAAACCGTCAGCGAACTGCTGGGACATGCCTCGGTCAGCATCACGATGAATCTTTATGTTCATCCGCATTTGGAGCAGAAGCGCAAAGCGGTAGAGCTGATGAATTTTTATCTTTAATTTATTATTATAAGGAGGTTTTCACTATGAAAACAAGAAAAACAGTCAAGGGCTTTACACTGGTAGAACTGATCGTAGTTATCGCCATCATCGGTGTACTCGCCGCAATCCTCGTACCGTCCATGCTGGGTTACGTAAAGAAATCCAAAGTTTCTTCCATGAACAGCAACGCCAAGTCCCTGTTTGACGCAGTTAACACCTCTTTGGTAGAGCTGGATTCTCAGGGCAACATTACGCTCTCTTCTCTGGATAAAGCTCATTACCTGGGCGGTCTGTCTTCAAAGTTCAGCTCTGCTGATTCTGGTTTCTCGCTGACAGCTTCTGCTGCATCTGGTACTACCACAGATACAAGTGCTGAAGGAAAGCTGAACGGCCTGATCGCAAACTATTTCGCAGATGCTAACAACTCCAAGTACGGCTTCGCTTATTATGTAAAGGCTGGTGCCTGCACAGGTACAATCGCTACTGACGGCAACTACTACGGCGGTTATCCGACTCCTAATGAAACTGCTACTGCTACTGTTAAAATGACTTTTGATGACAATGGCGTTCCGAAGGCTGGTACAGCAACTGAGTAATTGCTAACGCAATTTGCTGATTCAACCTTAAACATTACCCCTCCCGGTTATCCGGGAGGGGATTTTTTTCCCAAATTCCTTGACAAACTCCTCTTTTTGTGGTATACTGAAAAAAAGTGAGGTGCATTGCTATGACAAATGTAATGATTAGTGAAAACAGACAAATTACACTCCCGGAAACTGTCTGCCAAAGACTTGGTGTAACTGTCGGCGATACCGTCTCTTTTGTAGAAGAAAACGGAAAAATTATCCTTGTAAGCTCTATGATGACTGAATTGCATAAACTGCAAAATGCTTTCGAGGGCGAAGCCGAACGCTTAGGATTAAAAGATATGGACGATGTGGTTGCTATGATTAAAGATGTCAGAAAGGAAATCGCAGATGAAAAAACTCAGAATCATGCTTGATACAAATATTCTGATTTCTGCTTCAGTATTCCGTTCTCATACTATGAATCAAATTATGACTTATGTGCACGATTGCCACACGCTCGTCATCTCTTCTTATGTTATGGAAGAACTGTATGAGGTAATTAAAAGAAAATTTCCTGGAAAAATACAGAATGTTGAAGAATTTTTTTCCGGCATCAGATATGAGTATGTTCATACTCCGCTGAATTTCGATAAAAAAGATTTGTATATCCGTGATGTCAAAGATTATCCCGTATTATATAGTGCCGTGACGGAAAATATTGACATCCTGATTACAGGTGATAAAGATTTTTCAGAGCTGGGAATGGAAAAGCCGGAAATTTTAACACCTGCTGAATTTATCAAAAAATATATGCAGTAAATGTTCCCTCCCGGTTCTCCGGGAGGGGATTTTTTTACATTTCTTTCATTTCTCCGATGGCCGTGCCGGATGCATACGCGTTCAGACTTTCATCCGCCGTGATTCCTGCCAGAAAGTTGTAGGAACCCTGACAGGCAATCATTGCCGCATTGTCTCCGCACAGCGACAGCGGCGGCATGTACAGCCGGTAACCATGCGCCTGACACATCCTCTGCATCGATGCCCGAAGCCCCGAATTCGCCGAAACTCCCCCGGCCATAGCAATGGTCGTGTAACCCGTTTTCCGGGCGGCGAGTTCGGTTTTTTCCGTTAAAATTTCGGCAACGGTTCTCTGTAGACTTGCCGCCATCGAGGGCGCATCTATTGTTTCGCCTGTCTGTGCGGCATGGTGCACCATGTTGATGACGGCCGTTTTCAATCCGGAAAAACTGCAATCCAGATCACTTCCGGCGACTCTTGGCCGGGGCAGCTGATATGTTCCGGCATCGCCGGTCTGGGCGGCCTTATCAATCTGCACGCCCCCCGGATACGGATAGCCCAGCACACGGGCGCATTTATCAAAGCATTCCCCGGCGGCATCATCGCGTGTCGTGCCGAGAATCCGGAATTTTGTATAATCCGTCACTTCCACAAGCATAGTATGACCTCCGCTGACAACCAGGCACAGATAAGGCGGCCGGAGTTCCGGGTGCACCAGATAATTGGCGGCGATATGCCCTGTGATATGATGCACGGGAATCAGAGGTTTTCCGGCGGCGAAGGCCATGCCTTTGGCGAAGTTCACACCTACCAGCAGTGCGCCGATCAGGCCGGGGGTATAAGTCACGGCGATGCCGTCCAGATCGTCCGCTGTGATATTGGCATCCGCAAGAGCCTTTTCTGTTACGGAAAGAATATTTTCGCAATGCCTTCTGGATGCGAGTTCCGGGACAACGCCGCCATATTTCTGATGTTCCATAGCCTGAGAGGCAATCACAGAAGATTTCAATTCTGTGCAGTCTTTCACGACACTTGCGGCAGTTTCGTCGCAGGAGCTTTCAATACCTAAAATCAACATGAAATTCACTCACTTTCGTTAAAATCCAATTTCATCAGAACTGCATTTTCATCAGGCTTCTGATAAAAATTTTTCCGTATGCCGATTTCTTCAAACCCGTGCGTCTGATAAAATTTTCTTGCCGGGAGATTAGATTCCCGCACTTCCAGAAAAACGGAAGCATCTGCATTCACCCAGTTCAAAAAATGATTAATCAGACAAGATGCAATTTTCTGCCGGCGGTAATCGGGGTGCACGGCGAGGCTTGTCAGGTCGGCAGAATCCAGAACACAGGAACCTGTCAGAAAGCCGAGCAGTCTGTCATGTTCCACAGCGGCAAGGACGATGCCGTTTGGTTTTGCTGTTTCAGAGCAGAAGCTCTGAAAGCTCCAGGCTTCTGACGGCAGGCAGAGACCGGAAAGCACAGCACAGGCATTCAGCAGAGCATAATCTGTTTCCTGCAAAGTTTTAATTTTTAGCATCATACCAAGTTTCTCCCTGACTGACATCGGCAATCAGCGGCACGGAGAGCTGTGCAACATGAATCATTTCTTCATGCAGAATCCGGGAAGCCTGTTCGGCATCTGCAAGAGGGACTTCGACAATCAGCTCGTCATGCACCTGCAACAACAATTTTGCCGATGGCACTTCCTGTTCCAGCCTGTCATGCACGCGGATCATAGCGAGTTTAATAATATCCGCAGCAGTACCCTGGACGGGCGTATTCATCGCGATGCGTTTTCCGGATGCCTGAATCTGTTTATTTTTGGACTGCAATTCCGGGACATATCTTCTGCGGTGATACATCGTGCAGACATAGCCGGAATTTTTTGCATCTTCCACAATTTTTTCCAGAAAGCCGGAAACATTCGGGAACGAACCCAGATATTCATTGATATAATTCTGTGCTTCGTGCTTTGTGACATGAATATCTTTCGAGAGCGAAAACGCGCCCATACCGTACAGAATGCCGAAATTAATTGCTTTGGAAGCACTGCGCATTTCCGGCGTGACTTCTGTTTCCGGAATATTCATAATTTTAGCGGCAGTTGCAGTATGAATATCCGCGCCGGATTTAAATGCCTCCTGCATGGCCTTATCATCGCTGAGATGTGCCATCAAGCGCAGTTCAATCTGACTGTAATCGGCATCGAGCAGGATACAGCCGTCTTCCGCTCTGAAAAATTTCCGCATCTGGCGGCCTAATTCTGTCCGGACAGGAATATTCTGAAGATTTGGTTCTGTAGAAGAAATTCTTCCTGTACGTGTTTCTGTCTGTTTATAATTTGTATGAATTCTGCCGTCATCGCTGATTGTTTTCAGCAGGCCGTCCACATAAGTGGACTGCAATTTTGTATACTGCCGATATTCCAGAATCAGATCAATAATTTGGTGCTTGTCTCTGAGTTCTTCAAGAACTTCGGCATTTGTGGAATAGCCGGTTTTTGTTTTTTTCCTGACAGGCAGATTTAATTTTTCAAACAGAATGACACCCAGCTGTTTAGGCGAGGCAATATTGAATGTTTCTCCGGCAAGTTCATAAATCTGCTTTTGAATTTCGGCAATTTTTTTTGTCAGATTTCTGCCGAATTCCTGAATTCCCTGTCTGTCCACCAGAATGCCGGCATATTCCATCGAAGCAAGTACTCTTGTCAGGGGCAGTTCGATTTCGCGGAACAATGCAAGCATATTATCTTTTTCAAGCTGCTGGATGCCTTTTTCGGCGAGTTTCGGCAGAGCCTGCAAATCGGCATAATTCTGCAATTCTTCATGATAATGCGGCACATGCAGCTGTGCACAGAGTGCCGGAACGCTGTAGTCCGAAGCCGAAGGATTCAGCAGATAGCCTGCCACTGCGGCATCAAATATTACATGATGCAGTTTTCTGCCATGACGGAACGCATAATGATAATGATTTTTTGCATCGTCCGTTATTTTTTCAAGATCTGATTCCAGAAAATCAAGAATCAGGTCTTCCTCTTCTGTAGTGAACAGCTGATTTCCGGTACAGATACTGAGTTTTTTTTCTGTGCCGAACGATTCGCCCTCTGTCAGCTGATATGCTACAGGCATTTCTGACTGCTGAATGACAGCATATTCCACAGTCTGCAAAACCGGAGCTGTTCCGGCAGATTCCTGTGTTTCTCCGGCATCAACAGAGGCCAGCGGCTCCAGATGCAGCCGTTCAAGAAGCTTATACATTTCCAGTTCTGTCAGCAGTCTTCTCAGATTTTCAGAATCCTGTTTTTTCGGGATATAGTCATCCAGATTCAGCGAGACAGGGGCATTCCGGACAATTGTTGCAAGAAATCTGCTGTTTTCGGCAGCGGCTTTGCCTTCCAGGAGCAGTTTTTTGACACGGGGCGTTGCCTGAACTGTCTCCAGATTAGCATATAAATTTTCAATGCTGTGCCAGTTCTGAATCAATGTTTCTGCTGTTTTTTTGCCGATGCCTTTCACGCCCGAAATATGATCGGAAGTATCCCCCATCAGGGCTTTCAGGTCAATCATAGAAATCGGATCAAAACCGTATTCTGTCCGGAATACTTCCGGCGTATAGAGGATTGTTTCTTTATTTGTCACAAGATGAACTGTCACATGGTCTGTAATCAGCTGAAGACTGTCTCTGTCGCCCGTGAGGATAGAACAGTCTTCGCCGGAACTGTCGCAGACAGCGGCAAGTGTACCCAGAATATCGTCAGCTTCAAAGCCTTCGGCGGTCACGCAGGAAATGCCCATATATTGCAGAATCTGTTTCAGATAGGGCATCTGCATGGCGAGTTCGTCGGGCATTCCCTTTCTGTTGGATTTATATTCTGCATCGGCCTTATGCCGGAATGTGGGGGCTTCCAGGTCGAAAGCAACGGCGACTCTGCCGGGCTTGATTTCTCCTGTCACTTTCAGATAGATATTCATAAAGCCAAACAGCGCGTTGGTAAATACGCCCTTATGATTGGAAAGCGGCCGGATGCCGTAATATGCCCTGTTGATGATGCTGTTTCCGTCAATCACCAATAATCTCATAAAAAAATCCCTCCTGTGGAATAGCAAGAAACAAAGTCCTCCCCGCTGGGAGGACTTTGCATACAGTGTTTTTTAGTTTGTACCGTTCAGGAATCTGTAGAATTCAGCTTTGCTCTGGCATTTTTCAAGAGCCGCACTTTCTGCGACAATGCCTCTCTTGACAAAGCGTGCAAGTTCCTGGTCAAGGCACATCATGCCGTGCTGTTTACCGGACTGGATTGCCGAAAGCAGAAGATGTACTTTATCGTCACGAATCATAGCGGCACAGGCATCGGTCACGTTCAGAATTTCCATGCAGGCAACACGGCCTTTGCCGTCGAGTGTCGGCAGAAGAGTCTGCGAAATAACGCCGACTGTGTTACCGGCAAGCTGTGTACGGATCTGATTCTGCTGATGTGCCGGATAAGTATCGATAATACGGTTAATCGTATCGGCTGCGGAAGTGGTATGCAGGGTAGAAAGCACAAGATGTCCTGTTTCAGCGGCAGTAATTGCGGCACTGATTGTTTCAAAGTCACGCATCTCACCTACGAGGATTACGTCCGGGTCTTCACGAAGAGCCGCACGGAGTGCCATAGCAAAGTCCGGCACATCGTCGCCGACTTCTCTCTGATTGATCATGCAGAGTTTGTTCGAGTGCACATATTCAATCGGGTCTTCTACTGTGATAACATGGGCACTTCTGTGAACGTTGATATAGTCGATAATGCCGGCCAGTGTGGTGGACTTACCGGAACCGGTAGGGCCTGTTACCAGAATCAGGCCGCGGGGACGCATTGCAAAATCGGCCAGAACAGGCGGCAGATCAAGATCATCCAGTGTCGGGATATCATTTCTCAGAAGACGGATTGCAATAGCTGTATGACCTCTCTGGAAATAGACATTGACACGGTGACGATAGCCGGAAGTTGTCTGGAATGAAAAGTCAGTATCTTCGTGTCTGCGGATTTTTGCCATCTGGGCATCATTTGTCATCTGGTTAACGATAGACATTGTTTCTTCGTCATCCAGTTCCGGGTACTTGGAAATTCTTCTCAGTGCGCCGTGCAGACGGACTACCGGGGGCATTCCGTAGGTAAAATGCAGGTCGGAACAGCCGATGGCACGGACTTCGTTCAGAATTCTGTTAATTTCAATTGACATGCTTCAGATTCCTCCAAACTTAAATAAATTTTTATGATATAAATATTATACAGCATAAGTAACACGAACCAGCTCGTCCATAGAGGTAACACCTCTCTGCACCAGTTCCGAAACGTTGTCACGCAGCAGTTTTGTACCATTTTCTTTTGCTTTTTCTTCGATTTCTTCCTTGCTGCCGTTTCTTGCAATAATAGTGGAAATACCGGCTGTGCAGTGGATAATCTCATGAATAGCAGTACGGCCTCTGTAGCCTGTGTTATTGCATTCCGGGCAGCCTACTGCTTCAAATACAGGAATAGGCGTGTATACATCATCCAGCTTCATCAGCTTGTTTTCGTCCTCGTCGGAGAAACGCTGTGTCTTGCACTTCGGGCAGAGCACTTTAACAAGTCGCTGGGCGATAACGCCGATCAGGGAAGTCGCAACCATGTAGGAAGCTACGCCCATATCGATCAAACGGACAATAGTAGAAGCTGCATCGTTGGTATGCAGGGTAGAAAGCACCAGGTGTCCTGTGATAGCGGCACGGATGCCGATATCGGCAGTTTCCGAGTCACGCATCTCACCAATCATAACAATATCAGGGTCCTGACGAAGGATAGAACGCAGGGCAGCCGCAAAGGTCATGCCTGTTTTTGCATTTACCTGAACCTGATTGATGCCGTCGATGGCTTTTTCTACCGGGTCTTCTACTGTGATTACGTTAACATTCGGCTTTGCCAGTTCGCCGAGTGCCGCATAAAGAGTAGTTGTTTTACCGGAACCGGTAGGGCCTGTTACCAGAATAACTCCGTGAGGGCACTTGATCATAGATTCAAACAGCTGATAGTTATAGTCTGACATACCAAGGTCTGTAATCTTTCTCAGGGCGATATTACCTGTAGAAAGAATACGGATAACGATCTTTTCGCCGTGTACCATCGGGAGCGAAGACACACGCACGTCGAGGGTCGTGCCGTCAACTACCTGTGTGAAACGGCCGTCCTGCGGCACACGCTTTTCGGCGATGTTCATGCCGGAAATCAGTTTCAGACGGGTTGTCAGCGCATTATGCACCACGTTGGAGACGTTCATCAGTTCTACCAGGTCGCCGTTAACACGGATTCTGATTCTGGTATAAGTCTTGAACGGTTCGATATGAATATCTGTTGCATCGGCACGGTAGGAGTTTTCTACAATCGTAGTTGCCAGTTTTACGATAGGTGCGCTTTCGATTCTGTCCTTAGAATCATCTTCTTCCTCATCATCACGGAACTGGTTTACGCTTGCGAGTACGTCGTCCACGTTCTCCATAGAGTACATATTGCCGATTGCCTTGTTGATTGCAGATTTAGTTGCCAGGACAGGAATTGTATCCATACCTGTCTGCATTTTGATATCTTCCAGAATATTGAAGTTAATCGGGTCGTCAGTTGCAACCGTCAGTCTGCGTCCCTGAATGCTGATAGCAATAACAGTATATTTTCTTGCCAGAGATTCCGGAATGCGGCGCACAGCATCTTCATCAATATCGATGTTGCCCAGGTCCACATACGGCACGCGCAGTTTTGCGGCCAGAGCCTTGGACAGGCTGATTTCTGATATAAAGCCCAGTTCGACCACCATTTCGCCGAAACGCTTGCCGGTATTTTCCGGTTCTTTCTGTTTGGCGAGGACTTCCATCAATTGTTCCTGTGTGATTAGCTTTTGTTCAACAAGATAATCACCAATACGAATGTTTCTCATGAAAAATTACCTCCATCAAATTTATTTTATGCTATTTCAATCCACGCTACGGCGATGTTTTGTCTTCCACGAGCCACAGCGACTTATGTCGATATTCGCATTTCTGACGAAACACTTGAAACTTTTGATTTAAAAATATGTCATTTTATATCTGAATTTTTATGCCGGACTAATCGCTGAATATTTCGGGAAAATGTTTATTGTCATAGTCTTTGTCATACATTTCATCAATTGTCCTTTGTATTGCAGAACTCTCTGTCAGCACAGGCATAATGTCAAATCCGGTTTCCATCCCGATAGTATCAAGAATTGGAAAACTTTCCGGGTCACAGATTGCTGTTATCAGGCGGCGGCCTGATATGCCAATCGCAATCAAATGATATTGTCTTGCAGTTTTTTCCGGAATCAGGAATACAGCATCCCTGTCAATCGGAATATTCTCTAACGGCATATAAGGAATACGCAGTTCTGCGGCGATTTTTCTAATCGTTTTGACTTCCGGAACAAACCCCAAAGTGACAGCCGTTTCAAGAAAAGATTTTCCGGCATGTTCTGGTTTTTCCTGTTCGGAAAGTATCTGCGCATATTGTTCCAGTGTGATAAGTTTTTGCTGTGTAAGATAATCTCCGACCCGAAAACTTCTCATAAAAAATTACCCCTGCAATTTTCATTTTGTGCTTGTCAAACCTGTCGTTTTATGTTATAATATATATATTATCGATTTTTCAAGGAGGGCATACACAATGCTTCATAATGAATTTATGGAACTGCCGTTCTACATCATGTTTTACCTGATCGTATCTTTCTATGGGTTATGCATCGGCAGTTTCCTGAACGTCGTCATTTTCCGTCTGCCGAAGGATGAATCGCTGGTCAAGCGGTCGTCGCACTGCATGACCTGCGGAACGCCGATTCTCTGGCGAGATAATATCCCGGTGCTGGGCTGGGTGCTGCTGAAAGGCAGATGCCGCAGCTGCGGAGAGCCTATCTCGAAACGCTACCCGATTGTAGAATCGCTGAACTGTATTATTTATTTAATCGCCTTTTCTGTACTGGATTTCAGCTTGCAGACGATTTTATACTGTTTTTTCTTTTCTGCGCTGATCTGCATTGCCTTTATCGACTGGGACACGCAGGAAATGGATTTAAGGGTTTTGTTTTTTATTGCCGTGCTTGCCGTTCCGGATCTTGTCTTATCTATTATCCGGCTTTGCTCGGAACGAACATTCTGGAACCTTCCGGCATTTGTCACAGACCAGAGCCTTCCGCTTTCGGCGCATCTGATCGGACTTGTCTGCATCGGACTTCCGTTCTTCCTGATCGGTGAAATCAGCAAGCCGATTATTAAGAAAAAATTCGGCGAAAGTTTCCGTGCAATTGAACTTGGCGATACTATTCTGATGGCCGCAGGCGGTCTGCTGATCGGCTGGAAAGCCACAGTAGTATCTGCATTTTTCGGGATTTGCATTGCCGCTGTCTGCGGAATTATTCTGAAAAGAATCAACGGCGAATCGAAATTCGCATTTGGCCCTTATCTGGCGATAGGGCTGTTTCTGGGAACGCTGTTCGGGGAACAGCTTCTGGATTGGTATACTGCATGGGTTACATATGACCCCACACAGGCATTTGCGTGAAGAAAATTTTTCCAAAAAAACCGGCAGCCGGAGTGCAATCATTCCGACTGCCGCTTTTATTTTTGGGGATTACGGGTTTAGTTCACATTAATTTCAGAACCATAGCTGTAGATAAAGCAGTAATTATCAGGACCTTCTGAAAATTCATTGCCGCTGCTGTCCAGCAGCTTGCCGTATGTCTCGCTTCCTGTTACAGTATCTTTATAATATTCTACACCAGTATAAGTATCTGTTACAGTATCAGTACCGAGTCCTGTATAACGCTGTTTGTAATAAGCTTTTGCGCTTCTGGAAATTGCACCGAATTTTCTTGCAAGAGTATATTTAAGAGCATCATATTTTCTCTGCCCTTCTTTTGCAATTGAAACAATCGCTCTGGTTTCCGGATTTGTTGCGCTGCTGGTAAAGGTCTGTTCAATAATATAATATGAATTTACCGGCTTGCCGCTGCGATTATAGATATTTGTCAGCGACATGGCATTATTAGTGCGGAAGCTGTATTCTTTATGATTGCGTTCTGTTGTTGCTCTGATAGAATACGCTGTTGACTGGGCACTTAATTCATAATTTGTTGTAAGATCAGATTCTATAACCGTGCCGGAATCGGGATATGTGCCGAAATTTATAGCAAAACTAAAATCGTCATAATAAGACTTGTTGACAGCCCATTCCTCATCCAGAGCAGTATCTCTTGTTACTTTAAAATCATTAATATTAAACTGTGCCGTATAAGTATAACGGCTGATTTTTCCGCCGTTGTTATTATCCACAGTCAGAACATGAAATGTTCCTTTGGCGTAAGCGGGATCATCCGTACCGGAACCTTTTCTCAGTACACCTTCATAGTAATACTGTACATAGTTCTTTACGCGGTCATCCATAGTATCGCCGGCAGCTCCGCTGGGAAGCGAATTATAAGCATCCAGATATTCTGCGGCAGAAATCTGATTTTCCAGATATGCCGAAATATTTGCTACTGCGGCATTGCCGCTTTCGGTCACATCTGCCAGAACCATGGATTTTGTAACCGGCTGAAGAAGCTGCATTGCTGCTGCCATTACTACGCTGAAAATCGCAAGCACAACAATCAGTTCCATCAGGGTAAAACCTTTTACTCTCTTCTTCATGATTTTACCCTCCTCAGCTGGTTGCCGTTTCTGTTTCGATGACATAGAACTGCAAATCAGCATCCATATTAGTATCACAATTCCGACCGCCTGCGGTTGCCTTGTCAGAAAGGGACTTGGTAGAATATCTTTGAGCCTTTACTTTTCCGTAGTCACCTACAGTAATTTCTACAGCAGTATGATCGGCCGCCACATCTGTTTCGCTGATATCGCGGGTAGCGGCCGTGCCGGCCTCTACCGCGACTTTATTGTTGACATGGTTGGCATCCGTCATAAAAGCCGAAGTGGTTTGAGAAATTTTGCACATTAACAGACCTGCCACGCCGAGCACAGCAATGGCAATGAGAACTTCGATGAGGGTCATGCCTTTTACTCTTTTTTTAGATTTAAAAAATTTCATATTGCATACGCCTCCTTAATAAACGTTATAATAGAGGATATCGAAACGAGTAATATCTTTCGAGCCGCCGCTTGTTGCAAAGCCTGTTTCCTCAGTTTTATGGCAGTCGCAGATGCAGTCTTCGCATTCGCATCCATCGTCAGCGCATGTGCAGGTTTTGATGTCACCAGTGCAGTATTCGCAGCCGCAGGAGCATGTTTTAGGAGTTTTTGTTTTGCCGTCGGTGACATAGAGCATACCCCAGTTACCGTTGCTGTCCACTTCGATTTTATTTGCGATCAGCTGGCCGATAACAGCGATGGATTTTCCGGCATTAGCCGCTCCGACTGTAGAATTTTTACCATAATTAACACTTTCTCCGGTAGGAAGAATGTACTTAATGGTAGTTTCAACACTTTCATTTTTACCCTGTTTATAGGTCATGTACGGAGCACGCACCATAGCTGTTACAGTACCGGCCATGCCGACTTCCAGAGTTGCATTTTTTTCAGAATAGATTAATACATTAGGGAATTTATCAGCTGTTGTATCCGGCTCTACCTGTTTTAACTCCATTGTACTGCTTTTTTTAGCAATACCATTCAGGCTGCTGCCCTTAGTCCATCCGGGATAGAGCTCATCCAGGAACTTTTCTGTAATAATGGAACCGCCGTTACCGCCGCCGGAACCGGCACCAATTATACAGTGACCTACTATATAGAGGATTACGCCGTTGCCGTTGCCGGAAAGAATAATTCCGTGATAGTCATCAAGATAAACATTATCCAATACTAATACGTTTGTTTTTTCAGTATCGACATAAATGTTCTTGCTGAGTTTGCCGCTTATTATACAGTCTTTTGTAATAGAATAATAATCGCCTTTATTTACAGAAGTATCACCGTCGATTGCTATTGTTGTGGGCGCATCGCCGTCTTCATTAGTAAAGCTAAGGGTAGTGCCGGGAACCTTAACAGGAGGATCACTAGTATCCCAGCTCCATACAGCACCAGTATAAATTGTTGCAGTATCTGCATAATACTGTTCTACAATATTTCCGTCATCATCTTCTTTTGCTGTACCGATATCTGTACCCAGGGAAGAAATCTGGTATGTGATACCTTCTGTGTAGTCAGTTGCCTTCGGGTGCTGAATTTTTTTGTCAAGAGCTGTTTTTGTTGCATTATCTGGATAAACCGGTTTGCTGTACAGTTTATCAGCATCGATTGAATAATTTGTTACTTCGGGAGCATCAGCTTCACTATGAGGAGCAGCATTATAATAATCAAGTGCTCTTTTATAAAGTGATACTTCCCAACTGGTACCTTCATCTAATAATGCTACAGCATCTGCTTCCGAATCTCTGTACACTATACTGCTGCCCATTATAACAGTACCTGTTGTTTCAGTACCATTCATTTTGACATGCTTGATTGCTGAAGCAGTCCAAACATATTTTCCTTTTTCCCACGGCTTATCCACTGGACCGGGAGTAAAGGAGCCTTCACATTTGAAATCGGTATACCATACGCGTTTGGCACTTTCCACTACTCCGGCAAGTTCTTCTTTTGTGCCTTTTGTAGGCTCATTGCCCTCGTAATGGCCATATTTGATTGCCTTTTCGCACACGATAGTGCCCTTGTTGACAATATTGGCTGCATAGATGTTTTTGCAGGTCAGCTTACCGTTGACGGTCAGTGTTCCGGCGCAGACCACATCATTTGTTACAGCAGCATTTTGCAGTTCCAGGTCACCGGCGCACTGTAAATTTCCGCCGATTGTCAGTGTCTGTGTACCATCCTTAAAGAACACTCCATCACCTTTAATATACATATTGCCGTACTGTGTTGTTCCGAATGTGGAAGAAGTAATGGCTGATTTTGTCCACTGATCCAATTTACTAACAGCAGCAGTTCCAAGATCAATAAAAGCACCGGAATCACTGAACAGATACATATCTCCGCACATTTCAAAACCATTGGAAACGGAATAACCCGTGCAGTACAGGATAACCGGGTGATCAGTAGTGCCCAATTTATTCATGTTGCTTGTAAAAGTACCGCCTACATAGATATAAGGTGTTTTTTCGTAAGTATCATGTTCTGTATATCCTGTAAAATCAGCAAGCTGGCCATTATTGGTAGGTGTCAGATTACCGGTTATTATCATATAATCTTCGGGTTTAGTAAAATGCACTTTAAAAGTATCGCCGCCGCCGATTGTCATGCTGCCGTTCAGATAAAACGGAGCTTCGATGACAACGCCGTTCTGCATATTGAAAACGCTTTTACTGGGGACTTCGTCTGCAATATTGATAAACGAACCGCCGGTAGTATAACCATGGGTAGAAATACCATAGCTGTCGCCGCCGCCCAGGTCGCCGATTGCAACGAACGCGCCGGAACCGCCGCCGGTCTCTTCGTGAGAGCCGTCATCGCCGCCCTTGATTAAGTCCGCGCCAAGAATTGCAGAATATGTTGTGCTTGCCGCGGTAGTGGCACTGTCTACAGTGACTTCTAGCTTGTACAGCGGCACAGTTTCCCATGCTTTTGTTGTGGTGTTATACAGGCTTCTGCTTTCTGCGGTTTTGCTGACGAGCACATCATACGTGCGCCCGTCAACCGTTACCGGAATTTTACTATCTGTTAACTTTAAATTAGCAATATCTTTTTTCAGACCTGTATTAGTTGTATCTTTATTGATTTGTGTGACGACTGCGTCCAGCACACCGCGGGCGGTGGCTTCTGTTTGTTTCTGCTGGTAATTAGTATACGCGCGCTTATTGGCAGTAACGGCTAGGGCAAGCGTACCTGCAAGGAATACGATCAGCACCATCATCACTGCAACGACAGTAAACAGTACCGTACCCTTTACCCTTTTCGGATTTGTTGTTTTCTCCTTCATCATTCTTACCACCTTTCACGATGAAGAGTGCTCTGTTTAATCGCCGAGTATCGGTTCATCAATCGGCATAGCGTTATAGAACGTCAGGCTCAGATTGATAGAAGACTCGCCTTTTCCGTCAGCGGCAACGGGAACTTCTCTGGTAACAGTAGTCACATTGCCGGCCTCATCAGTCTGCTGTTCTGTGATTGTCTGTGTCTGGCCTTCGCCGAATGTATAATCCGCAATATTTACGTCATTCACGCGGACGGCGTTTTCATCTTCCACTATTTTTCCGAGGAAAGTCATCAGATGTTCCTTTGTGCCTGTTACAGTCAGCTGAACTGTGTTTGTCATAACATCAGCAGTACCTCTTTCGGAGAGGGTATTGCTTTCTTTGTAGAGATCAGCTACTTCCTGGGCATATTTGCCGTTGATATCGGCATTTTCCAGCAAGGAATAAGTCAGAGTATCGGGAGTATAGTAATAATAGCTGATAGTCTGGGAAGAAATACCGCCGGCAGCGAAATTAGAGAGTTTCAGTTCGCTTTCATCCACGAGCGGCTGGATATACTGGTCAAGAACGTAATTTGCTTTCAGATTATTGAAAGTACCATTAACGGGTTCAAAGGCTTCATTGACGAACATTTCGGCAATTTCTTTAGAATCTTTATAATCTTTTGTGATTGTTTCTTTCAGAACAGGGATTTGCTGAAGCTTGGCATCGATGCCTTCCCATTCTGTTTTAGTAGCCTCATAAGTAGCTCTGTCCTGCACCAGAGTATTATATTTCGGACGGATCAGAGCAAAGAATCCTACAGCCAGAATAATAATCACACTGATAATCAGAAGGATCATTTTATCTCTGTAACTCATTTCACGCATCATCTTGCATCACACTCCTTTTCTTTATTCTGCCGGAGTTTCTTCGGCAGGTGCTTCTTCTTCTTCCAATGCGGGCAGTTCGTTGGGCAGCATCTGAATTGTCAGATCAAAGGTAACAACACTTTTGGCGTTAGTGCCTTCTGATGCTGCACTGACGGAGTAGCCGCTGTATTCTACAGAAGAGAAAAGTCTGTTTTCTTCTTCGGGTGCTTCTTCGCCGTAAGTCTCATAAATATACTGTATCAGATTAGAAGGATATTTCTGTGTCAGTTCTTCGGAAGAATTGATAGTAACCGGAATATTGAGAACACCCTGGGAATAGCTGATAGAAAATTCGGGTGATTCGCTGGTGCTGTCTGTCTGTGTCATAACAGTTTCCAGAGCTTCTTCTACTGCCAGATATACAGATTCCTGAATAATAGGCTGTGTATTATAGGCATCTCTTGCATTTGTAATATTTTCTTTATAGAGCTGCACATTGCCTTTCATGACCTGCAAATCGTCAAACTGCTGTAATTTGGCGGCAGTTTCGGGGGAATCTATTTTTGCCTGCATTTCCCTGGTATCTGCTTTTACTTTTGCATCCATACCGGCAATGACACCAAAGGCTACGCCAACGATGACAGCGGACAGGGCAATACCGGCAATAGCAATAATATTGAACGAGTGGTCATCCTGCGGCACCTTACCGGCAATACCGGCATTGGCAGCATCTGTTTCCAGCAGGTTGATATGTTCTGTCGCTTTGTCACGCTTGAACATACCGCCGATGGCATTGGCATACAGTGAGAAGTTCAGGTTATTGGAACCGTGAATCTGCGGCGGGCTGTTCAGCTTGCTGATTTCAATATCATTTGCCTTCTGTTCGTTCTGGAGACGGTCATACAGATCCGGCTGGATATCAATATCGCCGTAGAATACGACATTATGAATTTCTTCCGAGCCTCTGATTCTTGCGAACTGAAGCATACGGTAGATATTTTCGTTTACGGCTTCAAAAATATAGTCATCCGGATGGTCATAGTCTTCCGGGTCGATCGAAGCAAAACGTGAGAAAGAAAGTGTGTTGTTCTCGTACAGGTTCAAGCTGATAAAGTTTGCATCCACCTGTACAGCAAGCAGGGGCATTTTAGCCTTTGCCTTGGCATCGGCAAGCAGAAGTTTTGTGATAGCGTTACAGCCGATCATAACAGATTTCAGCTGAATATTCAGCATGTTAAAAATTCTTCTGTAGCTGTCCACAACGTCCTGGGGGCAGGCAGTTGCGAGAATTTTCTGCACCTGGCCGCCGTTTTCGTCTTCTTCCGGTTCGCCTACAATAACATAAGCAACAGAATAAGAATCATCAATATTAATCTGATTTTTCAGTTCTATGCGGACATTCTTCATAAATTCAGATTCCTTGGGATTCGGAGGAATCATCAGTTCCTTGAAGACTGTCTGGTTGGAAGAAATAGAGATAACAGCCTCTTTATCGGCAATATTTGCATTTTTGAGTGCCTGGTTAATTTTACCGGCCACACGGTTGGGGTCATTGACGTGGCCGTTAACAATAACAGCTTCGTCCAGTTCGAGTTCAGCAGCAGCAGTGACTTTAATTTTTCCGCTGCTTTCAGTACCTTTCACAATTCGGATATTTCTGTCAGTAATATCAAATGAAAGCATTTAAATTTCCACCTCTCTGTTTTTAAGATAAATTAAGCTGCGATTGCATCGAAAGAGCCGTACAGTGCCGGGAAGATAGCGGCAAGCAGCAGACCTACTGCCACACCCATGATAATAATCATAAGGGGTTCCAGCATACCTACCAGTCGGCCTACAGCAGAGTCAGCTTCTTCATCGTAATATTCGCCGGTTTTTGACAGAATGCTGTCCAGGGCACCGGCTTCTTCTCCGACGAAAATAATAGAGCAGAACATAGAGTCAAAAATTTCTGTTCTCTGGATAGAAGAAGAAAGTGTTTCGCCCTGTTTTACTTCGTCAATTACATTTTCAAAGCATTGTGTAATATAGCTGTTGCCCAGAATTGCAGAAGAACGCTTCAGGCAGTCTACCATAGAAATACCGGAAGAATACAGAGAAGCCATTGTATTTGCAAAACGTGCGGTATAAATTTTTACAACCAGCGGGCCGAAGCCGGGGCCTTTGATGATGAACTTATCCCATTTCAGACGGGTAGACGGAATTTTCAGCATATAAGTAACAGCAAAGACAATGCCTACAATGATTGCTACATAAATATACCAGAAATGCACAAGCGAGTCACTGAAGCCCATCATAACTTTAGTCAGGGCAGGCATGTCATTCGGGTCGTCGTACATACCGGCAAAAGTCGGCATGATGAACACGAACATGAAGATAATAATTACCAGCATCAGCACACCAAGCACAAGCGGGTATGTCATAGCACCTTTGATGGTATTATTCATCTTGTTTTGCTTCTGGTAATAATCTGACAAATCCTGCATGATTGTGTCCATATTACCGGAAGACTCGCCGGCAGAGACCATAGCGACCATAAAGTCGGGGAATACGCCTCTGTAGCGGAGCAGGGCATCTGAGAAAGATTCGCCTTTTTGTACGTTTTCGTACACATCCTGCCATACTTCCTTGGCATCTTCTGTGGGCTGTTCCTTGCTGAGAATATCAAGAGCTTTTACCAGAGTCAGACCGGAAGTCAGCATCGCAGCGAGCTGTCGGCAGTTAAATGCCAGGTCTTTGGTTTTAAAATTCTTGATAGTCTTTTTCTTTTCGATTTCTTTTTCCTCGTACTTGGTAACGGTGTAGCCCTTGTCTTTCATACGCTTAGTGAATTCCTTCACATCTTCAGCGTTTTCAGTACCCTTTACCTGTTTGCCTGTTGTTGTAGTAGCAACGTAGGAAAAACTTTTCATTCGACCACCTCCAATAAAATTTGGGCTGCATAGTTTTTTTGGACTGATATGCAATTCAGCATAATATCCCAGTATCTTAATTATACCATCTGCCTGAAAAAAATGCAACTGTATTTTTACATAAATCCAGAAATTTTTTTTAGAAATTTTCACTAAACGCGCATCAGCTGTATACTGCCGGTAATATTTTTTGAAAAAATATTGTTCAATTGAGAAAATTCTATTACATAAGTAAAAAAATTTAATTTTTAAAATCCACAAAATTCAAATTATTATTTGTATATGTTTTACAAAAATCGGGTTTATTTTCGGCCAGAATCTTGTATTTTTTCAGAATATTATAGTGAATTCATGAACAAATATCAGTTTCTTCCTGTACGGGCTTATCCGTATACATACGCAGAACAGAAGCGGCTACTGTGTTAATCATCAGCAGCACTTCTTTGGGTTCTGTGCCGCGGTACTGCATATAGGCGCAGTAAGCACCCTGAATAAGATAAGTCAGGACAACATTGATTTCCAGTGTATTCCAGTCTTCATGGCGTGAAAAGATATATTCTTTCAGTCTTGTTTCCATTCTGGAAGCGAGCATTCCGGCACGGCTGCCGGAGAACAGAATACTCAGCAGACTTTCGTTGGCCATCAGCAGGCAGTACAGCTCCTCGTTAAAACGCCGGGCATCGGTCAGCAGCATAGCGGGGTCAGAAAGCCCGTGCAGCACATCGTCGATGACTTCTTTTTCCAGCGATTCTGAAAGATCATAAATATCATGATAATGCAGATAAAACGTTGCTTTATGAATGACAGCTTTCTCGGAGAGTTCGCGGATTGTAATTTTCTCCAGGGGTTTTTCACTCCGCAAAGCCAGGAAAGCGTTTACAATACTGCGCTGGGTGCGCTGTTGTCTTAAATCCATAATAATTCCTCCTTTCTGTCAGCTAATAGATAAAAATAAATTCCTGTAGTTTATGCGACAGTTATTTAAAAATACAGATTGCATATTTCTGGAAAAAAAGCTATAATAATATATATCTGTGATATTACCTGAAAGGATACATTATATAGCCTGTCATTATGCTGCTTTTATTATAGCAGATTTCACAGAAATATGCAAGTATTTTTTAATATTTTTTCTCAGAGGGAGGATCTGTTTTTTGGATATTTACGGTTTTTATACTGGAAAAATTTTTGATGCACATCATCATCTCGGCGCACATAAAGCACGGGAAGGCTATCTCTTCCGGGTCTATGCGCCGCACACGGAACGAATTACACTTGTCGGCGATTTCAACGACTGGCAGGACTGGGAACTGAACCGCGGATTCAACGGCCATTTCTGGGAAATTCATGTACCGCAGGCAAAAGCCGGACAGCGGTATCTGTACAGAATCTGGCACAGCGACGGCAATTATACCGAACACTGTGACCCTTACGGATTCGGCATGGATCTGCGCCCGGCATTCTGTTCTGTCATCCGTGATATGTCTGATTATCACTTTCATGACAGCACCTGGATGCGGCAGCGTTCCGACTGCAAGGACAAGCCTTTGCATATCTACGAGCTGCATCTTGGCTCCTGGAAACAGAAAAAGGAAAATCCGGAAGACGAAGCAGGCGAATTTTATAATTATGAAGAAATTGCCGATCTTCTGATTCCCTATCTGAAAGAAATGGGTTATAATTATGTAGAATTCATGCCGCTTGCCGAACATCCCTGTGATGCCTCCTGGGGCTATCAGAACACAGGATTTTTCGCGCCGACATCCCGTTACGGCACGGCACGGCAGCTGAAAATTCTGATTGACAAACTGCATCAGAATCATATCGGAGTCCTGCTGGATTTTGTTCTGGTGCACTTTGCCGTGGACAGTTACGGACTGGCAAAATTCGACGGTGCGCCGCTTTATGAATATCCGGATTCCGGAGCCGGCATCAGCGAATGGGGCAGTTATAATTTTATGCATTCCAAAGGCGAAGTACAGAGCTTTTTACAGTCCAATGCCTGTTACTGGCTGGAAGAATTTCATTTTGACGGCCTGCGCATGGATGCCATCAGCCGCCTGATTTACTGGCACGGCAAAAAAGAATGCGGCGTGAATAACAATGCCCTGAACTTCATCAAAAATATGAATTCCGGCCTGAAAGCAAAATTCCCTTCCTGTATGCTCTGCGCCGAAGATTCTACTGATTTTCCGAAAGTAACCGCTCCCGTATGGAGTGACGGCCTCGGTTTTGACTATAAATGGGATATGGGCTATATGAACGATACGCTTAATTATTTCAAGACAGACCCTCTGTACCGTTTCGGCAATTATGACAAGCTTACATTCTCTATGATGTATTATCATTCTGAGTATTATATTCTTCCCTTCTCGCATGACGAGAACGTTCACGGAAAAGCAACTGTTCTCCAGAAGATGCACGGACTGTATGACGGAAAATTCGCTCAGGCAAGAGCCTTTTATTTATATAATGCCGTTCATCCCGGAAAGCTTCTGGATTTTATGGGCAGTGAACTCGGCCAGCTCCGGGAATGGGACGAATCCAGAGAACAGGACTGGTTTTTGCTGAAATATCCGATTCATGATGCCTTTCATAAATATATCAAAAAGCTGAATCATTTATATTTAAAGCATTCTGCTTTATTTGAACGCGATTATACCGAAGGCGGCTTTGAATGGCTGGACTGCAAGCAGAATTATCCCTGCTGCTATGCCATCAAGAGAAATTCCTCAAAAGAATCTGTCATTGGTGTATTTAATTTTGCCGGCGCGCCGCAGGATCATTATGTTCTGCACTGCGATGCCAGACGGCTGACTGTTCTGCTCGATTCCAGTGCCGATATCTACAGCGGCACCCGGCCGGATACTGCCGGAACAGTCATAGAAGGCAGCCGCGGCGAATTTATTCTTTCTCTGCCGCCTTTTACAGGAATCTGCCTTCAGGTAGAATAATCTGAAAAAATATATAAAAATAAAACTTTTTTCAAAAAAAGCTTGCAAAAGAAGGAATTTTGTTATATACTAGTATTGTAGAGAAATTTATAATCAATACTAGGAGTGGAATTTATGAACATTCATGACACAAAAGAAGCCTTGCAGCAAGGCAGATTTGACAGCTGTCTGAAAACTCTGTATGTCTGCGATGACTGTCTGCCTTTCCGGATGCGCTTTCTCAATGCCGTCACTGCATTTCAGGAAGAATTCCATGCAGAGGATGACACAGAAATTGCTCTGTTTTCGGCACCCGGCAGAACAGAACTCGGCGGTAATCATACCGATCATCAGGGAGGTCATGTGCTCGCCGCAAGTGTCAGCGCAGATATCATTGCTGTCGCCGCCAGGCGCGATAATCAGGAAATTCATCTGAAATCCGAAGGCATGAACCCGGATTTTGTAGATCTTTCCGACCTGAATCCGCAGGAAGATGAAGTCAATACTTCTGCCGCCCTGCTGAGAGGCATTGCCGCAAAATTTCAGGAACTGGGCTTTCCGGTTACGGGATTTGATGCCTATACTGCATCAGATATTCTCCGGGGTTCGGGGCTGTCTTCCTCGGCGGCATTTGAAGTTCTTGCCGGAACAATCTGTTCTGCATTTTTTGCCGGTTCGCAGATTGATGCTGTCCGCACGGCGCAGATCGGCCAGTATGCCGAAAACGAATATTTTGGCAAACCCTGCGGCCTGATGGATCAGATGGCCTGTGCCGTGGGCGGGGTCATTGCAATCGACTTCAAGTCTGAAATGCCGGAAATTAAAAAAATTTCCGTCGATTTGCAGAAAGCCGGCTATGCACTGTGCATTCTGGATGTAGGAGCTGATCATGCCGATCTGACGGCGGCTTATGCAGGCATTCCGGCAGAGATGAAAAATATTGCCAAAATGTTCAGCAAAGACAAGCTTTCTGAAATTACCCGGACAGAGTTTATGTCCCATCTTTCCGGACTGCGCCGCACCTGCGGAGACAGAGCCGTCCTGCGTGCTATGCATTATTTTGCAGATGACGAACGTGTCGGCAGACAGGTACAGGCTCTTGAAAATCATGATTTTGAAAGCTATCTGAAAGAAGTCAGCGCATCCGGAAAATCTTCATTCCAGTATCTTCAGAACGTCTCCACTTATGCCAGTCCGGAAAAACAGGAAGCTGCTTTTGCAATTGCACTATGCGAACATATTCTTGACGGCCGCGGAGCCGTCCGCATACATGGCGGCGGTTTTGCCGGAACAATTCAGGCCTATGTGCCTTTGGATTTTGCAGATGATTTTAAAATGCAGACCGAATCTGTTCTGGGAGTCGGCCGCTGTCATGTATTCCAGATCCGCAATACCGGAGGCATTCAATTAAAAACAGAACAGGAGTTATTATCATGAGTAAAATTTTAGTAACCGGCGGAGCCGGATTTATCGGCAGTCATACCTGTGTAGAATTTCTGGAAAGCGGCTATGAAGTTGTTGTTCTGGATAATCTCAGCAATTCCAAAGAAGAAGCAATCCGCCGGATTGAAAAAATCACAGGAAAATCCCTGGATTTCTACAAAGCTGATATGCGTGACGAAGCCGCTGTCAGAAAAATTTTCCAGGAACAGGAAATTTCTGCTGTCGTACACTTTGCAGGACTGAAAGCAGTCGGCGAATCTGTTGCCAAACCTCTGGAATATTACGAGAATAACCTCAACGGCACATTTGTCTTATTGAAAGTCATGCGCGAATTCCACTGCAAGACAATCGTCTTTTCCTCTTCTGCGACAGTATACGGCATGAACAATCCTGTTCCTTATGTAGAGGGAATGCCGACTTCTGCGACAAATCCTTACGGCTATACCAAAGTCATGATTGAACAGATTCTTTCTGATCTCTGCCATGCCGACCTGGATTTCAAAGCAGTTGCCCTGCGTTACTTCAATCCGATCGGCGCACACAAAAGCGGCCTGATCGGCGAAGACCCCAACGGCATCCCGAATAATCTCCTGCCTTATATCGGTCAGGTAGCCATTGGAAAGCTGAAACAGCTCTCTGTATTCGGCAATGATTACGATACACCCGACGGCACAGGCGTAAGAGATTATATTCACGTTGTCGATCTGGCAAAGGGTCATGTCTGCGCCATTGCCTATGCCGAAACGCATAACGGCTTTATCCCGATCAATCTGGGAACAGGTCATGGTGTCAGCGTTCTGGAAATGGTTCATGCTTACGAGAAAGCCTGCGGCCATCCGATCAATTACCGCATCACTGACCGCCGCCCCGGCGATATCGCCTCTTCTTACGCAAACGCCGAACGTGCAAAAGAACTCCTGAACTGGGAAGCTCACGAAACGCTCGAAACCATGTGTGCCGACAGCTGGCGGTTTATGCAGCAGAATCCCAACGGACTTTAATCACTCAAAGCCAAATGTGAAAAATTCAGGAAATTTTTAGTCAGCCCCTTGCAACTTTCCTGAAAAAGTGCTATACTAATAATTAGCAGAAAGGAAATCTGCTGTAAAAAATTCCAGCGTGAAAGAAGTGTTGATTTTTTATGACAAAAATTACAATCTTCTCCGGATTTCTCGGAGCAGGTAAAACAACCCTGATTAAAAAACTCATTGCAGAAGCCTACAAAAACGAAAAGCTTGTCCTGATTGAAAACGAATTCGGCCAGATTGGCATTGACGGCGGCTTTTTGCAGGATGCCGGCGTGGAAATTACAGAAATGAACTCCGGCTGTATCTGCTGTTCTCTGGTAGGCGATTTCGGCGAAGCACTCCAAAAAGTTCTGGAGCAGTATCATCCTGACAGAATTCTGATTGAACCTTCCGGCGTGGGCAAGCTCTCCGATGTCATCAGAGCTGTGCAGAATCTGGAAATGCATGATGTGGAACTTGATGGTTTTACTACCGTTGTCGATGCCAAAAAATGCAAAATGTATCAGAAAAATTTCGGCGAATTCTTTGATAATCAGATTACCTATGCAAGCTGCCTGATTCTCAGTCATACCAAAGGCCTTTCTCAGGAAAAACTTGATGACTGTGTGAAGCGTCTGCGCGAAAAGAATTCCGCTGCGCCTATTGTTACGACAGAATGGGACGAGCTGACAGGCGAACAGCTGACGGCTGCCATGACCCAGAAAAATACACTGGATGATGAACTGAAAGCTCTTCTGGAAGAAGAAAAGAAACATGATCATCATCACCATCATCACGACCACGATCATGATGAACATGAAGAACATGAACATCATCATCACGACCATGACCATGATGAACACGATGAACATGAACATCATCATCATGAGCATGACCATGACGAACACGATGAACATGAACATCATCACCACCATGCTGACGAAATCTTCACCAGCTGGGGCAAGGAAACTGCAAGACAGTATACTGTTGACGAAATCCAGAAAGCTCTGGAAGCTCTCGAAGATGAAAACACTTACGGTCAGATTCTCCGTGCCAAGGGCATCGTTGCCGGAACGGACGGCCAGTGGATTCATTATGACTATGTTCCCGGAACTCCCGATGTCCGCCACGGCTGTGCCGCTACAACCGGCCGTCTGTGTGTCATCGGTGCCAATATCAACGAGGCGGAAATTGCCAAGCTGTTCCATGCAGAATAAATTCTGCCAAGTCTGAAAAAACAATCTCATGCCGCTGGCTTCAGCGGCATGTTCTTTAAAGAAGGGAGAATACTCACATCATGCCTATGAATCAGCAAGTAGAAGATATTCCTGTTTATTTGTTTGTCGGCTTCCTGGAGGGCGGCAAAACAAAATTCATTCAGGAAACACTGGAAGACAAACGCTTCAATAACGGAGAAAAAACACTGCTCCTGATCTGCGAGGAAGGCGAAGAAGAATACGATTCCTCCAGATGGCCCGGAAAAGATAAAAATATCATTCAGCATGTCATTGAAGAACAGGAAGACTTCAACGAAGAAAATCTGAAAAAAATTCTCAAAGAATCCGGCGCAACACGCGTTGTTCTGGAATATAACGGCATGTGGACGATTAATGACCTGTTCGAGAACCTGCCCGTTGAATGGGCGGTCTATCAGGCTATGTGCTTTGTGGATTCCGGTACGTTCCTGAATTATAATGCCAATATGCGCAGTCTGGTAGTCGATAAAATCAACGTCAGCGAACTTGTTGTGTTCAATCGCTTCGACAAAGCAGCTATGAATCAGCTGGAATTTCATAAAATCGTCAGAGCTGTCAGCCGCCGCACACAGATTGCCTATGAAACAACTTCCGGCGAAGTCGCTTATGATGATATTCAGGATCCTTTGCCGTTCGATGTCAATGCCGATGAAATTACCATCAAAGATGAAGATTATGCTTTATTCTACCGTGATATCATGGAAGAACCCGAAAAATATCACGGCAAGACCATCACATTCCGCGCCGCCGCCGCCAGAGACAAAAAATTCCCGAATACCGTCTTTGCCGCCGGCCGTCATGTGATGACCTGCTGTGTAGAAGATATTCAATACTGCTGGCTTGTCTGCGAATGGGACAAAGCTCCTATGTTCGATGCCCGTCAGTGGATTCGCCTGACAGCAAAAATTTCTGTCCAGAAGCATAAGCTCTACAAGGGCAAAGGCCCGGTTTTGCAGATTCAGTCCGTTATTCTGACCGATGCCCCTGAACAGGAAGTCGCTACGTTTTATTAATCTCAATCTACAAGAACACTCAGGAGGATGATTGCTATGCTGTTCCGTTTCGGGGATACTCTTGCGGAAATCGATACGGATGCCACAAAAGCTTATTATCTGAAGACAAATTACTTCAACAACTGTGCCTGTCTTGGCTGTCAGAATTTCCGGCAGTGGACAAAATATTGTCCTTCTGAAGTGCTGGAGCAGTTTCAGGCATTCGGGATTGATGATCTGAACCGTATTGTTGAAATTGTCCCGTTCGGTACCAAAAAAGAAGAATACATGCGGCAGAACGGCATGTTATACGGCGGTTTTTATCATGTTGTCGGCAGGCTGATTGAACCCGGTGCCAATTCTGACTGGAAAATTTCGGATAATATCGGCATTTTCATTCCGGAATATGTCAGCCCCACTCTGCCGGGCTTTCCGGAAGAAACTTTGCAGATTGAAATCTGTGCCTATATACCGTGGGTGATTGCCGCCTCAATGGAGAATTATATTAATTAATCATGTTATTCAGATTTAAAAACATTATTGTTGATATTGATGCCGAAGCAACCCGGAAATTCTGCCGTGAACATGACATGATAAACAACTGCGCCTGTGACGGCTGTGAAAACTACCGCCAGTGGGCTGCTGAACATTGCAGTTCTGCCATCCGGGAACAGTTCCGGCAGTTCGGTATTGATGATATGCGCGTTTTCTGGGAATTGGGTCTTCCCTATACGGACAGGGCGTTTTATGCCAGACATGGAAAACTGCATTACTGGGGCTGGTATCATGTGATAGGCTGTATTCCGAAACTGACAGGAGATGCTTCTCGAAAAGTGATAAAAGACTGCTCTCAGCCGGCAGAAGATTTTCAGATTTTCCCGGCATTTCGTGCGGAATTAGTCAGCCCGGAGTTTCCGCGCCCGGTTTTACAGCTTGATATACAGGCAGATATTCCGTGGGTGCTGAAAGAATCCGTTGAAGAAAATCTTGTATAAAAACTGCCGTACTCCGCGACGAGTACGGCAGTTATTTGCTTCTTAGAAGTTGCCTCCGTTCCAGCCCCAGTCCGGCGTGCCGGTATAGCTGACATAGATTCTGTTCTTCGGAATGGAAAGTTCAGAATTCAGGATTTCGCTAATCTGTCCGGTCAGTTTGCTGTAAGCCGCGCCGGAAGCACTGCCATAAATCTGGACTTCTACCATAGCGGCCGGGGCATCCGTTCCCTGATGATAGAGAATATATTCGGGTTCGATTCCGACCATCAGCCACTGTTCGGATTTTCCCGGCAGTGTTGTGATGGCCTTGCCAAGTCCGGCTTTGATAGTTTCCTGCTGATTTTTGGAAACACTCTGATTTGTCTTGATGTTAATAAACGGCATGATATATTTCTCCTTTTTTAATAAAATATAAACTATTACATCAGCAAAAGCTGATTATTTTTTCTCCACGGGATGACTTTTTTTGACATGCTCCAGACTGCGGCTTGTGACAGTGCCTAGTTTTTTGACCGTATTAGTCGGAAATGTCGAAAGAAACAAGAATGCATTTTCTTTGGATTCTGCCGGAGAGAGCTTTAAAATTCTCCGGAAGAACGCATATGTAATATCATAATCCTGATTAAAATGCTCGGCAATTTCCCGGCCGGCCGGTGTTAATCTGACGGCTTCGCAGTAATCCGGCTCGACGAGTTCCATGCGAACCATGCATTTCATCATTTTGCTGACACTGGGACGGGTTACGCCCAGATCATTGGCAATATCAACACAGCGGATTCTTTTTCTTTCATGTTCCATGCGGTAAATGCAAAGCAGATAGCGATACTGTCCTGCACATAATTCCATAAATCCACATCCTTTCTGAAATATACCTCTTTATTATAACAATAGCACAATTCAGAGAAAAAGTCAAGTTTTTTCTGAAAAACATTGATTTTTCAGAAACAATCTGCTATAATAGAATATGACACATTATATTCCATAGTATTTACAGGAGGCTGTTATGAGTCACATTCAAGCTTTTTTTGAAGATATGAAATCCAAACGAGTCGCATTTATCGGTACCGGCGTAAGCCATACGGAATTAATCCGGAAATTCCGGGAAAAAGAAATTCCTGTCACTGTCTGCGACAAAAGAAATGCAGAGCAATTCCAGAACGTCTATGATGAATTATCTGCCCTTGGCGTAAATTTTATTCTGGGTGAAAACTATCTGGATTCCCTGACGGATTTTGACGTTGTTTTCCGGACTCCGGGCATGTATTTCAACAACCCGGCACTGACAAAAGCGCGTCAGGCTGGTGTTGTCATTACCTCGGAAATGGAAGTGTTCTTTGACCTGTGCCCGTGCAAAATTTACGGTGTAACAGGCTCTGACGGCAAATCCACTTCTACGACTTTAATTGCCGAAATTCTCACACAAGCCGGAAAAACTGTCCATAAAGGCGGCAATATCGGCCGTGCGCTTCTGCCCATTATCGAGCAGATTCAGGAAACAGATGCCGCTGTGGTAGAACTTTCCAGCTTTCAGCTGATTTCTATGAGAAAATCTCCGGATACGGCATTAATTACCAATATTACGCCGAATCATCTGGATGTACACGGCACAATGGAAGAATATACACAGTCCAAGACGAATTTAATCACGCATCAGAATGCATTTTCCCGGACAGTTCTGAATCTGGATAATCCGGGGACTAAAAATCTTGCCGGACTTGTCCGCGGCAGACTGAACTGGTTCACCCGCCGGGAAATTCCGGAACGCGGCGCATTTCTGCGCGATGACGGCATGTTATGCTATATTGAAAATAATCAGATTACTCCCGTAATTCAGAAAGATGAAATCAGAATTCCGGGAATGCACAATGTCGAAAACTTCCTTGGCGTGATTGCCGCGCTGTGGGGAGAAGTGCCTGTTGAAGCAATTGTCAAAGTTGCCAGAGAATTCGGCGGCGTAGAGCACAGAATCGAATTTGTCCGCGAACTGGGCGGCGTAAAATATTATAACGACAGCATCGCCACCAGCCCCACCAGAGTGCTTGCCGGACTGAACAGTTTCAGTCAAAAGCTGATTGTCCTCGCCGGCGGCTATGACAAGAAAATTCCTTTTGAGCCGATGGCAGAAACTGTCTGCGACAAAGTCAAGATTTTAATTCTCATGGGCCTGACTGCCGATAAAATTGAAAAAGCAGTCACTTCTGCGAAAAATTATAATCCGGAAGCATTGAAAATCATACATGTCAGTTCGATGGAAGAAGCTGTCGAAACTGCTCACAGAGAAGCCCGTCCCGGCGATATCGTCACACTTTCCCCGGCATGTGCAAGTTTCGACTGGTACCCGAATTTTGAAGTCCGCGGCCAGCACTTCAAGCGACTCATAAAGGAGCTGACAGAATGAAAACTTCTGCATTGATCAAAATGCTTTCTTATCTTTGTCAGGCAAACGGCATTTCCGGCGATGAAGCTTCTGTGATAGAAACGGCAGCCCATTATCTGAAAAAATACTGTTCTTCTGTAGAGATAAAAAACGGAAATCTGATCGGCGTACTTGACTGCGCTGATGAAACTGCTCCTCATGTCATGCTGGATGCTCATCTTGATCAGATCGGCATGATTGTGACAGAAATCACAGACGACGGCTTTGTCGGCGTGGGAAATATCGGCGGTCTGGACAGAAGATGGTTCCCGGCACAGAAAGTCATGCTTCACGGAAAAAAAGAAATCCCCGGAATTATTTCCACACTGCCGCCGCACCTGAACAACGGCGGGGAAAAAGTCCAGAAAATGACACAAGTCCGGATTGATACGGGCTATTCCGCAGAAGAACTCAGAGAAATTCTGTCACTGGGCGACAGCGTGACCTTCACGGGCGTGACAGGAGAACTTGCCGGAACGCGGTTTACTTCTCCCAATCTGGATGACCGCGCCGGAATCGCTGCTGTTTTATATGCTGTTTCTCTGGTTTATAAAGAAAAACTGCCCTGCAAAGTGAGTATCTTATTCTCCAACCGTGAGGAAGTCAGCGGCTGCGGCGCGAAAACAGGCTGTTTTGCCGTCAATCCGGATATTGCCCTTGCTGTGGATGTTTCTTTTGCAGGAGACGGTACAAAAGGCACAGGCGAACCCGGAAAAGGTGCAATGATCGGTTTTTCTCCGGCATTGTCAAGAGAAGTTTCACAGGATTTAGTCAGTCTTGCCTCTGAAAAAAATATTCCCTTTCAATACGAAGTCATGCACGGCAAAACCGGCACCAATGCCGATGATTTCTCTGTCTGCCGCGAAGGCGTAAAAGCCTGCACTGTCTCTCTGCCGCTTTTTTACATGCACACGCCGGTTGAAGTAATTGATATTCAGGATATCAAATCTACAGGAAAATTAATCGCCGAATATCTCAGGGGGTGCAAATGATGCTGAATTATCTGAAAGAATTATGTGCTCTGAACGGCATTTCCGGCGATGAAGCACAAGTCCGGGAGTATCTGCAAACAAAAATCAGTAATTTTCCGGATATTCTGGAATGCCGGACGGATGCGCTCGGAAATCTGTTAGTTCATAAAAAAGGCAGAAAACAGCCGGGGCATACCGTACTGATCGGCGCACATATGGACGAAGTCGGCTTTATCATTACGGAAATTCTTCCTGATGGAAAATGCATTCTCGATACAGTAGGCGGCGTTGATCCTGATGTTGCCATCGGCAGAGCTGTCTTTCTTCCGGCAGCAGAACGCTTTGGTGTAATCGGCTGCAAGCCTGTCCATCTTCTCAGCGAGGAAGAACGAGAAAAAAAACCTTCCAAAAAAAATCTGATTCTTGATCTTGGTACAAATTCCAGAACTGAAACAATCAATCTGCATATTCTGCCGGGCGATTCTGTCTGCTATCACAGCGAATGGACAGAACTCGGCGGAAACAGAACTGCTTCCAAAGCAATTGATGACCGTTTCGGCTGTGCGGCAATGCTGAAATTACTGGAATCTGAAATTGCTTATGATACATGGTTTGCATTTTTTGTGCAGGAAGAAATCGGACTCCGGGGCAGCAAAACAGCAGCTTATGCGATTAATCCCGAATTTGCGCTGATTCTGGAAACGACTACCGCCGCCGATCTGGACGGCGTACATGACGGCAATGCCGTATGTCATCTGGGAAAAGGCCCTGTCGCCTTATTCATGGACAGGGCGACCATCTACGATAAAGAATTATATAAAACTGCTTTTGCAGAAGCCGCAAAATTAAACATCCCCTGTCAGACAAAATCCCGGATTGCCGGGGGCAATGATGCCGGTTCGGTACATGTTTCCAGAGAAGGCGTAAGAACACTCGCCCTCTCAATTCCGTGCCGTTATCTGCATTCGCCGTACTGTACGGCACAAATCAGTGATATGACACAAACTTATCAGCTGGCTGAAAAAATGCTGGAAAGAATGCATGAATTATGATTAGAAAAATTACAAAAGACTGCGATCTGAATACTTACCTGCTGCGCAAAACATGGCGCGGCCGCAAAATGTATTCGTATTATAAAGCCTATGGCATTGATTATCCGTTCTGTCAGTTCTATACAGTCGGAGAAGACGGCGTGATGCTGCTGTTCAACAGTACCGCACTGATTGTCAGTGCCGATGATTCTGAAACTGAAAATCTGGCGGCTTTCCTGAATATGCACAAGCCGTTCAGAATCGAATGCAATGAACCCGTCCGGGAGAAATTATCCTATCGTCTTCCGGAATACCAGTCGCTTCACAGAACAACTTTCGAGCTTCAGCCGGATGCAGAAAATTCCAGCTTTGAAGAAGAAGCTGTTGAATTCAATCCTTCGCTGGAAGCTGTTTATCAGATTCTTCATGCCGGATTCCCGAATCTGGAAGATTATTCGCTCTGGCTGACGGATACTTCCCACAGATGCCGCCACGGAGTCAGTCATGTACTGACTTATAAAAACAGCACCACAGCAACAATTCTGTTCGATATTGACAATCATGTGCTTGTCGGTCAGGTGGCGACTCTGCCGGAAGCAAGAGGCCTGGGCCATGCAAGAATGTTCCTGCGCTGGCTTGCGGAATTTCTGGCACAGTTTGATAAAAAAGCTGTTCTGTACGCACTGGATATCCGGGAAAGCTTTTACAGAGAAATCGGCTTTAAAGTGATCGATACAGAATATGTTCTGGAATATACACCCGATGCACAGGACAGCATCACGAAAGGATTACTTGACAATGGCAATACATGATTTTTTTGAAATAGATCCTCGTTTGGAAACTCTTGCCGAACAGGCTGAACAGAACTGTTCCGTCTGTTTTGCCAAAATTGACAGGACGGCAAGACACAATGCCGCAAAAGTTCTGAAAGCTTTTGCCGATCACAAAGTCAGCGAAGCCTGTTTCGGCGCAAGTACAGGCTATGGTTACGGCGATCTTGGCCGGGATGTTCTGGATCAGGTCTGGGCACAGGTACTCGGCACAGAAGATGCCCTCGTCCGGCATAACTTTGTCTCCGGCACTCACGCGCTGACTGTTGCGCTGTTCGGCCTGCTGAGGCCGGGCGATGAGATTGTCTTCGTGACCGGAACGCCCTATGATACGCTTCATGAAGTCATTGGCATCAGCGGAACGCCCGGAAACGGTTCGCTGAAAGATTTCGGCGTGAACTATCGCATAATCGATTTGACTCCGGAAGGCAAACCAGATCTGAAAGCTGTTTCTGAAAATCTGGCAGATGCCAAAATTGCCTATATTCAGCGTTCGCGCGGCTATGACCTGCGGACTGCCTTCACAATCCCGGAACTGAAAGAACTCTGTGAGACAATCCGGAACGCAAACCCCGGAATTATCATCATGACAGACAACTGTTACGGCGAATTTGTCGAAGAACTTGAACCGCCTGCCGTTGGTGCAGATCTGATTATCGGCTCGATGATTAAGAATGCCGGGGGCGGCATTGCCAGAACAGGCGGCTATATTGCCGGAAAGTCGAATCTTGTCGAATTATGTGCCTATCGGCTGACCTGTGTCGGACTGGGCAAAGAAGTAGGCTGTACGCTCGGCATGAACCGGGAACTGTTCCAGGGGCTGTATCTTGCGCCGGATATTGTCGCCAACGCACTGAAAACAGCAGCCTTTGCGGCAGAACTGTTCACAATGCTGGGGTTCCGGTGTACGCCCGGCACCAACGATCCGAAAGGCGATATTGTCACGGCAGTAGAACTCCGTACGGCGGAAAATCTGGTTGCATTTTGTCAGGGCATTCAGAAAGGTTCGCCTGTGGATGCCTATGTCACGCCGGAACCCTGGGATATGCCCGGCTATGAAAATCAGGTTATCATGGCAGCAGGAGCATTCACTAACGGCGCATCTATTGAACTTTCTGCGGATGGCCCTCTGCGGCCGCCGTATGCGGCATGGCTTCAGGGCGGACTGAGTTATAACAGCGGCAGAATCAGCATTCTGCTTGCCGCGCAGGAACTGCTGAAGCAAAATCTGATTCAGCTTTCATAGCAGCCGGAATTTATTCCGGCTCTGTCCGGTAAAAATTGCTGAAAAATAAAAGATTGTTACAAAATAAATACAAATCTGAAAATAAACTATTGACAAATCCGGAAAAAGGTTGACAACGCCGCCGGAAACTGTTAAAATAATAAGTGAGACTAAAATTTTTAATCCAGAAAGGGGGAACAGGTCAGCATGGATGAAAAAAACCGCTGCTACAACTGTATGTCGATGAAACCAGCCAGATTCAGAATCTGCCCTTACTGCGGTTATGCCGAAGATACCCCCTATGATCCCGATTATGCCCCGCCCGGTACAGAACTTACCGGCCGCTATACCATCGGCGTGAAAATCGGCCATAACAGCGAAGGTGCCAATTATATCGGCTATAATTCTTCTATCGGCTGCAAAGTGTTAATCCGCGAATATATGCCCGTCGGCCTGTGCAGACGCGTCAGAGGCCGCGCTACTATCAGCATTCTTCCGGAACGCATTGTACAGTATAAAGCCTTAATGGCCGAGTTTTCCGAACTGAACAGAAATCTTGCACAAATGCGGAATCTGCCGCATATTATTCCCACGCTGGATATGTTCGAGGCCAATAACACAACTTATGTGGTATATGAATATCTTGAAGGCATTAAACTGATTGAATATCTGAAAGAAAATGCCGGAGAACTGACCTGGCATCATGTTGCCGAACTGTTTCCGACTTTCTTTACTACACTCAGCCTGATGCATAACAATCATGTTATTCACAGAGCCATCAGTCCGGATACGATTTATATCACCCCAAAAGGCGAACTGCGGCTGTGCGGTTTCAGCATCTATGATGTCAGAACGATGCATCTGGAACTGCCTTCGGAAATTTTTCAGGGCTATGCCGCGCCGGAACAGTATACTCCCGGCGCAAAACAAAGCACTTTTACGGATGTATACGGCATCTGCGCCGTTCTGTACAGACTGCTGACAGGATGTCAGCCTACCGATGCCCAGAGCCGTATTCAGCAGGACAACCTCCGCGCTCCGCATGAACTCAATCCTAATATTCCTGTTAACGTCTCGGAAGCCATCATGAAAGGCATGTGCCTGGAATCTGAAAAACGCACCCAGACTATCACAGAACTCGTCACCCAGCTGTTTGAACAGACCGAAGAACCGGAAGCTCCTGTTCCGGTCACAGAAGAACCGCCCCGGAATAAGAAAAAGCAAAAAGAAAAAAAATCCGGTTTTTCCGGCAAACAGCAGGAAGAAACCGATATTGATTATACAATTCCCGGCGAAGAAAGCATTATAGAACGTTTCCGGATGCCGCTGATTATTGCAGTGATGGCCGTCTGCCTTCTGCTGGTGCTGGCAATTATCATGTTCAGCTTTATGTCTCACGAAGGAACTGTTTCAGTCAATTCTTCTCCCGAACCGACAGAACTTGCCTCAGAAACAGCAACAGAAAATAATATCATTGCAGAATCTTCCGGCGAATCGGAACTGCCTACTGAAATACAGGGCGACAGTCAGATGCCCTCGCTGATCGGCATGAGTTATGAACTCAAAAAAGAACAGCTGGAAACAGACGGCTGGTTATATCTGGAGCCGATTTATCAGTACAGCGACAATTACAAAGCCGGGCTGATTATTGAACAAAGCATTGAACCCGGCCAGCCGTTCAACAGCGGCGCAGTGGTAAAAGTAGTTGTCAGCAAGGGGCCTTCTTCCATTCAGCTGCCGGATTACGCCGGCAAATCCCTGATGGAATATGAAGAAGAACTGGAAGCTCTGGGACTGACTAATTATAACACAGAAGCTGTTGTGAATTATAATTTCCAAACAGGCTATGTTGTGGAGCTGAATAAACAGGCAGGCGATATTTTTGATCTTGCCGGAGAAGAAACTCTCAAGATTTTCTATGCAAGCAATCCTGAAACAACTCCGCCTGTTGTCACCGAACCGATTCAGACCGTTCCGGAAACAGAAGCCGAAACTCAGGCCGTTCAGGATCCTGTAGAAGCAACGGACGATGTCGGCATTCCGCTGGAAAGTGCGCCTTCTGTCGCCCCCAGCGAAAATACCGATACTTCCGAATGGACAGAAGAAGCTCCGCCGACTGCTCCGAATATGATTCCGGAAACAGATGCTCCGGATTATGAAACAGCTCCTCCCCTGCCGGAAGATTTAGAATAATATTTCTTCTCCCTGTTCTCACACCAGAGAACGGGGAGTTATTTATTTTCAGAAACAGCTGTCAGCGAATCAATCAGGCCGACAATATATTTCAGCATTGCAAGCGATTCTTCCGAATCGGGTTTGCCGTTCTGATTGAAATCCACTGCCCGGAGCTGTGCTTCTGTCAGAGACTCTTTTCCCAGAACAGCTCTGTTCATCGTGATGACATCCAGAATATTGATACTGCCGTCCGCATTGGCATCGCCGGCCGAAAGCGGCTTTTCATAGCTCTGACTGGTATCCGGCAGGGCAAAAGAATAAAATGCCTGATAGGGTTCGTGCATATAGAAAGAAATTTCCTCTCCGTCGATTTCAGTTGTATACAGGCCTCTTGTCAGGTCATATTCATGCAGTTCAGAATCAGAATACAGAAATAAATCATATGTCACATCCACATGATACCAGTGTTCGTCCAGAAAGATGACATTCCATGCATGATTCAGAGAAATTTCCGTCATGACATCAATGCCCGAAGCATTGCATAAAAGCTCGTATAGTTTTGAAAATCCTGCACAGACTGTTTTTTTGTCCAGCAGTGCCGAGGCAATGGACTGATCAATATGATCTTCTCCGTAGCCGAATGTGATATCCTCCCGGAGTGCTTTCAGAAAATATTCTGCTTTTTCATAATCAGAATCATATGCCGCCGCCTGATTCAGATATTCCTGTTCCAGCGCAATCAGCTGCTGTTTTGTCTCCTGCCGGGCTGTGCCGTCCTGATACTGTGAATACAGCTTCATTGTATATGTCACGGACCGTCCTGATGCAGAAATTTCATAATTCGGCGAAATCCAGAAAAATTCCGGATGATCAAATACAAATATGCTGGATAAATTAATCATTTCGGCACTGCTTAATTTTCTGGATGTCACTGCCGGAATTGTCTCGTATATTCCGGAAGATTCATCGACTTCCCGGCAGGATTGCAGAAGCTGATCGTAAACAGATTTCTGATCGGCAGAAAGCGAATTGTAAATATAAGAACAATTCGTCTGAAACAGATATTCCTCCGCACTGGCCGAAATTATCATCTGTCCGGGAAATGCCGTTCCTGTCAGCGGTGCCGAAATGCACAGCAGGCTCATCAGCACGGCGATGATTGTTTTATTTTTCATCATACATCACGCTCCGATTTTTTATTTTTTTCATCATAACATAAATCCTGAAAAAATGCAAGCGATTTCTTTCAAATTCTTACATAATAGACAGAAGCCCGAAAGGAGGAATGCAGTCATGAAAGATTCTGAAATCGTTGCATTATATCTTTCCCGTTCGGAATCGGCTCTCACGGAAAGCAAAAAACAGTATGGCCGGCTGATTCAGCATATTATCCGGAATATTATCAAGAATCAGCTGGATGCCGAAGAATGCGAAAATGATACTTATCTTTCTGCATGGCAGTCGATCCCCCCGAATCAGCCGAAAAGTCTGAAAGCTTATCTTGCTGTAATCGCCCGGAATACTGCCTGCCGGAAATGGGAATATCTCAGCGCAGAAAAACGCAATCCCGAAATGCTGATTTCGCTTGACGAACTCGGCGACAGCATCGCAGATGATTCCGCACAGGATTTTACAGATGATGCCTTAAAAGAAGTCATCAACAGTTTTCTCGCCACGCTGAAAAAAGATCAGCGAAGAGTATTTTTATTAAGATACTGGCGATTCTGTTCGGTTCAGGAAATCAGTCAGCAGACCGGATTCAGCAAATCCAAAATAGAAAGTATGCTGTTCCGGACACGAAACAAGCTAAAAAAATATCTCACAGAAAGGGGTTTTACATCATGAAAAAAGAAGAAATTCAGACAATGCTTTCGCAGGTGGATGAAAAATATATTGCCGAAATCACTGAATCCGAAATCAATCCGGATGCGGAATATGCTGCCGAAGTTTCTGGAGAAGTCGAGGTTGTGAAACATATTTCCCACTGGAGAAACTGGGCAGCCGCTGCCGCCGCTCTGATTGTGTGTGTGGGACTGGGTGTGGCTCTGGTTCGTCCGGCGATACAGCGTTCACAGTTTGAAGTTGCCGATTCTGCCGGATGCTATGACGTTCTGGACTCTATGTCCGAAGAAGATTTCGATAAATATTTTAAGGGCATTCCGGAAGAATCTCTTACTGGACTGGATCTCATGTCACCTGTTATGCAGACGGAAAATATCTCTCCATTAGGACAAAAGTATTTTCAAACTGCAAAAATCACATTCAGCTCAGAATCCGGCGAACCGCCTGTTTCTAAAGTGCAGATGGATATGGAAAATACAGAATCTGCTCACGCAACAATCCGCATATTTGACAGCAGAAATTCCCTTACACCGGAATTTGAAGGATTAGAACCGTATCACATTGATGAATACGATGTCGATTTTTATGGCGCATATACCGTCTATGATGATACAAATCCAAAATACAGCAGTGCAGAATATTTTATCTATCATAACAAGCTGTATGCACTTTATACGCAGGATATGACAAAAAAACAGACAATCAATCTTGTTTATGAAATTCTGGAATCTGATTTCTCTGCCAAAAGACTTTATCTGGAATATGCCATGTCAGAAGAAGATTTCATTCCGTATTTTATCAATACAGAAGATAACGAAGACGATATTCTCGGAAATCTCAACGGCAGTGAGGCATTTTCAGAACGTTACGGAAAATTTACGGCAAGAGTCGAAAATGTCGCTCCGGCAGTCGCAAAAAACCACTTCAATTTAATTGATATCGCATTCAATGATACCAGCTATTCCGACAGAAAAGCCGAACTCCAGATGATGAACAGCGGAAATGACAATGCCATCATCCGCGTTTATGATAATCCTGAACTTCCCGAACAACTCAGTCAGATGACACTCTATCATCTGGATGATTATGATATTGATTTCTATGGCATTTACAGAAATCAGGATACTGAAATGAGTCACTGCCTTTTTGCCTATCACGGAAAATTATATGAAATCTATACGGATAATTTTTCACGCAAGGAAACTGTCAAGCTTGCTTATGAAGTGCTCGAATCTGATTTTTCTGCCGAAAGTCTGTATCAGCAGTATCAGTTTGATATTATGTCCGAAGAAGATTTCGTTCCGTATTTCACCTATGCGAAACCGGATGTTTCCAATCTGACTTATTATAAAGATGACTACTATTTCGATAGCCAGTACGGAGATTTTACGCTTGAAGTAAATAATGCTGTTCCGCCTTTCAGAAAGAATCAGTTTAATACTGCGGACTATATCTGGTTCAATGAAAATTCTGACAGAAAAGCAAGAGCCTCCATGAACAATGCAGAACACGGCATTCAGCTGACTGTTTATGATAATGTTCAGGTGGATATGAACGACTTCACAACGCTGTCCCCCTATCATCTTGATGATTATGATATTGATTTTTACGGACTTTACAAAACGCATGACACACCGATAAAATGCTCGACTGCCTGTGTTTTCCGGTATCATGACAGACTGTATGTCATGACTGCGACGAATTTCACACGGCAGGAAACAATGAAACTTGTTTATGAAATTCTGGATTCTGATATTTCTGCTGAAAGCCTGTATCAGCAGTACTGCGGTGATATCGTTCATATGGAAGATTCACGCATCATCACTCTGGAAGCCGCCAACGAACTGGAATTCTGCAAAGGCAAGATTCCTCAGCTTGATGTACTCAACGGCGAAAATGAAAAAATTAACGGCAGAAATCTCGGCATGAACGGCGAATATATTTACAATCACCTCTATGATGACAGTGATTTAATTCTTTATAATGATTCTCTGGGCTACCATCAAAATGAAGATGGTGAACAGCTTTCCTACACCTACAGCAATGCGGAATGCTATCTGCATATCACATATACTTCCTTCCTGCCGGATCATGTCAATCTCGCAGAACATTACAGCCCGAAAATCACTTTGCAATATCCGTTCAGCACGCCAGTAGACGGTCAGGACGAAAATTCCAGATTACGGTACTGGGATTTCTGGCTGGATTTAGGCTCATGCTATGTGAATCTTGACGGACTCTGCTCCATGAATCAGGAAGCTGATTTTGTGAATGGATTAAATAATATTGTCATCAATCAGCAGCAAGATGCACAGGAGAAACAAAGCACGCTTGCCTCGACTAATCAGATGGAACTCTGCCGGAATCTTGTTCCGCAGATGGTCGAAGTCGGAGATATGCGTTTTAACAAGACCATAACAGCACTGACAGAATCAGAACCTATAAAATCAGTAAAACTTGAATATTCAGACGCGAAAATGACAAAAGGATTCACTGTAAATTATTCCAATATGGATTTAGCATTAGCAGATATCGCCGTCCCGGTTATCACAGCTGACCAGATTACCGAAGAAGGCCTTGAAAATGCCGGAATCTTTACAGAATATCAAGGCTTCTTTATCGACTGTCAGCAGTGCCTGATTGATATTTCTCTCTCTAACTGCACAAAAGAAGAAATGATGCCCTATTTAACAGAACTCAAAAATCTGATTGAAACATATGATTCTCAAAATACAGATTTACAGGAATTCACACAGAATCAATCCTATCTGTGGCACGGTCTGATTCCGGAAATCCAGAGTTTCGGAAATCTGAAATTTGCAGGCGTGACAGATGATTCCAGACCCGATTACAGCGCAAGCCATTATGAACTGCTCTATCAGGATGAAGAAAATCCGGAACATAAATTGTCTGTTATCTGTTCTTATGATTCTAATGCGGATAGTATTCAGAATGCTGTCGGCCTGAAACTCGGAACACTTGAAGCCGTTCCCATTATGGGCGGTGACGGTTCTTTGAATGCTTATGAACTCCATGCCGGATTATTCAACATTCAGGTGAATGCTTACCACTGCACATGGGAAGAACTGAATCTGTATCTGACCGAAATGGATACCCTCATAGAAAAGAATTATCACGCCGCCGACACGATTCTGAAAGCCCTGAATGAACAGGAAGTCTGCAAAAACTGGATTCCGGATCTTTGGAGTCTTAACAATTTCTATTTTCAGTATGCTGTTACGAATCTTTCACTTGACGAAAATGCGCCGACAATTGAACTGTTCTATCAGGATAAGGAAAGAAACAGTTCTTTCTCATGCATATTTATGAAAAACCGCGATACAACGTCAGTCGAAGATACTGATATCGACACGCTGACAGATACATGGATTGTCGAAAATATTATCAACGTACTGGACGAAATGCCTGTGATGATGATTGACTGCCATGATTATTATGTCCGCGTTTCAGCGAAAAACTGTTCCGCCGAGGATGCCGGAAATTATCTGTTCGATCTTTCAGGAAATTACAGAGAGCACCATTAAGCGCAAACATCCCCCGTCTTCAGCCGAACGGGGGATGCTGTTTTATTTGATTTTGAAAATAATCCGCAGGATATATAAATCCTCTTCGGCCTGATAGCTGACAGAACCGCCTTTTCTGCCGTCTTTTGTCTCGAAAATTTTTGCATTCCAGAAATTTTTCTTCTCGAACAGATCTTTGACTGCATTCTGCAAATCGTGTCTGGACTCGAACATCATTTCGATTCTGCCGTCTTTGAGATGGGCAGAAAGCAGCTTATCAATTTCGGAAAATTTATAATCTTTGAAGAATAATTTATTTTTGACAAAATAATTTTCCTTCACGGAACGGCACGACGGCACAAAGCAATCGGATTTTGTAATTTTTCTTGTCCGGAAAGCCATATCATCATTCAGCAGAAAATAATTATGTGAAATCCATTTTTCAAATTCCGATTCTTTTTTCTGATAGCAGGGGTCATCCCAAGTGACATCAATCCAGTAATAATTCATACCGAGCCTGACATAATTCCATGCATGTTTTTCTTTTCTGGCGATGCCGGAACAGATGCCGCATTCTATTTTAAGATTCTTCATCAAAAGCTGGAATGCTCTGGAATAACCTTCACAGACGGCCTTTCCCTCGACAAGGCAGCCGTATGCCGTATGCCGCAGGGTTTTCCCCTGTGTTTTAGGCTTATCATATACAGTATGCGAAACAAGATAATCATGAATAGATAAAATCTTATCATAAGCCGCAGGTTTATTTGCTGATTTCAGAATTATTCTGACATTCTGGTTCAGGGAAGCGGTCATTTTTTTGAGTGCATCGGTTTTGTAATGATTCAGCACCTGAAAAGTCACTTCGGACACACTGCCTGTATAGCGTACGGTATAGCCTTCAATCCAGAAGATTTCGGGATAATTCTGCTCCAGCAGGCTGACCGCCGCGGAAATATGTTTCATATCCACTTTTTTCTGAAAGCTGATTGCTGTCTCAAACTGCGAGAGGGCTTTATAAAATTCCTCACAAAGCACCTGAATTTCCAGTTCATTTTTTGAAAGCATGATTAAAATTCTCCTGATTTTTTTAATTTAATGATTGACTGTAAAAATAAGCCGCAGGATATACATATCATCATCCTGCTGATAGGTAATATTGCCGCCGCGGCTCTGGAAAATCTGTGCATTCCAGATTGTTTCGCTGCCGAACAGGTCACTGATTGCCATCTGATAGGCATCCTGTTCCGCGAACATTACTTCAATGCGGCCTTCTTCGGCATGGGCAGACAGACGGCTGTCAATATCGGAAAAATAATATTCTGTCAGATAATTTCCGCTGCGGACAAAATAATTTTCATCCAGCGAATAGCAGACAGGAATAAACTGTTCACCGACTTCCAGGCTTCTGCTTCTGGAAAGCATAGCATCATCAATCAGAAAATAGCCGTGATGAATCCAGTCGAAATTATAATTTTCCGTGACCGGGTCATCCCATGTCACATCAATCCAATAATACTGATGATTTAAATTAATATAATTCCATGCATGATCTTCTTCTTTGGCTCTGCCGAAGCAGATGCCGCATTCTATGCCGAGCCGGTTCATCAGCAGCTGAAATGCCTGAGAATACCCCTGACAAACGGCCATGCCGTTCACAAGGCAGCCGTAAGCCGTACTCCACAGGCCTTTTCCCTGACTGACTGCGGCCTGGTCATATTCCGTATGGGCAACAAGATAATCATGCACAGCGAGTGCTTTTTCATAATCCGAATCATTTTGTCCGATGCTGTTCAGGACAGTTTGCGCGGCCATTTCCAGAATCTGTGCCATCTGCCGGAGTTCTTCCGGCTGGTAGTTATTAATAATTTTCAGTGTAATTTCTGACGAAACATCACTGGAGCGCATAGAATAGCCGTTAATCCAGAAAATTTCCGGATGATTCCGTTCCATTTCGCTGACTGCCGAGGAAATTTCTCCGGCACTGATATTTCTGTCAAACCGGATGACTGTCTGGAAGTGACTGATTTCCTGATAGAGCTGTTCAGCAAGGAGCGATTCCGGTTCTGTTTCCTGTACTGGTATTGTTTCCGGCTCTGTTTCTTTATGGGGAAAAGTAGGCTTTACTGTTTCCGGAGCAGGCGAGGTCATTTCCACACGTTCCGCATCGCTTACCGTGGCCAGCGGTGCCGGGGTACTTGCTGAAAAATGAGCAGTACCGGAACAGCCTGTCATCAGCAGACACATACAAAGAAGCAATCCTGATAATTTTTTCAACGCCGCATTCCTCCAGACACTAAAATTTCTGTTTTTAATATAACATATTTTTCCGTAATTGTCAAGATGATTTTAAGCAGTTTAAACAAATATACTATCATGATTTATCATATAAAATCAATTTATACTGATTATAGCATATGAATTTTTAAACGTCAAGCTGTGCAAAATCATCCTAAAATAAAATTACTTTGTGAAATAGTTGACAAATACTGTTTTTTGCAGTATAATAAAAGTATATTATTTTTGAAAGGAATGAATTAAAATGGGTTTGACACTCACAGAAAAAATTCTCCGTGCGCATCTTGTTGACGGTGAACCTGTCAAAGGTCAGGAAATCGGCATCAGAATCGACCAGACTCTGACGCAGGATGCAACCGGAACTATGGCTTATCTCGAATTCGAGGCAATGGGTGTGCCGCGTGTCCGTACAGAAAGAAGCGTTGCCTATATTGATCATAATACGCTTCAGAACGGCTTTGAAAATGCTGACGATCATCGCTTTATCGGATCAGTTGCCAAAAAACACGGCATTTATTTCTCCCGTCCGGGCAATGGCATCTGTCATCAGGTACATCTGGAGCGGTTCGGCATTCCGGGCAAGACTCTGATTGGTTCGGACAGTCATACGCCGACCGGCGGCGGCATCGGCATGATTGCCATCGGTGCCGGCGGTCTGGATGTCGCTGTGGCAATGGGCGGCGGCGCGTATTACATCACTTATCCGAAAATTGTCAAAGTCAGCCTGACCGGAAAACTCTCCCCGTGGGTAGCTGCAAAAGATGTCATTCTGGAAGTATTAAGAAGATTATCCGTCAAGGGCGGTGTCGGCAAAGTAATTGAATACTGCGGCGAAGGCGTAAAGACTCTTTCTGTTCCGGAACGCGCTACTATTACCAACATGGGCGCGGAACTCGGTGCAACGACTTCTATTTTCCCGTCTGACGAAATCACAAAGCAGTTCCTCGAAGCCCAGGGCAGAGGTGAAGTCTGGACAGAACAGAAAGCTGATGATGATGCTGTCTATGATGAAGAAGTCAATATCAATCTTTCTGAATTAGTACCGCTGGCAGCCTGTCCGCATTCTCCGGACAATGTCAAGTCCGTCAAGGAAATCGAAGCCGAAAAAGGCGGCAAAATGAAAATCGATCAGGTCTGCATTGGTTCCTGCACGAACTCTTCCCTGCTGGATATGATGAAAGTCGCACATATCCTGAAAGGAAAGACCGTTCATCCGGATGTATCGCTTGCGATTGCGCCGGGTTCCAAGCAGGTACTCAACATGATGGCCGATATGGGCTTATTATCCATCATGATTGATGCCGGCGCAAGAATTCTGGAAAGTGCCTGCGGCCCCTGCATCGGCATGGGACAGTCGCCGAACTCCAAGGGCATTTCCCTGCGCACCTTCAACCGGAATTTCTTAGGCCGCTCCGGAACAAAAGACGGACAGATCTATCTTGTTTCTCCGGAACTGGCTGCCATTTCAGCCGTGACGGGCTATCTGACCGACCCCAGAGAAATCGGCGAAATGCCGGAATTTGTTCTGCCGGAGAAGTTCACAGTTCATGACAACATGATTGCGCTCCCGGCTCCGGAAGAAGAGGCTGACAAAGTCGAAATCCTCAGAGGGCCGAATATCAAGCCCTATCCGGAAACAGCTCCGCTGGAAGCCTCTATCGAAGCTCCTGTTTCTCTGAAAGTGGAAGATAATATCACTACGGATCATATTATGCCTGCCGGTGCGAAGATTCTTCCTCTGCGCTCGAATATTCCGGCGATTTCACAGCATTGTTTCACCGTGTGCGATGAAGAATTCCCGAAGAGAGCCAAAGAGCTCGGCAAGAGCATCATTGTCGGCGGCTCGAACTACGGACAGGGTTCTTCCCGTGAACATGCCGCACTTGCGCCGCTGTATCTGGGCATCAAGGCTGTTCTGGTGAAGTCTTTTGCGAGAATTCACAGAGCAAACCTGATCAATGCGGGCATTCTGCCGCTGACATTCGTCAACGAATCTGATTATGATGCCATCAGTCAGGGCGATGTGCTGGAACTGGCTGACATCCGTGCCAAAGTGGAAGCCGGCGAAACACAGTTCAACGTCATCAACAAGACAACCGGAAAAGAAATTCCTGTTCTGTGCGAACTGACCGGCAGAACCAAAGATATCATGCTTGCCGGCGGTCTGCTGGACTATACAAGAGAAAATCTGAAATAATTTATGAACTATCTGCAAATCAAGTCAGAGAATGACAAGATGTTCAAAAATCACAATTATCCGGATATGCAGTCGGAGGTCTTTCAGGATGCCGATGCTCCGCCTGTACAGCGAAAACAGAAATTTCAGGTTTCGGAGCATCTGATCTGTTCAGATACGATTACAGCAATTCTCACGCACGGCACAGGAAAAACCATCGCCCTGAACTTTGCCAACGCCATGTTTCCGGGCGGCGGCTACATTCTGGGCGGAAACGCTCAGGAAGAAGCTCTCTGCCGGGCGAGTATGCTGTATTATACGATCCGGACGGCGAAAAAATACTATCGTGCTAACAGACTGCATCTGTTTCCGGATTATACAGATTCTATGATTTATTCCCGAAACGTCCCGGTCATCCGGGACAATTCCGGGGATATTCTGGAAACGCCGGAAATCTGCGATTTTATCACATGCCCGGCAGTCAACCGGACGTTTGCGAAATTTTTCTTTTCCAGAAAAAAATTAGATCTTATCATGGAGCGGAGAATTGCAAAAATCATCCGGCTTTGTGCCTTTCAGAACCCGGATGTGATTGTTCTGGGTGCATTTGGCTGCGGCGTGTTCGGCAACCGCCGCGAGGATGTATATCCGCTGTTTGAAAAGGCAATCAGCCAGTATCTGCCCGATGAGGTTGATATCTTCTTTGCTGACCCTTCGGCAAAGAAATAAAATATAATCATTCAAGGAGGATTTACCAATGGACAAAATCAAAATGACCACCCCTCTGGTCGAAATGGACGGCGACGAAA
>DFJS01000075.1 GCA_002373165.1 Ruminococcus sp. UBA3665
TCTAGTTTCTAGGGTACATTATAAATAGCCCGTTGTTTCGGGATTTGGTGTTCCGTAAATTGCAGTATTATATTCAGATTCGCCAATACTTTCCTGAATCTGCAATGTGATTTCTCCGCCGTTTGTAGTGAAGCTCTTAAAAATATAGCCGCCATTGACACGATACCATGTTGTGTCTTCATATTCTGCATCGGCATACAGCTTATCAGTATTTTCAATTACAGAAGATTCTGAATAGGGAGAATCTTTATCAGAAAACCGGAATGACTCCGGATGCGGATTATCCGTTCTGACATAAAAATATTCGTTAAACGGCTCCATCAGGGGATAAATTTCATAAGTATACTGCAAAGCATCAATATCTTTGCAGGTATAATCCGCTGCATTTGCATTCACAGCAGGAATTGCAGCAGCTGCCAATACCGCAGCAATTAAAAAAGATAACTTTTTACTAATCATATTGATTGATTCATTCCTTTCAATACTGTATTTCAAATTCTTCAGAATAAATGCATCCGGAAGAAGATCTTCCATACTCTCACGCCTGCTTTCGCAGTAAAGAAGACTGACAGCGAAAAGCAATGTCCGGGACTGTTCCGGCAGAAAGCGAAGAAACGGCAAATCTGTCAGAGAAGGTTCCAAAAAGTAACTGTAGACTAGTCGCCGAAGAACCCGTTAATGCCGCGATTACATTGACTGGCACTGCCAAGCTTTAATCCTCCATAAACAGCATCACAGCCTGCTGATATGGCAGAGCATCCTTGTTCAAAACTGCCTGCCGGAGCTAAAATTTCAATATTTGATTTCAGACAGCACTTCATGAATATCTCCGTTGATAAGAATACTCTGCTCTGCTATCTGGTCGGGGGCATACGCTTCTCCGTAATTCAGGCAGGCATAAATTGCTTTAGGATTCTGTGCCGTCATTTTCCAAAATGGGTATTTGATGATAACAGGCGTATTGCAGCCCACACCAAGCTCCAGAAACAGGATTTGCTGTCCCTTGTGGGATTGCAGAAAATCATCATACCGCTCCGCTGCTCTGTGCCAGCCCTCGTCCTCGACAAACATATCATCGGAGCGCAGATTCATCGTCATGGGCTTACCGCATTTCGGACATTTTGGTATCAGACCAGTGGGTATCTTCATATTCTCCTGAAATTCCACCATATCCTTGACGACAGCTTCATTATCATAAGTCTGAATATGGCAAGGACCGGAGCATTGGAACAGCCCATAATCGCCCTGTGTGTAAAACAGACGGCTCTTGTCAAAGCCTGCCTTCTGAAATTGATGGTCAACATTCGTAGTAATCACGAAATAATCCTTGTCCTTCACCAGTTCAAACAGCATCTTGTAAGTGCCGTTGTCAAGATCCATATAGCGGTTGCACCAGATGAAGCGTGACCAATACGCCCACATTTCCTCCTGCGTTTCAAAGGGGAAGAATCCGCCCGTATACATATCGTGAAAGCCATATTTCGCCTCAAAATCCGAGAAGAAACGCTCAAAGCGTTCTCCCGAATAGGTAAATCCAGCAGCTGCGGAAAGTCCTGCGCCTGCACCGATGACGATGCAGTCTGCATTTTCTATCCCGGCTCTCAATTTCTCGATCTTTGTCATAGTATCACTCACTTTCATTGTCGGTTTATGCTTGTTCAGGGATATAAAAGCCAGGAGTTCTTACAATGCGTTCCGAAAGAAAATACATTTCCTTCGGAATTGACAACAGTCAGAACGCCTGACGGAAAATACTGCGCAGATCAGGCGCAGCATTAGAATAATATAAAATTTTTCCGGCTTTGATAAAAATTGCAATGTCATGAACCAGAAGGAATTATTAACTCATAAATATCTGTATCAGAATAATCCCACCATTCTCCCCGGTATCCTGTAAAACCGTTTCGGTACATGACTTCTTCAAGCAAGCGGGCATTTTCGGCAGCTTCTGACGAAACATCACTGTAATCTCTGTCAGCCAGAGAAGAAAATTCATCAAAAGCCGACGGAAGTTCTGCTTCGGAACCGTCTGCACAGACAATGCCGATGTCAATTGTATTTCCGCGGCTGTGACTGGTTACTCCCTTTCGCGGATCGGCAACATAAGTGGGATTCGGGCATACTTCCCATAATCTCCATTGTGCTTCCTCAGACCTGTAGGCATCCCAGATAATGATACGGAATCCCTTTTCTTTCAGTTCTTCCTGAACCAGGGTAAGTTTTTTTACCGTACCATAACAAAGATAAGCTTCTGCATCATCATAGATAACAGTACCGGTAAAATTATTTTCAGTCGCATAGCGCAGATCAATGACAGCATCGGGAATATAATCCAGAATTCTGACAAGTTCTCCCTGTGCCGGGACTCTTTCGGGTACAGTGGAAAGTACGGTTTCTGTTTCCGGTTCCGGAGCAGTCGTGCAGGGAACCGCAGAAGGAAGCACAGTTTCGGACTCTGTTTCTGATTCCGGTTCATTTGTACCGGAATCAGCAGAGACAGCCGCTGCTTTAGTCCGGCTTTCCGTTTCCGTTACAGTACTGCTGAAAGCGGACGGACTTGCATGTTCCTTATCAGCACCGCAGGCAGCCAGAAAGGGAATTACCAGCAGACTGAAAACAATTCTTTTTTTCATCATGATTCACCTCTTAAAGAAGATTCAATCTTCCACGCTTTTCAAAATCAGCAGAAGGCCGGCCAACAGTGTCAGAATCACAAAGAAGGAAGAAAGGATATGCGTTGTAGCGAAATAATGCACCATCGAAAAAAATCCGGCAGTCATCAGCAGGCGCACCGTGGCAAAAAACAGCTTGTTCGGCAGGGTTTTGACAGCCGTTGGTCTTTTCAGTAAAAACAGCAGAATCAGAATATAGACGGCATCAAAAATACCATAAATTACAGTCTGGGTTACAGATACTGCCAAGGAAGAACCCAATTTTCCAAACAACCCGTCAATGAATGTGAGAACATAATATCCGCCTATTGATGCCAGACAGAACCCAAACTGAAACAGTATCTGTTCTTTTATCTTGTCTATTAAATTCCATTTTTCATCTACATAAATTCCCATCAGAACAGCAATCCCATTTCTCACAACAAGTTCATAGATTACCCACGAAAAAAACAGATGGACAAAAGAATGGGCAAATTCAAAAACAGCAGAAAGCCAGCCCTGTGTACTGCTTGCCGGTACAGGCTGGCAAGCGCAGATATATTTCCCATAGTTTTTTTCCAAAAGGCAGCATGGAGACGGCTAACTGTGAAAATTCTTCAGCACTGTTGACACCAAAATAAGCACCCAGACATATCAGAAGTATGATGACAGTACTAAGATAAAGCAGTGCATTTGACAGATATTTATGCATAATATCCCTCCTGTTCCTGCTGATATAGAAATTCTATTTCAGAATGCAGAGAAAGTGCTCTACAGGAATTCCTTCTGCAATTTCGCAGTAGACTTTCTGTGCCTCTCTCCTGTCGTCGAAAAGCCGCATCAGATTAAAAATAAAATTCCGGAGTTCCGGGATTTCCGCACTGTGGCTATCATACCGGCAGAATCTGCCCATACTGGCACACAGAAACATTCCCAGAAACAGACATGCCTTCTGCAAGCCGCTCCGATGACAGATATATTGCAGAAATACTTCACTGAGGGTTCCGTGGTACAGCTCTGTACAGATACGGCAGGGAACATAGACTTCTTCCGACTGAATTTCAAACGAAAAATGCTGTGAGGTATAAAATTTGATATATGTCGCATTGCACCTCATCAGCAGGGAACAGAAGCGGTAATACACGCCCAGGGCGGCATATTCCTGGCTGTTCTGTGCGGACAGAACCGAAAAATTCAGATCTCTGGGAAGATATTTCAACAGAAGCACAAGATCATCCATCAGGAGCAGATTCACATTTTTTTTCCGCCCGGAAAAAAAACCGAATGCTGCCGGATATAGTGCGTTCCAAGGGGCATCCTGTAGATTCTCTCTGGCATGGTGAGAATCCTGTTTGCAGAAATATTGCATGATACGGCAAGTATATTCTTTTTCCGATTCGTTGTTCTGTCTGTCCGGCAGATTTTCCGGAATATTCCGGCACTGTATGTCCTTCCGCAGTTCTGTATCCAGATCGAACGCCGGTTCGCAGGGCGGCGGAACATCACCAGTATGCTTTATGATCACCAGCGAAAGTACATCACACAGAGCCCGGAGCCATTGCAGGCGATTCAGATAATTTCTGTGCAGTTCCTCCAGCTCTCCGGTCAGGTCATAGGAATATTCTGTATTCTCCGGACTGACCAGCCACTGCACCAGCGCATCTTTATCCAGAGCCTTACAGGCTTCCAGTTCATCCCATAATTTCTCCATTTTCTGACAAATCTGCTCAAATGCATCATCTGTGCAGTCAGGCTGATATGTTTTCAGAAAATCCAGAAACAAACGCAGTTTCAGAAGAGATTCTTCCTGGGATTCGGCTCCGGATTTCAAAAATACTTTTAAATTCATGATAATTCACCTGTTTTTGTATTTTCAGCTCATTCATCTGCTAAGAACGTAATAGAAGTAATGGCAGTATCCTGATATTTATTTCCTGGAAATATGCTTTCAATCCGGAATGTGACAACATCTGTATCAACTGCTTCCGGAAGCGCAAAAATGCAGGGCTGGGCATCAAATCCGTCAGACAGTTCGACAGTATATTCCCCTGTATTCCAGATGACAGAAAGTTCTTTGATGCGGTTATTATTATAAAAATCGTTCTCATTTTCGCAGATGCCGTTGTAAATGCTGATCTGCCGGATATGCTGTGCGGAATCTGCACGAAACGTGAGTGTTTCTCCTATGCCGTCACTGGAATCCCCTTCTGTCCAGGAAGTTCTGATACTGCCGTCCAGTACATTTGCAGCATCGTAATAATAAGTTCTCTTGGAAGTTTTGATCGGTGCCAGGGTACTGCTTGCAGAAACACTGGTAAATACCGGCTGTGTGACCGGAGCAGGATCGGGTTCCGGTTCTTCGTACGGGGCAGCCGGAACTTCTGCCGCGGCGATATCATTTTCCGCCGGAACTGTTGGATACTGTATAATCAGCCCCATATTATTGGTTTTATAATTGGGATGCTGTGATACATCAGGAACATCGTTCAGAGACCATGCCGATTTCACATACCACAGCAGCAGATACGGCTCACGCACATCTTCTTCATAATCATAATAAGAAGGCTCGTTCGGATACCAGTGATTACAGGACATCAGATAGTCTGTTTCGGAATCATCCGTCCAGCGGAACCGATAGCCGCCGTCAGTTTTTTCCGAAAAAGCACCCAACCAGAAATATTTCAAATCACTGTTGGAATTCCGTGCTTCTGCTACAGCATCCAGCACAGCAGTCCAGTCCTCTTCTGAATGGATAGAAGCAAGCTGTCCCTCATAAGATTCACAGAGTCTTTTTGCTTCGTCCCAGGTATATTTTCCGGAAATTACACTATACCGGACAGCAGGGACAGTTTCTTGTACAGTTTCAACGAAAGAGGCTTCCGTAGCAGGGGGCTGTGTTTCAGTCACAGCAGTAGTTTCAGGTTCTGTAGGAGCAGCAGCAGTTTCATCTGCTGTTCCGAGAGTTTCCGTTTCGGCAGCAGTTTCCTGCTCCACAATAGTTTCAGATGGGGGATCCTGTTCTTCCAGGAACAGAACAGTTTCAGAATCAGAATCATTTTCGTCTATCTGAGGCAAACTCTGCACATCGGGTTTCTGGAATAGTAGCATATAGATTGCACCGATCAGCAGACAGAATACAAAAACGCACATAATTACTATCAGGATATTGACAGGTTTGCCGGAAACAATGCCGGCAGCATCATCGTCATCAAGTTCATCATAATGCTTCTGGTACTCCTGTTTCTGACTTTCTGCAAGTCTTCTGGCCTCTTCTGCCTTCATTTCTTCCAGCAGTCTTTTTTCTTCCGCGAGTTTTTTTCGTTCTTCTTCCAATTTTCTTTTTTCTTCGGCGATTCTTTTTTCTTCTTCGACTTTTTTTCTTTCCTCCTCTATTTTTTTCAATTCTTCTGCTCTTTTCAGTTCTTCAATCTGTTTCTGATGCAGAGCTGCTTGCTCTGCTTCCAGTCGTTTTTGTTCTTCAGCCTGAAGCCGCTGTTTTTCCTGCTGATATTTTTCATGAATATCTGCCAGCTCGCCTGTCAGATCGTAGGAATATTTTTCATCATTCACAAGCCAGGTCAGAAAGGCAGAAACATCAATATTTCCATTTTCTTCCAGCGAAATCCAGCCTTCTTCCATCTGCTGACAGAATCTTTCAAAGGTATCGTCATCGCATTCCGGGTCATAGGATTCCAGAAATTTCAGAAAAACTTCCAGCATATGGACAAGTCCCGGTTGAGCTCCTGGTTTCAGAAATGAATTCAGTTCCACTTTTTTCTCCTTTCCGTCCGGCATGTTTATTTTAAGATTCGCAGATACTTGTTGATTTCCGGGTAACTGTACTCATTCAGACGGTGGTATAGCTGCTCGATGCTTTTATCCGGAAATAAATTGAGGAGCCGTGTCATAAAGAAATCCAGTTTCAGCGTTTTTATCAACTGACTACATGCTCTTTCTCTGACCGAGAGTGTTTTTTTCTGGTAATAGCCCAGCATGGAAGCACAGGAAAAAACGCCAAGAAACAGACAAGTTTTCTGCAAATCACAGCGGTTTTTCAGATTATCGTGAATAAAATCTTCGTCATCCTGACCGTGCAGCAGCTCTGTACAGATACGCACGGGAATATAGAGCTCTTCCGTATTGATTTCAAAACTGTATTTTTGGGGAATACAGAACTGGCAGTACTTTTCTTTCAGACTCAGAAGATGATAACAGTATTTATAATAGAATGCAAGACCCATATACTGTAATTTTTCGGCATCACTCGGGACTTCTGTACTCTCCGTTGATTTTATTTCCCGGAAGATATCAATGCCCATTTTATACTCTTTTACTTTTTTGTCATACACAGAGGCAGTCATAAAACTTTCCGGATACATGGGACTCCATTCGTCCCGGAATCCTCCGGGAGTCATATTATTTTTGTCCTGTCTGGAATATGCCTGCAAAATCCGGCAGGTATATTCGGCATCGGATTCTTCCTGTGATTGCAGAGAAATTTCCGTTTCCTGCAATTTCATTCCTGCTGTTTTCAGTGCTCTTCTGGGACTTCCGCCGGCTTTTTTGCCAAGCTGACGGATTTCTTCGTCAACTTCTGCAGCAGCAGCAAGTACCTGTATGCTTTCCTGTTTCATTTTTTCTTCTTTCTGCCGTCTTTCTTCAATCTGTTTTTTTTCTTCTTCCACCTTTTTTCTTGCTTCTTCCAGTTCTCTGAGCTCTTCCTGACGTTTCAGCTCTTCCTGACGTTTTTGTTCTTCTTCCTGTTTTCTCTGCTCGGCTTCCTGCCGCTTGCGTTCTTCTTCTTTTCGGCGGGCTTCCTGAATCCGTTCTTCCTGCTGTTTCCGCTGTTTTTCCTGCCGGTAGTTTTCATGAATCTCTTCCAGTTCCCCGGTCAGGTCATAAGAATAGGTCTCATTGTTCACGAGCCATTCCAGAAAGGCAGAGATATTCAGATTTTCGCATTCTTCCAGGAAATGCCAGCGTTTTTCCATCTGCTGACAGAATTTTTCAAAGGCATCATCATCACAGCCCGGGTCATAGGATTCCAGATATTTCAAAAATCCGTATACTTTTCCATAAGTGTCAGCATTCCGAAGGTTTCTGCTGTCAATGACAATAAAGGCTTCCCACGGCTTTGCAATAGGCTCTTTTCCGGAATTTTCCGCAAGATACCAAATATATTCGTCACTGCATTCTGACCTGCTGATGCTTTTTTCCGCAGACAGGCCATGAAACGGACTGCTGCTGGGCAGAACTGCGATCTGTACTTTCGGCTGACTCTTTGCAGGACTGCTGTTGACAGAAAAAGAAATACACTTCTGCAATGCAGCAGGCAGCCCTTGAAGAATCCATTTGCACAAGCTAAGTCCTGTGCGGACATAATCTGTGATTGTCCCGGCATAGTCTACTTTCAGGTACAAGGTATTTTCGTACACAAGTGCCTGAAAAAGTTCCCGAAGCAGATAAGCAATCTGCTCGTGCTGAATCCAGCATTCCGGCTGTTTCAGGGAGAGGGAGCCGCTTTGTGTGCGTGTTTCGAATTCTTCTCTTGTATGAAAAGAAAGTTCCTGCATGACAGAAACAGGGCTTTCAAATTTCTCTTTGTTGATGACAGCACTGAGGTACCCACCATTGCGGACATTATATTTTTCTGTATAATACCAGATGCTTTTTTCGTCATTGAGTTTCTGGTATCCTGCCATAATACTATTTGTTGCGCTATAGAGCAAGGGAACAACACCTGTGGTCTCAATGTCTGCCGCATCAGAAAAAATCATGTGTTCCGAACCGGAATCTCCGTATAATAATAAAGATTTTTCCATGTAGTCGCTCCTTTCATGTATCAGATTTCTGCAATGCCGGAACAGAATTTCCCGGCATTGCAGGGATATAGTAAGATGATTATGCTGTGACGGTATTTTGTGTATCCGCAGTTACCATTTTGGGATGGCATTGAGCCGGGACTTCAGAGCTTCCAGCTCTGTGTTCAGGGTTTCCAGTGCTTCCTGTGCCTTCCGGTCCCTGTTAAGCAGTCTCCCAAGAAAGCCCCCTGTATTTTCGCATTCTTTCTGTTTCTCCAGGATCTCCTTTTCCTTTGCCTGGATCTGTTCCCGGAGTTCTTCACGCTGTGACTGATGTGGGTCATTGTCATGAAAATCTTTCTGATACTGGAATAATTCTTTGCAGCGGACAGCGTTTTCGAGAAGAACCGCTGTATTGCCCACATGTTTTTCATCACACACAAAATCGCACATGCCGGTACATACCATCAGCCAGTCAATAAACTGCGCCATACCGTACATATCGTCAGTACTGTGCAGATTGAAATAATAATTTTCCAGAATCTGCTCGATTTCTGCAATTGTCAGCCCGTATTTTTCCTGTACTTCGCTTACGCTTCTGGGTTCGCCGTCCGGCACCTGGCCTTTCAGTTCCTGAACCATGTCATTGTTCTCATCGGCTTCACAAAGCAAGTGCAGTTCCTGTGGTGACAGGCCGTTGGTTCTGGTGCTCTGCTGAAAGGCACTGAGTTTTTCTTCCGCAGACATTTTGAATGCCGTATTCAGCGCATAGAACCCGAACGGCGAAATCATGAAAGAAGGAACGGATTCCCACGCCCTGTCTTCCGTCAGGATATTGGAAATGTTGTTAAGCAGGGACTGTATCATCTGGGAATTGATTCCCTGTACCAGGTCATGTGTGACACGCTGCTGATTCAGGAGCTTTTGCAGGTTGATGACCGGAGCACCGCTGCTGTTTTTGAGAATCAGGCTGGAATCATCCCGCAGTTCGCTCATAAATGTCTCGATAGTGGTTCTTTTGATGAGGGCATCCTGACGGCTGTGCATCCAGACAGTTTCTTCATTGACAATTTTAAAATCATCTTCGCCGAACGGCAGTGCATCCGGCTTGGAGAACAGGAAGAACACGGGGATTTTTTTCATATTCAGCACAATATTCTTGAACTGCTGCACTTTGACTTTGAAGGTTTCCAATTCTCTTCCGTCGGCAGTAGCCATAGAATGTTCGGAATCCTGTGCATTCACAGGGAAGAGCTGTTCGCTTGCCATAACAACGCACAGCACATCACTGCGGTTCATAATGCGCAGATGCTGCATATTGGCCTTCATGTCAGCGGCGAAGTCAAAGACTTTTTTATGTGCGGTAGTATCGATAAAATGTTCTCCCGGCACATCCACAAACGTGTACAGCATTGTTTTTTTCCCGATGGTCAGGCAGACAGTCAGGGACGGATAAGTTCCCATATCTGTTTTTTTCACTGCAAGCTTGTGATAGACAATCCGGTTATAGGCATATTCATAAGCAGCATAATTCGGGTCATAGACAGGCAGCTGGCAGTCTATATACTTGTTGTCATGCAGGAATGTATAAATTGCATTGATAATTGTGGATTTTCCGGAAGCAGGTGTTCCGATGAATGAGATGATTTTCTGCGGATACATGCCGAAGAACGAAGAAATATGCTTGCCGCAGTGCGGACAGATACGCAGATAGATAGATTCGTTCTGCGGACCGAATGTAAAGCCGGTCAGATATTTTTTGGTTTTCTCTGTTCCGTGTGTTTCTTCGGCTTCCTCTGCTTTCATTTCATGGAACGACAGCGACTTCCATTTTTTGGGACACTTGTCGAAATCCAGCCGGAATTCGTCAGCAGTCCGGACAATTTTTTTCAGTTCGTTCATCACCCTGTATTCTTCCTGATAGCTCTGATCAGTCATCAGTGTGCTGAGTTCTTCGGCAATGTCACGGCAGTTTTCATCACTGAAGCAGGCAAGCAGGTCCATATTGTACCAGTTTTCCTGTCCTTCGTAATTGACAGCCATCAGGTACTGTATCATGCGGTACTTATGACTGAGGACTTCCTGAAACTTCCGGAGAATCAGCTGTGCCCAGACGAATTTGCGGCAAGCCTCGCTTTCCGGAGTCCGGATGTCAATCAGATAGTCCACCAGATCCAGTTTGTCGTATTTGTCAGCGGCGGCCAGGACTTCCAGATATTCTTTGGCGTTCGGATTTGACCGGAGTTTGTCATAATCCACCTGCACAATTTCGGGTTCCGGTGCAGGCGGCACAGCAGGCAGAGCAGGTATGAGCAGTTCTTCCTGATTTTCTTCCAGATTTCTCTTTCTCTGGCGACGGGTTCGTTCTCCTTTGGGTGCAGTTTCTTCTTTTATTTTTTCCCCATCGGACGACTTCATATAGGATTCTTCCAGTGCCATGTCAAATTTTTTTAGAATATTGAAAAAATCCTCTTCTGCCACACGGTTCCAGTTGGGACGGACATGTTCATTCAGCATGACATAAAGTGCATAGGAATTCTGCCCCTGATATAAGCCGCCGATGGAAACCCGGAAATGCTCTTTCATGTTTCCGCCGCATTCTGTACAGTAACAATCTTTCATGATTTTCCTCCTTATGAGACAATGCAGACGATGCCGATTCCGAGATCCTTACACTGGTCGGGATAAAAAATATCTTTGTCCTTGAGATCGCTCTCGTCGATCCGGAACTCGATTCTGCCGTGTTCCGGTTTTTTCAGCAGAAAATAATGGTCCATATCTTTTTTAATCTGGTCAAAAGAAAAACGGAATGGGTAATTATCCACCAGATAGTATAATCTTCCTTTTTTGAGTGTCACGGGAGTTTTAATATGCAATTTCATTTCCTGCCCGACTATTTTTTTCTCAATCACGACTTTGTATCTGTCATTGACTGCCCGGTGCGGAATATAGAGCCAGTGCTCCTGACTTTCGCCTCTTTCCTGCACACTCAGCGTAATATGATGCAGACCAGGATGAAAAGGATTGTTATTGGTTTCCAGGGGCATTATAATCGTGTGATGCACCAGTCTGACAATCTCTGTATTCATGTTTCCGGTTGTAATATTCTCATCAGAAAGCCGGATGCAGTTCAGGTTATCCCCGAACTGTTCAAACAGTACCTTCAGTTTCAGCTGAGGCCTGCCGTGCAGATAAGAAATCCAGCTTGCTTTTTCGTTTGGCATAACTGTATCTTCCTTTCATGCTATCTCATATCTTGTATTTTCCTTTTTTGGGTTTAGGCGGCGGTGAAGGCGGAAAATCAGTTCCGCCGCCGGGTTCTGTATTCAAAGATACAGGCGGCACTGATATTTTTTTCTTCTTCCATGTCCGCAGACAGGCGGCCGCTGTCAGCAGACAGAACAGAAAACGCACGAAACTTTCTGCAATATCCGTATTCTGGAGCAGGATTTCTGTCAGAAGGGCTGCCAGAACTGCCGTTACCGCTTTTATCCAGATAATCAAATCCAGGTCATCCGGCACAGCATTGCCGTAGTACAGGAAAGAAATGGCAAAGGCTCCCAGAATTATCAGGAACAGCACGCGGAGCACCGCAGAAAGCGCATTCAGCTGACGGCCTGCACGATAGGACAATAAAGTTCTTTCAGAACCGGAAATCGTTGCAGACTGCATCATCTGGTACAAATCGGATACGTCTTTGACCTTGATATGCACACCGCCGGTCATATCGGCGATTTTTTGCATGGTTGCTTCATCACTGCCGTACATGCTGACAGAGCACACTACAATTCCGTCTTTGCGGTACTGTTTCAATACGCTGTCCAGATTGGTATTAAAAAAATTCAGGTCTGTGGCATAACCGTCAGTCATCAGAATAACTTTCGGATTCCTGCCGCCGATCCAGTTTCTCTTCCGGTTGGAAGAGCGGATATCCTGAAGCACCGTATCCAGTGCAGTAATCATGGAAGTACCGCCGTTATAAAAGAAGTCCCATTCGTTTTCTTCCTCGGAATGCAGTTTCTGGTGCAGGGGTTCTTCCTGCGATACTGCATCGCTGAAAGTATAGACCGCATACGGAAAACCATCCTCCATCTGCCCCACAAGCTGCTGCATGGCACTGCTTAATGCACGATCCGGATCTGTGGTATTCATAGAACCGGAAACATCCAGCACAAAATAATAAGAAGTCGGCTGTGTGCTGCCGTTTCCGCAAAGTTCGTACAGAAATTCCAGCACAATGCCGCTGACCAGAAGTGCCGCCAGAGCCGCTGGGAACATTGTAAACTTTTTCTTTTTCTTTCGGAACCGGGAGAGATCATTCGTACAGAAAGATACAATCAGCACTGGAAGAAAGATGCAGATCATCAGAACCGTCAGATACAGTGCAATGACCAGCGGATTCCACCAATAGCCAATCAGATTTTCATAAATCTGTTCGCCGAAAATACTGCCGATCACACCGCCGGCAGCTGCGGCAGCTGCCTTGGCCGGAGAAAACACCAGCTTCATGGCATCCGGCTGAGAAAATTCAGACCCGAAATCTCCGGACGGCTGATTTCCCGGCTCCTTCTTTCCGCCCTGCGGCGAGCCAAACGGATCATCTCCTGCTCCGCCGTCACTGGAAGCACCGAAAATATCAGCATTAAAATCATCAAGACCGTTCATTTGCCTCACCTCTTATCTGTAGTATTATTTACGCATTGCGTTCAGAGAATCCAGCTTGACCCAGAACAGATTATAAGTTCTGTTCTGGGTCTGATTCGTCAGAAACTGCGGAACCAGATTATGTCTGCTTGTTTCATCGACCAGATTCATTGTCGGGTTTGAGGGAAAAGCCCCTTCGGCATTCTGGCAGTCTTCCTGAAATGCCTGTGCTGCTTCGGGAGAAGTCTGAAAATCCTGAAGCTGCCGGATCAGCTGTTCGTAAATGCTGGAAGCATCAGACATGTGCAATTTCAGATTTTTCTGCAAAAATGTTTCAAACAGTTTGGTTGTGATAGAAAAAGTAACACCGGTCTTCCATGTTTTAATCTGGGTATCTATTTCCCCTTTGACAACATTCAGGGCATTGTAGATCTGTTCACATTCCTCGGTAATAGTATCCGTATCCAGACTCTCATCATATTTTTTCTCAATTTCCTTCCAGATGGGCTGCTGGCTGTCCGCAAAAACGTCCCTGATAATCCGATGTATTTCTTCCTGGATTTTTCTGGAAGTAACTGTATTGCATCTATAGGCATATTTGGTATGATAGAAGATCATTTTATAGAATGCCTCCGGGGACATTCTGCGCTGAATATATTCTTTATAGGAAGTTTCCAGTTTTTTGCTGTCCTTGTTCCAGCGTTCCACTGGTGTCTGGACAATCTCTGTCCTGACACTGTTTTCCGCGGCATTTTTTCCGCCCGGCAGAAGACGTAATAATTTTTTCAGAAAACCGCTCTGTTCCTCCGGGTCAGCCGGAACATGGATGACTTCTTCTTTTACAGGGGGCGTTTTCTCTTTCCATTCGTCCTCGTTGGAGGGCATCGGCACATAGCAGCAGCATTCCTCAAAATAGGTATTGAAACTTTCCAGCTCCATTTCCCGGAGGAACTGTTTTCTGACATTGTCGGCCATTTCTCTGTCGAACTCGTCACAATATACCTGTTCGCTGTCGATGAACATACTCTCTATGCAGTTGCGTATTGCATGGAACAGAATCATCTCCGGCGTGTAGGTTTCCTGTACTGTGTAGAATGTCCAGGGATAATCATCCGGCTGGAACCTGATGTAATCCTTTTCTGTGGCGTTGAGAATAATTCTGCCGTTGAATTTCTGCTCTCCTTGATTGAAAACCTGCAGATAGAAAATCTGTCCTGCAAGAATAGAAAGGAAACTTTCGTTCAGATTACGCAGACACATATAGAGCACATCGCAGTTAGGAAAATACTTCTGTTCTTTAAACATTTCGTGAAAAATTCCGGCTACAGCGGAAGCATTCTGAAAGCACACCCCGTTTCGGATATCCTCAAATGTAAAGACAAAGAAAATATTCAGCTTCAGGCACTGGAACGCCATTCTGCCGCCAATTTCCTCATTTTCGATATTTTTATGCAGTTTTTTCAGAAGCACTGTCAGCAGCTCTGTTTCAGAAGTCAGACAAATCAGATTAAAGCAACGGAAACCGCTGCTTAAATCCAGGCATTCTTCTACAATATCTTCGGAGTTCTGAATGTGCAGTACAGAAACGGCCCCCATGCCTTCACAGCGTTTCTGAAGGGAAGTATATACAGGCTGTAGCTTTTTCCCGTTTTGATCCAGAATCAGATAGCTGTACTCCGTGTCAGCATTGGTTTGTTCGTGCAGGGTATTCCGGATAAATTCCTGTGCCTGATTCAACAAATTACTGAAATTCATGTTCGTTCCTTTCTTTCCGGAGAGCAGGCCTGTGCCGCTGCTTGCGCAGCCGCACAGACTGTCTGCGGATAGGATTTCAAAAAAGTGGTTTTATACTGCAAGAACTGCTTCCGGCAGTGTGATGTCCAGTGTATCTTCCAGGTAAGATCTTGTATTTTCATAATAGCCGATCATCTGACCTGCAAAACCGTCTCCGGCATTTTCGTCACGGAATGTCGTCTCTGTCATATGATGGAAGACTTTGGGATCTGACTCGGCATAAAGCATATCAAGGTCTTCTCCCTGGTCCTTTCGTTCGGGGCCTGCGGGTGAAGGTACAAAACGCAGATGACGGGGATTCTGCTTGTCGCTCAAATCCAGATACTGGAGCAGTTTTTCGGCACGTTCCGGCGCAATCTTGTCTATGAATGCGGCACCGTTGTCCGGGTCACTGATGAATTTCTCACAATCTCCGGTAACAATCTGGCTGAAATTGGCGGCATCTGCCGTAGACATTTGTTCCAGCCATTTCATAAACTCTGTAAAGACACCATATATATAGTAATTTCTTTCATACTGCGGACTCAGTGCCAAAGATACCTTGTCGCACAGGGCGGTATATTTGCTTTTATTATTCAGGTTATTGAATACATAGGCCGAGAGCAGTTTTTTATCTTTCTGATAAGTAATCTGCACATGTTCTGTCAGCACACCCTGTACAAACAGCTTCATGATTTCCTTGTGACGGTTTTTGGAAGCATTTTCAAGTGCTTTCTGACGTGCCTCGGAGGTGATTCTGTCTTGAATTTCCTTGATTTCTTCCTGAATGCCGACACAGAGCTTATAGCATTTTTCCAGAAGATTACGGAACTGGGAACTGCGGCGGATTGCCAGATACAGGCTGCCCTGACTGGTTTCATCAATATCATCCAGGCTGACCTGGTTGAGCTGCGGGCAGATGGTATGAATATCCAATTTGTGTTCATCTGCTACATAGCCGGCATTTATCAGGTATTCCCATGTAGAATGCCGCTGCTGTGCAAATCTTTTTTCAAATTCTGCATTCCATTCTGCCGCAGGGTCATCGGAGAACGGTGAAATACGAATCTGCTTTTCCAGAACTTGATTCAAAGAAGCAGTAAAACCAGCAATCAGCTTTTCATGCGCCGCCTTTCTGTCAGCCGCACTCATGAATTCGGATACAAAATGCAGTCTGTAGAAGTCTTCTACCATGTCGCCATTGTCATCTTTGATACAGTATATCATACCCTGTTCCGGCTGCATGCAGAAATCTGTCCATTTTTTGACATCCTGCAAAATCGCCAGTTCGTCTTTATAGTCTGTACGTGCACGAGCCCGTTCCTGATGCGGTGTAGCAGTGTCAAATTCGCGAAGGATGCTGTTGGGGAGAACCGGCGGGAACTTGACCCAGCCTGTTTCCGGGTTGGCATCCATATGCATGCCGGCGTTATTCGGACCGCCGGTATGGAGTGCCTCGGCATAGGCACTCTGGCATTCCTGGAAGCCTTTGAACATATACAGCGGCAGACCGCAGTTTACTTCCATGCTGAATACGCCGGGGAATTTGCCGTATACTACTTCATTCCATCCGTCGTTGAGTGCCATAGTCTGGATCTTCTGATTGATGTGCGGAATTTTTTCATTCAGGCACAGCCACTTATCCGTATAGAACGCCTCGAAATTCACGGCACCGGGCAGACTGGTTTCACGGGCGGCACAACGGCCGATTTTTCTGGCTTCGTTGTAAATCTGCCGTGCGGCAGTTTCCAGCGGAGAAGGAATTCCCTGTGTCACGCAGGCGTTTTCAAAATTTGCCCACGGGTCTCCGGCAGCATCCGGCCTTGGGTGGTCAATATACTGGTCCATATATTCAAACAGCATATCGATGGTCATTTTTGTTGTGCCAGTATTGTCTTTCAGCTGTGCATACTGCACCACGAGGAATTTTTCCAGCTCATCTTTGGTAAATTCCACAAACTGGTCACGGAATACCTGACGGAGCTGCACAACGCCGTCAAACGTATCGCTTTTTGTCCATGCTTCCTGATTTTCCAGCATATTTTCAACAAGTTCTGCGCAAAGATGCCGGATGCGTTCTTTCTGGATGCACCGCTGGAGAAGCTGGTAAAGATTGCTGTTGACATCGGTAACTTCCGCAAGATTAAGCATAGACTTGGAGAACACAGCACCGCCGGCATCATTCAGTTTAACAGCCGTTTTGACCGCAGTGGTGCTGTCTTCCTGCATGATTTCGGCAATGGCATTGAAGGCACCGACTGCAAATGTCCATATGGCGTTGTTCTGTTCAATAATCAGGTTGTTGAGTTCAAGAAGCGCATCTGCCGCCGCTTTAAGCACGTTAGCTTTCCAGTTGACAATAACATAGGCTTTCAGGCCGTTGTTGAATTCGCTGACCAGCTGGGAAAGTTCTTCTCTTTTGGTGGTCCTTGCGGCAATTCTTCCGATTCCCTGGATGGAAGCCAGTCTCTCGGACAGGTATTTGTCACCGGCCTTGATTCTGTCTGCATAGTAATCTGCCGGCTTGTTCTGGTTATAAGCTTCCAGAAGCTTTTCGATTTTATCCGTCACCTGGTTGGCCAGACGAATTGCCGCATAGGGGCCGTTGCCGCCGCCGCCTGCTTCCTGATATTTCATTTCGTTAAGCAGTGCCGTGTGAATGACATTTGCCGTGGAAATGACCCAGTCGGTTTTGAACTCGGCCGGAATGCTGATGCTTGCCTTGACTGTGCTCATGGTGGTGTCTCTGTCACGCAGGAACGCAGTATCGAAATTATAATTGATATTATTCTGGATATTTCTGTTGCTGCCCAGCAGGAACAGGTTGTCCAATGCCATTTTTTCATCAGGCATATTGCCGTTGGCCGGAATAATATGTGCATCGCCGAGCACCTGACCGGAATCCTGAGACGGGTCCTTGTCGAATTCCTCGCACAGGCAGAGTACCATCTGATTGGCCAGATAGGTCATCAGGGCTTCTACCGGAAAACTCAGGCTGCGGAATCCGATGGATCTGTACTGATACAGGACATCACGCGGCAGAAATTCGTGTCTCTGCTGCATCCCGACAGCATACGGTGCAGCACTGCCTGCTTCGTTATCCAGCACGGACTGTAGTGTCTGTTTGGCAGCACCGCCATCTCCGGTCGCGATATAATCGCCGATGGCATTGATGACATAATTGGAAACCGTATCCATTGCCACAAGATTTGCATTCGGAAGCACGGCACCGTTGGCATCATAGCCCTGCACCAGCGTACAGCTGTCAAACATGTTCTGCTTGCCGATGATAACACCGTTATAATCAGCAATAGTTTCTGTGCCGCTGGGGTTGTCGGAGCGTTTAAACTGATATTCTGTTTTTGTGATTTCTGCTTTGAAATGTGTGTCGATTTCTTTCATGGCAGAGATAAAATTACGCTGAAGATTTCTGGGAACCACGCCGGAAATATTCTGCTGCACATCTGGGGTATAGAGAATGGCATCAAAACGCATTTTCAGACCGCCCGCCTTGGCACAGGCCTTGTGTATCATATAGGATACATCCATGATAGTGCCGCTGCCGGTACCGCCGGAAATACCGGAAATCAGAATTACTGTGACTTCAAATGTACCGGGGGCTTTGGCATCGTTCATTGCCTGGAATTTTTTGGTGAGTTTGTCCAGGAGCGCATCGTAATTGACAGTAGTGGAAAGGCCCAGGCGGCCGATCTGCCGGACACCGTGGGCACCTTCTGTGGCAATGACGGTAGATTTGTCCAGTTTTCTGTCTATCCAGGACTGTTCCGGAAACTTTCCGTCTTTTGCATCTTCATAGGTTCTTACCAAGTTGACACAGTTGGCATCTTTGATGACACTGTGGATTTCGTCGTTGTCAAGATAGCCGCTTTCCTCACTTTTCAGCAGTTTTTTCAGAGTGCCTTCGTAGTCCGTATCAATGGCCAGAAAATGGATTCTTCTGTCATTTCCCGTACCGTCGGAAATAGAAGTCAGATATTTCTGCTTGATCTGGTTGACGGTGCTGCACCCCAGACCGCCGAGGCCGATAATCAGGGTAGGACGGCTGGTGGCATTGGTGCGGCTCAGGATGTCCATGATGGAACCGCCGTTCTTGGCGCGTATCTGTTCCAGTTTGGAACCTCTGTACATACCGGTGAAAGTTCTGGTTGCCTGCTGCATATCTCTTGGGATAGCCATAATTAAAATTCTCCTTTACTGTAATTTTTTATATTTAAGGCTGAAAAGCCATATGTCCGATCTGCCGGACTCTTCAGGAACTGCCCTCGCTTTCCGACTCAGAAGGGAGAAATATCCGTATCTGACGGTGCATTCCCGAACGGAGTATCATCTGTAGTTTTTGCAGCAGGTGTGCTGCTCTGCTTTCCGCCGCAGGTGAACACCAGTTCTACCTTGCCGACAGGAAAGCCTTCCTGACCCGGAACCTGATTGTCATAACAGAAAGTAATGGTCTTGATTTTGGTTTTCCGACCGATTTTGGTACGGTATTTGCTGCCGAGCGGCGAATTGTTGACACGGATATGGGAATTCATGCCTTCCAGTTTGTCGGCACCTTTTTCAGTCGGTGCGCCTATCAGGGTAAAGCCTTTCATACAGCCGATCAGTATATCAATCAAGGCACTGTTTCTATCTTTGATATCTTGGATATCTTTGGCTCTCAAATCAGCATTGTCTACAAGCAGACATAAAATCCGATCCATTGTAACAGTTTCAGTATTACGGAAATTCGACTTTGTATCATATTGATAGCACAGCTGAATTTCTTCCAAATCATTGAAGCGAAGCTTTACATCACGCATTGTCAGTTTTACCTGCCGTTTGCCTTTCCGGATGACGATTGCGACGATGATGCTGCCAATCAGGGCAATACAGATCAGTCCGGCGATAATCAGCTTGGCCAGGGGAGATTTTGTCACAACAACATGCAATGTCTGATATTCATAAGTTGTGCCGTCAGTAACGCCAATCCGGACATCCACTTCGCCGTTGTAAAAACCAGTGAGTTTGAGTGTATCGCCCTCAATAGAAGCGTTGACGATCCCGCCGTCGCTGATATCGTCTATGACAAAATGGAGGGTATCGTTTTCCAGATCCGAAACCATTGCAGAAAGATCAGGAATTTCTCCGCTGGCTTCTTCATAAATCTGAACTTCCTCCGCGTTTTTAGTTGCCATGCCGCTGTTGTCCAGCACCCGACTGACTGCCTGGACATCGAAAACGGGCGTACTGGAAATAATGTTGACATTCACGGGCATTTCCGTGTCAGATTCTCCGTCAGAAGCAGCATAATGCAGAAAGAATTTTGTATTGCCCGGCTGGAGCGGTGTCAGTGTCAGTGTATTGGAATCCGCATCAAGAACTGCCTGCAACATATTCTCGTCTACGGAATGGATGGATACGGCGGCATCTTCCTGAGAGCAGTATTTTTCGAGGGAAGAGACAGTTTTTGCCTCGCCGTTGGTCAGGTCCTGCGTTTTCATGAAAGAGGTGATCTTGACAGAATCCTTGTCAACAACGACATAATAACTGGAATAGCAGTAATACCGGGGAGAATAAACCCAGATGCCCAGCAGCTGTCTTCCGGAATTTTCCATTGTCTGTGTCATGCGGAAGCAGTCTTTTTCTTTCTGCATGGGGATTGTATGGATTCCCTTTTCATTCAGCAGGCCTTCTACCGACTGCGGATCAATGGTACGGATATCAAACGGCAGGAGCAAATCGGGAGAAGTAAAGCAGACTGCCCGGACATCGCTATTCTGGTACATACTTTCGTCACTGACAAGGGTGCCGTCAGACAGAAGACGGGTTTCAATGGTAATCGGGTCATGTTTGGAAATTTTTTCTTTTGGATGGCTGATCTGTGTTTCCAGGCTGATATTATACTGTTCCATCATATTGATTTCGATGGCATTTTTATCAACACCGGACACTTCCAGCGACCAGTCACCGCTTTCCGGATTCATGATTTTGATATTGGTTGCAAGGCGGTCGGCATAATACCAGACCTCCGGGGAAGAAGCCTGTGTATCTGTAAACGTAATTTCTTCTCCGGAAGGGGTATGCAGTACCATCGTGCCGTTCTGTACAATTTCCGCAATATTGCTAAAAATGCGGATATTCACTTCCACGACGGAGGAATTGACATGAAACAGACCGTTGGAAACTGAAACAGGGGTAGATTTTCGGAAACAGAGCGAATCCACCACCTGCGTAAACAGGGAATTCAGTTCACAGATATCTTTTTCGGCAATCAGCACCTGACCGCCGGTCTGATCGGCAAATTCCTGAAGCAGGCGTTTTCCATAACTGGAATTTCCGCTGACAGAGTGGACATTGTTATCATCCAGATAGTCAAAGGCGACACTGTAGACAGAGACATCGGAATCTCCGACCGCATTGGAAACCACCTGCTGAATGACTTCGGGAGGGGAGTCCTCATGGACTGCGGAACTTTCGGCACCGTCTGTAAAGACGATAATGACATTGCGGGCATCTTCGCTGCTGTGTTCTTCCAGATAGGTTCTGACTTGTGTAATAGCATCCACCATATTGGTACTCCCATAGCAATCGGTCATAGAACTCAGCTTTTCGTTCAGAAAGCGGATATTTTCCTGACTTTCTATGGATGTCAGGGGGGCAATCTGGCGGCAGTCGGAGGAGTACTCAAATAAAGAAACCATATTCTGTCCGTCCACAGGCAGATTCTGTGCGATGGCCTTTGCGAGGTCACGGGAATAGAGTTCTTTATCAGAAGGATTGGGTTCGGTAGGGCTGGCAATGGAGCCGCTTGCATCCATCAGAATGGCGACATGTACAGGCATATAGGCATATTTTGTGGCATCTTCCATCACTTCCTGTACAGCGGATAATTGTTCGGTATTTGCGGTTTCTGCCGCATCCTCCTGTAAGGGTACAGTTTCGTCCTGACCGGCAGTCAGCGTTTCCGGTATGGATTCCTCTGCTCCTGTTTCTTCCTGCACAATTGCAGTTTTATAATCTGTTTGGGGTACCGGACGGTCGTCATACAAATCGGCCATCACCTGCACAGATGCCGCGGACGAATACGCGAAAAAAAATACAGACACAAAAAAAGACTTCAGGCATTTTCCAATATGTTTTTGTATCATGATAATTGCCTCCATTTTTTATACAATATCTTTGATAAGAGCAATTGCTGCACCTCAGACTGCATGATAAAGATTATAATGGTTATTCTGCCGCGCAAAAACAGAAAAGAGCAGTTTTTTACGATAAAGATCTATGTGGTTTGTGCCATTTTATGGAAAATGCATTTTTGAAGCTAAAAGGTTGGCGTGGCAATGCCACGCACTGTTGTAGATATGCTTCGTCTTTTCTTGGCTCTTTGGCTTCGTGTATCAGCTTAACTTGTGCAGACAGTGTCTGGTATTTTATCAGGTGATGATGAAAATTCATTCGTGCAACACAATGGATTTTTTAAAATTTGCTCATTGTTATTTTTCTATTATACCACATATTTCACAAGCTGTCAATACCCGAAGCTGCACTTTTTTGTACTTACCAACAAAAAATGACAAATATATACCATTTTCTTTTGGGAACATTTCAGCAATCTGTCGAAAAAATAATTTTGAAATCCGGAAAAATATCACAAAAAGTTTACAGAATGGAAAAGGAGAATGATATTTATGAAAAATTTATTATAATATTGTACAAAATATAAAAAAGTATTTTCATTTTTTGATTTTTTATAAAAAACAACCATTTTATTTTTTCATCTTGACATTACCCTGCTTTTGTGATATGCTTAATTTTAGGGGCTGCATAATTGCTATAAAACATAATCATCGTAAATTACTTGATTTTGCAAAAATGGGAATTACATTTATACTGTGTTACATAAGTACAGAACCGAACAAATACTTAACTGTAATGTTCTGAAAGGCGATATGTCTATTGTAGGGCCCAGACCAGAACGTAAAATGTATTATGAAGAATTTGAAAAAAATTCCGGAATTTCGGCTTCGGACAAAAGTCAGGGCCGGTTTGACATATTACGCTCAAATTTATGGAAAGTATAACACAACTCCTCTAGATAAATTGAGAATGGACTTGATGTACATTGAAAATTACAGCTTTCTTACTGATATTCGGTTAGTCAAAAAGGAAAGTACAGAAGGGGTTGCAAAAGAAAACAGTGTGCTTAATAAAATTGATTCCGCACAGGATAAGGAGCTTATTCATAAATGAAAATTTTAATTGTAACACAATGTTTTTATCCTGATGTATATGCTATCAATGATATTGTTACTTCTCTTGTAAAAAGGGGAAACGAGATTACAGTTCTGACCGGACTGCCGGATTATACAACTTCGACAATACCAGAAGAATATCGGCATGGAAAAAACAGACATCAGAATTTCAATGGCGCAGATGTGTGGAGAGTTCCTGTTATTGCACGGCATCATGGCGCAGTATTCCGCAGTCTGAATTATATCTCTTTTGTTATAACTGGATGTTTGAAAGCCAGATTAAAAAAATGGCAGGAATTTGATATTATTTATGTTTGGGGAGCTTCTCCGGTAACAATGGCTTTTCCAGCATTGACATTAAAGAAAAAGTATCGGAAAAAATTATTCTTCTACTGCCTTGATTTGTGGCCTGAAAGTGTCAAGGCAATGGGATTCAAAGAAAATACTCTGCCATACAGAATGATTCACGCTATCAGCAAAAAAGCATATAGTCAATGTGACCATATTGCAGTTTCTTCAAAGCCGTTTTTTGAATATCTTGAAAAAACAAACAGCATTTCGAGAAATCAGATGAGTTATCTGCCCCAGTTTGCTTCTGCTGATATGCTGGACAGAGATTTCACTAAAAAACCTGATAACCATTTTGATTTTCTGTATATTGGAAATATCGGCAAAGCACAGGATATGAACTGCTTGATTTCAGCAATTGCCCGTCTGAAAACCAGGACGGATACAACATTTCATATTATCGGAAGTGGTTCGGAATTTGAATCCACAAAATTGCTTGCAAAAAATCTCGGAGCAGATAAAATTATTAAGTTTTACGGTACGAAACCGTTCCGTGAAGCAATGCAGTATTACAATATCGCTGATGTTTGCATTCTCACACTTGACGGTTCTAATCATATCGGTGATACATTACCAGGGAAAATACAGACTTATATGGCTGCCGGAAAGCCTATTATTGGTGCTCTGAATGGTGCAGGCTATGAAGTTATTCAGGAAAGCAGATGCGGAAAGGCTGTCCATGCAGGTGATGCTGAGGGACTTGCAGATCTTTTCCTGGATTATATCAATCACCAGAATGAATATCTGTCCTGCGGCGAAAATGCAAAAAAATATTTCCTTGCAAATTTCACGGAAGAACAGCATTTCAAAACGCTTGAAACAATTCTGAATGACATGATTTCAAATAAAAGAAAAGAGGAACAAACAGTATGACAGAAATTAAGGATTTCAAAGATAAAACCCTGCTGATTACCGGCGGAACAGGTTCGTTCGGGCATTGTGTCCTGAAACATTTTCTGACAAGTGATATTGGCGAAATCAGAATTTTTTCAAGAGACGAGAAAAAGCAGGATGATATGCGGCACGAATTACAGACAAATTATCCTGAATATTACGAAAAAGTCAAATTCTTTATCGGTGATGTCCGTAATATACAAAGTCTGAGAGATGCTATGTATGGTGTGGACTATATCTTTCATGCGGCGGCACTCAAAGAAGTGCCAAGCTGTGAATTTTTCCCGATGGAGGCTGTCCGGACGAATATCATCGGTACAGATAACATGATTCATGCGGCGGTTGAAAATCATGTCAGGCACGTGGTTTGTCTTTCTACTGATAAAGCTGCTTATCCTATCAATGCAATGGGAATTTCCAAATCCATGATGGAGCATATCGTTTATGCAAACGCAAGAATTGCTGCGGAACGTGGTACAATCCTGAACTGCACCAGGTATGGAAATGTCATGTGCAGCCGCGGAAGTGTCATTCCTCTGTTCATCGACCAGATTAAGGCAGGAAATCCTATCACTGTGACTGACCCGAACATGACAAGATTTATGATGAATCTTGATGAAGCTGTCGATCTGGTTATGTTCGCATTCCGGAACGGTACTCCGGGGGATTTATTCATTCAGAAAGCAGAAGCATCCACAATTGGCGACCTTGCCGAAGCTGTTCAGCAATTGTTCGGCAGAACAGAAACTAAAATCATTGGTACTCGCCACGGTGAAAAACTCTATGAAACACTCATGACAAGAGAAGAATGTCTCCGTGCTGAAGATATGGGAAGATATTTCCGTGTCTATGCGGACAGCCGTGACCTGAATTATGATAAATTCTTTGTAGACGGTGAAGTCAGAACTATGGCTAATGAAGCTTATACAAGTCATAATACCACTCGCCTTGATGTGCAGGGAACTGTTGAAAAGCTCCTCACGACGGAATATGTCAATAATGCTTTGAATGGCATTCTCAACGCAGTATGAAGATTTTAATGATAAATTCCGTTTGCGGAATCCGAAGTACAGGGCGAATCTGTACGGATTTGTCAGCTGCTCTCGAAGAACAGGGGCATCAGGTTAAAATTGCTTACGGCCGGGAAACTGTTCCTGAACAGTATCAGAAATATGCGGTCAGAATTGGTTCTGATTTGGATGTCAAATGCCATGGTCTGCAATCCAGAATCTTTGACAATACAGGATTTGGCTCAAAGAAAGCGACTGAAAAATTTCTGCAATGGGCGGATACCTATAATCCTAATGTACTGCATCTGCATAACATACACGGGTATTATATTCATATCGGCTTGCTGTTTGATTGGATAAAAAAACGACCAGATATAAAGATTATCTGGACTCTGCACGACTGCTGGACATTTACAGGGCATTGTTCGCATTTTGATTTTGTCGGCTGTGACAGATGGAAAACAGGCTGTTATGACTGCCCTCAGAAAAAAGAATATCCAAAAAGTTTATTATTCGATAATTCCAGAAACAACTGGCTGAATAAAAAAGACCTGTTTACAGGCATAAAACATATGACGATTGTCACACCTTCACACTGGCTTGCCGGATTGGTGAAACAGTCTTTTCTGAAAGAATACCCTGTCGAAGTGATTCACAACGGTATTGATTTAGATGTTTTCAAGCCGACCCCCAGCGATTTCCGTCAGAAACACGGTCTTGAAAACAAGAAAATCATTCTTGGTGTGGCAAGCGCATGGGACAGGCGAAAAGGATTTTATGATTTTATCGAGCTTTCCAAAATCCTTGATGATAACTATCAGATTGTCCTTGTGGGGCTTTCTCAAAAACAGATTTCTGAACTGCCTGAAAATATTCTCGGCATTGAGAGAACCAACAGCACAAAGGAACTCGCTGAAATCTATACAGCAGCGGATGTGTTTTTCAATCCCACTTATGAAGATAATTATCCGACTGTCAACCTTGAAGCTCAGGCTTGCGGTACTCCTGTGATTACTTATCATACTGGAGGCAGTGTGGAGTCTGTGCCAAAAGAAAATATTGTTTCAAAGGGGAATTTTGAAACATTACTGAATGGTCTTGATATATTCAATACAATGTTAAAGATTGAAAATTATGGATATAGAGGGTATTTGAATATGTATGCAAGAGGGA
>DFJS01000100.1 GCA_002373165.1 Ruminococcus sp. UBA3665
AGCGCCACCTTGCCAAGGTGGAGGTAGCGAGTTCGAGCCTCGTAATCCGCTCCATTTTTTACGGCGCCATAGCCAAGTGGTAAGGCGTTGGTCTGCAAAACCATGATGCCCCGGTTCAAATCCGGGTGGCGCCTCTTTAAAAAAATCCCCGAAGTTTTTCGGGGATTTTTGCTTTTCTCTTGACACAGCTGGAAAATTATGTTATACTATAACCAATAGTTTCTTGCAAAGAAAGGCAGAATGTAAATTGAGAAAATTTTTTAGCAGAATTTATTTTCTGATTATTTCGCTTCTGATGCTGACCGGCGGCATTCTGGTGCTGTTCTATCTCTGTCAGGTGCGGCCGTATGTGGTGCAGACAGGCTCTATGACCCCTGCCATTCCCGTGGGGAGTGTCTGTTTTGTGAACCAGCATATCTCATACCAGAATATTCAGGAAGGGGATATTATCGCGTTCCGGATGGGTGATTCCGCAACTGTGACACATCGTGTTGTAAAAATCCAGGCAGACGGCATGATCACCAAAGGCGATGCCAACAGGGTGCAGGATGCCGCACTGGTGACAGAAGATAATTATGTCGGCAAGACAATTTTCTGGATTCCGGAAGTCGGTAATTTTGTGCGCTATCTGCGGACCAGGCAAGGAACAGTCTTTCTGATTTCTGCGGCGGCTGTGCTGATTCTGACAGGCTTTCTGCTGGATCACGGCAAAGAATCAGAACAGGATTCCGATTCGGCTTGATATCAGGAGCTTTTCTGTAAAATTCTTGTAAAGAAAGCTTCTGCCGATTCCGCCGGATTCCGGTTATACCGGGAAAGACCATAAAGACAGTCAGCATCCCGTGTGATATAATTCGGCTCTTCCCGGCAGGTCAGCGTGCAGAAAAATCCCAGCTCTTTCAGAACCGGAACGCTCTCCCGGCAGACAAAGCCGTAAGGATACGCAAATACCCCGGAAATACTTCCTGTATGCATCTGCATTTCAGACTGTAATTTCCCCAGATCTTCCCGGAGCATAGAAGCATAGCTTTCTTCCTGTTCTCCTATCCGGATAGAACATCCGGCGCGTTCTGCATTGCTGTGCAGATTGTAAGTGTGACTGCCGATTTCAATTCTGCCGGATTTTAATAATTCCTGAACATCTCCCCATGTCAGATAGGAATACCTGTCGGCATGGGGGTCTTTTTCTGCCGTGACATCTGTATAATAGCCGACAATCGAAATCACAGCACACATGTCATATTCTTCCAGAAGCGGAAGTGCCAGCGATAAATTATTATAAAATCCGTCATCGAACGTCAGCATAACGGGCTTTTCCGGCAGGTCGGCCTCGTGCCGGGTATAGGCAAGAAGCTGTTCGGCACTGACCGTCTGATAGCCGTTTGCATAAAGATAATACAAATCCTGCGCAAAAATTTCCGGAGAAAGCTGATAATCCGTCTGCGGATGGTCTGTAATGCTGTGATACATCACAACCGGCAGAAAAATTCCTTCCTGACTGCTCCCGGCACTCCTGACCGGCCTGCTGAAAGCATTGAAAAGCATCCAGCACAACACCAGAAAAACATCCAGTATCAGGAAAATTTTAAATTTTTCAGTACGATAACAGCCATACATGCCAGATCACCTCGTCTTTTCTGGAATATATGCGGAATATTCCGGAATTATTCTGCATATAGTAAAACAGTAAAGCTGATGGAGATGAAAAGCATGTATCTGAAAACAGATTCTCTGCTGAAAAAATTAACCGTATCCGGAACAATTGCCTTGCTGCTGACCGCCGGAGCCGGATGTCTGGTGCAGTACGTTCCTGTTCTGACCGAGGCCGCTTATGAGAAATTCCACCCGGAAGAAACAAAAACGGAAACAGAAGCCGAACTGCCTCCCGATCTGGAAAATCCGGAAATCTGGCTCTCGCAGGGGTACGGAATTCTGGAACAGTCCGAACATGCCGTGCAAAGCATTTCTTACGAATCCGAAACAGAACCGGAAATTGTCTCCGACCCCGGAGAAAAGCCCTATCCGGAACAATGGAATCTGACAGGCGGCATCGTTCAGCAGATGTGCTACGGACAGTACGCCGGAAACAGATTTTTTCAGCTCCGGACTGCCGGACAAGTCCAGAATAAAACAAGCTTATCCAATTCGGCACTTTATGAAGAAAGTCTGCTTCTGCCGGAATTCCGCATTCAGAAAGACGGTTCGCCGCAGGTGCTGATTATGCACACGCACACAACAGAAAGCTTCGAGCCTTATGAACGCTCTGCCTATGATGCCGGATTCAATTACAGAACAACAGATTCTTCTAAAAACGTAGTCATGATAGGCGATCAGATTGCAGATCAGCTGGAACAGGCCGGCATCGGCGTGATTCATGACAGTACAATTCATGATTATCCGTCCTATACAGGAGCATACGAACGCAGTGCCGAAACAGTGAAGAATCTTCTGGTACAATATCCCAGTATCAGGATTGTACTGGATATTCATCGGGATGCCATCGGCGGGGACGGCATCATCAAGCAGCCGGTTGCCGAAATCGGCGGCAGAAAAGCCGCACAGGTCATGATTATCTCCGGCTGTGATGACGGCTCTATGAATATGCCGGATTATCTGAAAAATTTCAGGTTTGCCTGCCTGCTCCAGCAGCAGCTGGAAAGCGATTATCCCACACTGACAAGGCCGATTTTATTTGACTATAGAAAATATAATCAGGATCTGACAACAGGGAGTATTTTAATCGAAGTAGGTTCTCACGGAAACACGCTGGAACAGGTCAGCTGTTCCGGAGAACTGATTGGAAAATCCCTTGCCAGAGCACTCGGAAAACTGGAGGAATAAAACCATGCAGACAATGAAAAAAATCCTGACAGGCATACTGCTTCACAGTATCATCAGCAGTGTGCTGTGCGGTCTGGTTCTGGTGTACCAGAGAAGCTATAACACAATGCACCAGAATGCTATCTGTGCGGCCTCTGTCGTCGTGCAGGAACAGAAGGCAGAAATTCAGATTCTGCACTATCATCTGCCTATTTTGTTTCCGGAAGAAAGCAGTCTGCTTTACTATGCCGCATGGCTGATGACGGATGCACCTTTCCGGAGCTGGACGGCAATGTATCAATTCATAAAAAATTCATAACTTGTTCATGAAAAATTTATTTTCAGCTATTGCAAAAATCTGAAAAATCTGCTATAATAGAAAAGTGGTAATGATTATCATGCGCCTGTAGTTTAGTTGGATAAAACAGAGGACTCCGACTCCTCAGAGCGCAGATTCGAGTTCTGTCAGGCGCACCATTTACCACGGGATGTAACTCAGTTTGGCTAGAGTGCTTGCTTTGGGAGCAAGATGCCGCAGGTTCGAGTCCTGTCATCCCGATGATAAACCGGAAGAGTTTCTCTTTCGGTTTATTTTTAATTTATCATAGCATAAAAGGCGGCTGAAAATGTATCCTCGAGGATATAAAATCCGGAACGGCAATTATTTTATCAAATAGTATCATAAAGGTGGAGGGTGTGGAAGCTCTATACTATCCCTCCGCATGAAAAAAATAATTTTCATAAAAATATAGAAGGGTATAGGTTCAGCCTCCACCCCTTCCAGCCTTATAATATTATAAATTCTGATTTATCCTGAAATAAAAACAGCTCCTGTATAAGAGCTGTTTTTCTATATTTTATTTTACCATGGATTGCAGTCTCTGCATGGCTTCCCGCGTATCGGCCTGATCGCCGAAGGCTGTCAGCCGGAACCAGTTGACCCCGTTTTTTCCGAATCCTGCGCCGGGCGTTCCTACTACTGCAATCTCATGCAGCATTTTGTCAAAAAAGCTCCAGCTGTCCAGCCCGAACGGGCATTTGAACCAGATGTAAGGCGAATTGATGCCCCCCGTAAACGGAATGTTCAGTTCTGTGAGAGTTTCGGCGATAACCCGCGCATTTTCCTGATAATAAAGAATGCTTTCCCGGACTTGCTTCTGACCTTCCGGCGTGAATACCGCTTCGGCCGCCCTCTGTACCGGATAGGAAACGCCGTTGAATTTCGAGCCTTCCCGTCTGTTCCAGAGCTGTGCAAGGCTGACTTCTGTTCCGTCGCCGGCAATGGTTTTCAGCTGCGAGGGAATCACAGTATAGCCGCATCTGACTCCCGTAAAGCCGGCTGTTTTCGAGAGCGAACAAAATTCAACCGCGACTTCTTTTGCGCCTTCCAGCTGATAAATGCTTCTGGGGAGTTCCGGGTCTTTGATAAAGGCTTCATAGGCGGCATCGAATACAATAACAGCATCATGGGCTTTGGCATAGGCAATCCATTCGGCAAGCTGTGCTTTTGTATAGACTGCGCCTGTCGGGTTATTCGGCGAACAGAGATAGATAATATCCGGAAAAACCTGTGTTCCGTCCAGAGCATAGCCGTCCGGCGAGGGCATGGCACAAAAGCCGTTGTTTTCGCTGGAATCGGCATAGACAATCTTCCGGCCGTTCATCAGGTTAGAATCCACATAAACCGGATAGGCCGGGTCGGTAATCAGGATAATATTACTGTCGTCGAAGATATCGACAAGATTTCCGCAGTCGCTTTTTGCGCCGTCGTTGATGCGGATATCCTCAGCAGGAACTTCCGCGCCGAAGCCGTGATAATAATCTGAAACTGCCTGCCGCAGAAAGTCATAGCCTGCGCCGCTGTCCTCATAGCCGCGGAATGTTTCTTTCACGGCCAGTTCATCGGCCGCTTTTTTCATTGCTTCTACTACGATAGGCGCAAGCGGCTGTGTGACATCGCCGATGCCCATACGGATGATTTTTTTCTCCGGATGTTCGGCCTGGAATGCCTTGATTTTTTCGGCAATGCGGATGAATAAATAATTCTTTTCCAGTTTCAGATAATTTTCATTGATTTTCACGAATTACCACCTCAATAGCAAGTTATCACAGAAATTTATAAAATTTATAATATGATTTCGCCATCGAACACATGCGTTGCAGAACCTGTCATCATAACAGTGCCGTCAGACTGGTAGACAATCTGCAAATCGCCTCCGGCGAGGCTGACAGTAATAGTTTCGTCATGGCGGCAGAATCCGTTCAGGACGGATGCGACTGCCACAGCACAGGCACCCGTGCCGCAGGCCATTGTTTCGCCGCTGCCGCGTTCCCACACGCGCATTTTCAAAGTATGCGGATTAATTCTGTTGACAAATTCCGTATTGACACGCGCCGGGAACAGTTGGTGATGTTCAAACAGAGGGCCGATTTTTTCAAGCTCCAGCTGATTGATATCTTTATCCAGAAATACCACACAATGCGGGTTGCCCATGGAAACAGCCGTTGCCGTATAGACTTCCTGGCCGACTGCAATCTGCTGTGCAATAAAGCTGTCACCTTCGGCATTCATGGGAATATCGGCAGGTCTGAGAACAGCTTTTCCCATATCGACCGTTGCACCCGTTGCTTTTCCGTTTTCGGTCTGCAATGTAATATACTTGATTCCGGAATTTGTTTCAACAGATAATTCCGGTCTGGTGACAATCTGATGATCATATGCATATTTTGCCACACACCGGATTCCGTTTCCGCACATCATGGCCTCAGAGCCGTCAGCATTGAAGATTCTCATCCGGCAGTCGGCCTTGTCCGATGGCAGAATTAAAATCAGACCGTCCGAGCCGATGCCTTTTCTGCGGTCACTGACCCGGATGGAGACTGCTTCCGGATTTTCTACCTTTTCCTGAAAGCAGTTGACATAGACATAATCATTGCCGATGCCATGCATTTTTGAAAATTTCATAATAAAAAAACCCTTTCCAGCTGGATTGTATTTCTCAGGCGAACACGTGTATTTTTACCGCCTGCAATGTTATGATAACATAAATTCTGAAAAATTGCAAGCGGTTTTTGAAAATTCTTTTTCAAAATAAAAAATTTCCTTGCATTTTGTTCAGAAATATGATAGAATAAAAAGTGAAATTTATTTTTGAAAGGTGGACTCACATGAAAGAAACTTCACAGTCTCTCGGGCAGGGGATAGAATTTGTTTCTATCGTCGAGCCGAAATTCAAGACAACTAATATTTCTGTGGCATTTCTGCTGCCGGGTCAGCCGGAACAGTTTGCACAATGGGCCTTGATGCCTAACCTGCTGCTGAATTCCTGTCAGAAATACCCCAGCATTGCCGCTATGTCCGACAGAATGCAGGAATTGTACGGTGCCTATCTGGATAATGCCATCGGGCTGATCGGCGATACCTGGCAGATGCGCCTTGTCGTGAATACAATTGATGATGCCTATGCACTGGAAGGCGAAGCTCTCCGGAAAGAAGCCGCTTCTCTGCTGCTGGAATGCATTCTGCACCCCAATCTGGAAACAGACCGCGCTTTTGCAGAACAGGCTTTCCGGACAGAACAGAAAGAATTGCTGGATGTAATCGAAAATGAAATTAATAACAAGCGCAGCTATGCACTCAAACAGGCACGGAAAACCGTGTTCCGCGGCGAAACAGGTGCCTGGCCGATGTACGGCACCAAAGAAGAAGTGCTCGCGCTTACGCCGGAGCTTGTCTATCAGACGTATCAGTATATTTTGCAGAATGCACAGATTATAATTTACTATATCGGCACACAGGAAGCTCCTGAACTTCCGGAACTGTTCCGGAATGCCTTCGCAGACAGAACCGTTCCGGCACTGCGGATTCAGTCCCCCAGTCCCTGCAAGGCAGAGCCGGAAACTGTGACAGAAACAATGGATGTCAGTCAATGCCAGCTGATTATGGCATTCAAGGCCGAAACAGAAACTTCACAGGAAGCTCTGCGCATGTGCAGCATGATGTTCGGCGGTGCGCCGTTTTCGCTGCTGTTCTCCAACGTCCGCGAAAAAATGAGTCTCTGCTATTATTGCTCCAGCAATATGTCCTACGGCAAGAATACTATGTTCGTCACCAGCGGCGTTTCACAGGAAAATCTGGAAAAAACCCGCAGTGCCGTTCTGGAGCAGCTCAGTATCCTGCAAAAAGGCGAATTCGATGAAAAACTGCTTGCTGATGCCAAACGCTATCTGGTCAATGCGCTGAAATTAACAGGCGATACCCCTTCTTCCTGCATTTCTGAAGCATTCGAGCGGTTTATCCGTCCCGATCATGCCGGAATTGAAGAACGTATCCGGCTGTATGAAAGCCTGACTAAAGAAGATATCATCCGCACGGCCAGAGCCTTCCGTCTGGACACGGTCTGGATGCTGACTCAGAAAGGAGAAGCTTAATATCATGAAACAGAGAAATCAGGAAATCATCACTTCTCCCAGAGGCGGACAAAGCTGTCTGCATGTTACTCATGAAACAGGGCTGGATATTTATATCATGGAAATGCCGGATTATCACAGTGCCTATGCTCTGTTCGGTACAAAATACGGCTCTGTGAATACCATGTTCCGGCTTGACGGAGAAAAAGACTTTGCACAGGTTCCCGAAGGCATTGCACATTTTCTGGAACATAAGCTGTTTGAAAATGAGGATACAGGCGCATTTGAACAGTATGCCGAAACAGGTGCCATTGCCAATGCCTATACTTCTTTTGACCGTACAGCATATTTATTCATGTGTTCGGAGAATTTTAATCCGTCACTGGAAATTCTGCTGAATTTCGTTCAGCATCCGTATTTTACACAGGAAACAGTGGACAAAGAACAGGGCATTATCGCGCAGGAAATCCGTATGAACGAGGATGAACCCGGCTGGAAACTGTTCTTCAATTCGCTGAAATGCATGTACCACAGACATCCCGTCAGAATCGGCATTGCCGGAACTGTCGAGAGCATTCAGGAAATCAATGCAGATTTGCTCTACAGATGCTATCATACGTTCTATAATCTGCATAATATGACGCTTTCTGTTGCCGGAAATGTCAAGGCAGAGGAAATTCTCGAAATCTGTGACAGACTGCTGGTTCCCTGTGAAGATCATCATCTGGAAGAAGTCTATCCGGAAGAGCCTTATGAAGTCAGTCAGCATGAAGTGCTGGATACAGCTCCTGTCGGAGTGCCGCTGTTCAGTCTGGATTTCAAGCTTCGTCCCCGTTCCGGAGAAGAACTGCTGAAAGCCGAACTGCTTTCAGAACTGGCACTGGATACGCTGTTCAGCGCAAGCACGGAAATTTATCGGAAGATGCTGGAAGAAAATCTGATTAATTTCGGCTTTGGCGTGGATTCGCCGTTTTCCGGCAGCGGCTATTTTTCTGTCGGCATTGGCGGAGAATCCCGCAATCCGCGTGAAGTCAGAAACAGAATTTTTCAGGTAATTCAGAATGCTAAAATAAACGGCTTCGACAAGCAGGCCTTTGAACGGCTGAAAAAATCAAAATACGGCAGCATGATTCGTTCTATGAACAGCGTGGAAGCAAATGCTTCTATGATGCTGGACTGCTATATGTGCGGAATCCGGCCGTTTGTTCCTGTTTCTGTGCTGGCCGGAATCACTTATGAAGATGCCCTGCAATTTCTGCGCGATGAAATCAATCCGGAAAATGCTGTCCTGTCTGTCGTTCATGCGCCGGGAGAGGAAATTCTATGACAAGTGTTTCTGAACTCGGCTATGATAATTTGGATTATAACGAAATTGTCTTTCCCAAGCTGGGATTTGATTTTCATATCGACCCGACGGCATTTACTGTTTTCGGCATAGATATCCAGTGGTACGGAATCATCATCACGACAGGGCTGATTCTTGCCCTGATATTCGGACTGCGGAACATGCGGCGTGTCGGCATCGACCCGGACAGGGCTGTCGATGCGATTATCGGCGGCATTATCGGCGGCATTATCGGCGCAAGAGCGTATTATGTCGCCTTCAACTGGAGCGAATATGCCGGAAACTGGAAGGAAATTTTCAATACCCGCGGCGGAGGGCTTGCGATTTACGGCGGCGTAATCGGCGCATTTCTGATTGGCGGCATTGTCTGCAAGTTCCGGAAAGTCAAGCTGTTCCCCATGCTGGATATCTGCGGAACAGGCTTTCTGCTCGGACAGAGCATCGGCAGATGGGGCAATTTTACCAATCAGGAAGCATTCGGCAGAAATACGGATAATTTGTTCGGCATGTCCGGCGGCAGAATTCAGACCTGGATTTCCAGAACTTATACTTCGGATGTTCTGAATCCGGATTATATGGTGCATCCATGTTTTCTGTATGAATCCGTCTGGTGCCTGACAGGTTTTGTAATTTTAGTCATCTTTCTGAAAAAATTCAGAAAATTCGACGGACAGAATTTTTTATTATATCTCATCTGGTACGGACTCGGCCGGTTTTTCATTGAAGGCCTGAGAACCGACAGTCTCATGATTGGTACGTTAAGAGTTTCGCAGGTGCTGGCGGCAGTGTGCGTGATTGTCTGTGTGATTCTGATGCTGGTATTCAGCTCGAAAGTCAAGCGCATGGGCAGAGATTACAGGCTCTACAGAGATACGGAAGAATCCCGGCTGCTGCTGGCACAGGCCGATGAACTCAATGCAAAAGCAAAACATAAATCTAAAACTCAAGAAAGCGAGGATAACACTCATGGCTAAAATAATCGATGGAAAACAAGTATCCGCAAACGTCAAGGAACAGGTGCGGCAGGAAACAGAGGCACTCTTTCAGAAATACGGCAAAAAACCGGGGCTGGCAGTTGTCATTGTCGGAAACGATCCGGCTTCCAGAGTGTATGTCAATAATAAGAAAAAAGCCTGTGAAACAGTCGGTTTTCAGTCGTTTGAATACGCTCTGCCGGAAGATACTTCACAGGAAGAACTTCTCGAACTCGTGGAAACTCTCAATGCTGACAAGAATGTCAACGGAATTCTGGTACAGCTTCCTGTGCCGAAGCAGATTGATGATAAAGCAATCATCAACGCAATTTCCGCTGAAAAGGATGTGGATGCCTTCCATCCGGAGAATGTCGGCAGAATCATGATCGGCGAATATGCCTTTCTGCCCTGCACGCCTGCCGGAGTAATGGAATTAATCGATTCTACAGGAACAGAAATTTCCGGAAAAAGATGTGTCGTCATCGGCCGGAGCAATATTGTCGGAAAGCCCATGGCCATGCTCCTGCTTCACAGAAGCGGAACTGTGACAATCTGTCACAGCCGGACACAGAATCTCGCCGAAATCACCAGAGAAGCCGATATTCTGGTTGCCGCCGTCGGAAAAGCAAATTTCGTCACGGGCGATATGATTAAAGAAGGCGCAGTTGTGATTGATGTCGGCATGAATCGTCTGGAAAACGGCAAACTCTGCGGAGATGTCAATTTTGCCGAAGCCGAACAGAAAGCTTCTTATATTACTCCCGTTCCGGGCGGCGTAGGGCCTATGACGATTGCTATGCTGATGAAAAATACTCTCACGGCATTCAAGGCACAGAATCAGATCACTGACTGATGTGTGGAGACTGAAATTCAAATATCCGTTCGGAGGATATGAATGGAGAATCTGTTTTATTCTGTTCTGGGTGTGTTCGTTTGAGGCGATGACGGCAAATCCGCCCTGGAACTTGATGATACCGGTCATCACTGTTTTATTGACGGCTGTCATTTCCTTTCTGCTGGCAAACCGGCCGGAAAAAGAAGCCTTGCAGAATGCAAAGCCTCTCACATGGCGCAGAATTACTATGCAGGAAAAAGAAGCTGTGCGGAAAAATTCAGAAACTTCTTTTCTGTATATGCTGATATTAATCGCAGTATGGGCAGTTCTCTGTCTGCTGGCCGGATTTCTGGCAGGTCACAGCCTGAAAGAAAAACTGCTTCTGGGCTTGTGCTTTCTGTTTCCGGCAATGGTACTGATATTGGCCGAAGAACTGAAAAAATTATTCTGGTTTCATATAGATGATTCCGCGGAATGCGCTCAGATTCAGATACATCATACTTATAAAATAAAATTCTATGGCAGAATCGGAACAAGTTATTCACGTTATGCAGTTTTTTACACTCCGGAAGGAAAATTCAGAGCAAAATATGATCTGTTCCCCGGAAATAAAATTTATCTGATTCGTTTCCGCGGAAGATTCCGGTATTATTTTCCTGATGAAATATAATATTATTTTTGACAAACTGCTTGACAAATTTATCAGAATATGCTATAATATTATTATATTCTATCATAAACTGCATTGTTTATGAAATTTCGGATTATAAGGAGAAAATTATGAAATACGAAATCGAAGGCGCACCCTTTGCGGTTGCCAATGTCTATCTTGAAGATGGCGAAAGCGTAATCTGTCAGAGCGGCGCGATGGTATGGCAGGACCCCAACGTCAGGATGCAGACTACTTCCAACGGCGGTGTGGGCAAAGTATTCGGCAGACTGCTGACAGGCGAATCCCTCTTCCAGAATACCTATACGGCTCAGGGCGGTACTGGTGCTATTACATTTGGTTCTTCCGTGCCGGGCAATATCCTTCCGTTTGAACTGCGCCCCGGCGATATGATTATCGCACAGAAATCGGCCTTTCTGGCATCTGACCCGTCTGTGAATTTTGAACTCTATTTCCAGAAGAAAATTTCTTCCGGATTTTTCGGCGGCGAAGGCTTCATCATGCAGAAATTTACCGGAAACGGCACGCTTCTTGTCGAAGTGGACGGCAGTGTGATTGAAAAGACGCTCCAGCCCGGTCAGGTGCAGATTATCGATACCGGCTATCTGGTAGCAATGGACGGTGCCTGCTCGATTGAAGTCGAAATGATTAAAGGCGGTATGAATATTATTATGGGCGGCGAAGGCCTGTTCAATACCAAAGTAACTGCCCCTCCGGACAGAGCTGTCAAAATCTGGATGCAGACTATGCCGATGTCTCATCTGGCTGGTGCGCTTGCGCCGTATATCGCTGTAAAGAGCAATTGAACAGAATCATAAAAAATCACAAAAGTCCGGAATTTCCGGACTTTTGTTTTATTTATCGAATTTATTGCAGAGTTCGTTGATCTGGTCGGTCAGCCGTGCGAGGTCTTTATTGGTTCTGCCCTCACTGCGCCGGATCAGATTTGTCAGACGTTCCAGAGCCGCAAGCAGACGATGATATACTGTATTTGCTTTTCCGGTTTTAGGCTTGGCGATGGGCTTCGGTACGGCTTCCAGAAGAATCTGGTCAGAAATCGGGTCGAATTCCGTGCCGCTGTACGGCGCATAGGCATTTAATTTCAGATTATTTTGCAGATGGGCGACAAAATGCTCCATGACAGAGCTTTCGCCGTGGATGACGAAAACGCGCTTCGGGTTCTGAATATGGGAAATCCAGGTGGTCAGGCCGTCCACATCGGCATGGCCGCTGATGCCCGGAAGCTGTTTGATCTGTGCGGCAACAGTTACCGTTTCGCCGAATAATTTCACAGAAGATGCGCCTTCCACCAGCGAACGCCCTAACGTTCCGTATGCCTGATAGCCGACAAATAAAATTGTGTTCTGTGCCTGCCAGAGATTATGCTTCAGATGATGCTTGATTCTTCCGGCTTCGCACATGCCGGAGGCGGAAATAATAATTTTTCTTCTCTTGTCGAAATTAATTGCTCTGGATTCTTCCGGAGTTGTGGCAAGAATCAGGTCAGGGAATGTCAGAGGATTAATGCCCTGCTTCACATAGCTGAGAGCTTCTTCATCATAGCAGCTGTTCTGATTTTTCATGAAAATGCTGGTAGCTTCAATGGCAAGAGGACTGTCCATGAAGACAGGAAAATCCGGATAATTTTTAATCAGCTTTTTTTCTTTGATCTGCCGGAGAAAATATAATAATTCCTGTGTTCTGCCGACTGCGAACGACGGAATAATCACACTGCCGCCGAGGTCGAATGTCTGCTGAATCACCTGGGCAAAGGCTGTGACATAATCTTTCGGCCGCTGATGCTTTCTGTCGCCGTAAGTCGATTCCATAATGACATAATCTGCCGTATCGATATACTGCGGATCGCGGATTAAAGGCTGGTTCAGATTGCCGATATCGCCGGAAAAGACGATTTTTCGGGTTTCGGAGCCTTCTGTTGCCCAGATTTCAATGCTTGCCGAACCCAGCAGATGACCGGCATCAATAAATCTGACTCTGACTCCTTCGCAGAGCTGGAATGTTTCTTCATAGCGATGCGGCCGCAGCTGAGAAATTGCACCCACAGCATCTTCCATTGTATAGAGCGGCACATAAGGTTCTTCGCCTTTGCGTTCGGCCTTTCTGTTTCGCCAGGATGCTTCAAATTCCTGAATATGCGCACTGTCGCGGAGCATGATGCTGCAAAGGGACACAGTGGCATCCGTTGTATGAATTTCGCCGTGAAAGCCGCCGGCATATAATAACGGCAGCAGGCCGGAGTGATCAATATGGGCATGTGTCAGCAGTACATAATCAATTTTTCCGGGAGCGCAGGGAATCTGTGCATTTTCGTACATATCGCGCCCCTGTTCCATGCCGAAATCTACCAGAATCCGGAAATTATTAATTTCCAGATAGGTACAGCTTCCCGTTACTTCATGTGCCGCGCCGATGAACTGTAGTTTCATAAAAAACGCCTCCTTCTTAAATTTCTTATTTTCTATAGTATAGCATAATTTTCAAGAAAATGCAAGATATTTTATGATAAATAAACAAAAAATATTTTGCTGTTTACAAATTCCCAAAAATATGGTATGATTAAGATATTGATTTTGAGAAAGGGGTAATTAATATGAACGAAAAAGAATTTTGGGAACTGAAAAAAGCCGCACTGGAAACATGTTTTTCCGGCATGAATCCGCAGCAGCTGGAGGCAATTACAACAGTAAACGGTGCAGTGCTGGTGCTCGCCGGAGCCGGAAGCGGCAAAACAACTGTCATTGTCAACCGCATTGCCAATATGATTTTATTCGGCGATGCGCTGGGTGCTTCCGTTCCTGTTCCGGATGCCGCTGGAATTCAAAAGCTTCAGGAGTATATTCAGGGAAAAATAATGCTGAATTTTGCCGAACTGCAAAGTCTGATCGGGGCAAAGCCTGTCAGTCCGTGGCAGATTCTGGCAATTACATTCACCAATAAGGCCGCCGGAGAAATGAAAGAACGCCTTGCCGGAACGCTCGGTACTGCCGCCCAGGATATCCATGCTGCAACATTTCATTCTGCCTGTGTCAGAATCCTGAGAACCTGCATTGACAGAATCGGCTATCAGAATCATTTTACAATCTATGATTCTGACGACAGCCTGAAAGTCATGAAAGCCTGTATCAAAGAATTTAAAATTTCAGATAAAAATTTCCCCGTCAAGCAGGTGCTCGGCAGCATCAGTGCCGCAAAAGACGAAATGATTGCGCCCGACCAGTACGAATCCCGGTACGGTACGGATTATAAACAGACTGTCATTGCAAAATTATACAAAGCCTATCAGGATAAATTGCAGGCCGCCAATGCACTGGATTTTGATGACCTGATTTTCCAGACTGTCCGGGTATTTGAAACATGTCCGGATATACTGGAAAAATATCAGAATAAATATCGCTATATCTTAGTCGATGAATATCAGGATACCAATCACGCACAATACAGATTAGTCGGCCTGCTCTCGCAGAAATACGGCAATCTCTGCGTTGTCGGCGATGACGACCAGAGCATTTATCGTTTCCGCGGAGCTACGATTGAAAATATCCTGAATTTTGAGGAACAGTTCCCGGACTGCAAGACAATCCGGCTGGAAGAAAATTATCGTTCCACACAGCATATTCTCAGCGCGGCCAACAGCGTAATTGCCAATAATCAGGGCAGAAAGCAGAAATCGCTCTGGACTTCTGCCGGCGACGGCGAACCTGTTCATATTGTAAAAGTCAGCGATGAAAAAACAGAGGGCTTATTCGTCTCCAGCATTATTCAGAAGGCTGTCCGGGACGGCAGAAAATATTCCGATTTTGTAGTATTATACCGCATGAATGCGCTTTCCAACAGTGTGGAAAAGGCACTTGTCCGGGATAAAATTCCCTATCGCATTTACGGCGGCATCCGTTTTCAGGACAGAAAAGAAATCAAAGATATTATGGCATATCTGGCCGTTTTGCAGAATCCGTATGATCTGACCCGGTTTGAAAGAATTATCAATACGCCAAAGCGCGGCATCGGAGAAGGTACGGCTTCTGCTGTGGTGCAGATTGCGCAGGACCTGCATATCAGCCCGATAGAAGTCATCCGGAATTGCAGTCAGTTCCCGGCACTGGGAAAACGGACGGCTTCTCTCACACAGTTTGCCTATCTGATGCAGACGCTCGAACAGGCACTGGCACAGCTGCCGCTGGATGAGTTTTTTGACCTCATGCTTGAAAAAACCGGCTATCTGGATATGCTCCGGCTGGAAGATGCCGAAACTGCCAAGGAACGCATTGAAAATGTCAAAGAATTCCGTTCCAATATTCTGGATTATATGCGGCATACGCAAACCCCTGACCTGGAAGGCTTTTTGTCAGAAATGGCACTCTATACCGATGCTGATAAAGAAAATTCCGGCGATGCAGTTTCCCTTATGACTATGCATTCCGCCAAGGGGCTGGAATTTGATACTGTCTTTGCCGTAGGCATGGAAAATAATATCTTTCCCAGTTACAAATGCATGGAAAATCTGCAAGATCTCGAAGAAGAACGCCGCCTTGCCTATGTTACTATTACACGCGCCAAGAGAAATCTTTATCTGATTCATACCGCCGAACGCCTGATTTTCGGCGATTACCGCAGAAATGCAGTTTCCCGGTTCGTGACTGAAATCGATCAGGAGCATATTATTTCTGATGACAAAACAATCCGGAAAACAGCTCCGGCCAAAAAAGCCGAACCAAGAAAATCCGCCCTGCGGGAACAGATGGCGGTTATTTCCAATTCCAGAAAAAATCTGCCCTCAAAAGGCAGTACAGATCTGAAACTTGCCGCCGGAGACAGAGTTCATGATACCAAGTTCGGCGACGGCACCGTGCTCCGCGCCGAGGCAATGGGCAATGATTATCTGCTGGAAATCGCATTTGACGAGATGGGAACTAAAAAATTAATGGCACGCTACAGACAGATCAGCAAGCTCTGAGTCCGGATTTCTGAAAAAAATATTGACGAATGCGCCGGAATATGCTATAATAAAAAAGAATTTGTGAAAATAAAGGGGATGGATTTATGAATGTCAAATTAATTGCACATACTGTCATGCCGGAAAAAGTCGTTGCTGCGGCTGCAAAGCTCTGCTATTCCGATACAGGCGCGATGGATTTAATGGATGGCCTGACGGATGAAAAAGCCGGAAATTTTGTCGAAATGCTGAGTACCATCGGCCATGAAAGCCCTATTGAACATGCAAGCTTTACGTTCGCTGTCGAAGGCGTTTCCCGGTCATTGCTGGCACAGATTACCCGTCACAGACTGGCGAGTTTTTCTGTTCAGAGTCAGAGATATGTCAGGCTGACAAATTTTGAATACATCACGCCGCCCGAAATCGCCGCGGATGAAACGGCTTTGCAGCTCTATCACCGGACAATTCAGGACTGTGTCGAAGCTTACCGCAAATTAACGGAAATTTTAGAAGCAAGGCATTATCAGGATTTTCTGAATCAGGGCTTTCCGGAAAAAGAAGCCCGCCGCCGGGCAGAAAAAAAAGCGATCGAAGATGCAAGATTTGTCCTGCCCAATGCAAGTGAAACTAAAATGGTCATCACGATGAATGCACGGGAACTGCTTCATTTTTTCAGACTCCGCTGCTGTAACCGCGCACAATGGGAAATCCGTGCGCTGGCAAAAGCTATGCTGAAAGAAGTCTATCCGGTATCGCCGGCATTGTTCGCAAAAGCAGGGCCTTCCTGCTGTGCAGGAGTCTGTCCGGAAGGAAAAATGTCCTGCGGAAAAATTTCCGAAGTACGCAAAGAATATGAAACTCTGAAATCAGAAATATCATCCTGAATTCCAGATTTTTCATTATTTTATGGCTGTATATTTTAACACCAGAAAGGAAAGATAATCTCATGATTTATGTATTTTTGGCAAACGGTTTTGAAGAAATCGAAGCACTTTCTCCGGCCGATCTGCTCCGGAGAAGCGGAAAAGAAGTAAAGCTTGTCGGCGTAGGCGGCAGTGTCATCACAGGTTCTCACGGGATCGCTGTGCAGACAGACCTGACAGAAGCCGAAATCACACTCGGAAAAGATCTGGAAATGATTGTGCTCCCCGGCGGTATGCCCGGTACGCTGAATCTGGAAAAATCCGAGGTGGTACAGACTGCCGTTGATTTCTGCGCCGAAAGAAAAATCTATATCGGCGCAATCTGTGCGGCACCGTCCATTCTGGGACATAAAGGCTTATTGCAGGGCCGTGAGGCAATTGCATATCCCGGCTTTGAAACACAGCTGACCGGCGCAGAAATTTCACAGCATTCTGTTGTGCAGAGCGATTTTATCATCACTGCCCAGGGCGCAGGTGCAGCCCTTCCGTTCGGTCTTAAACTGGCCGAAGTCCTCACCAGTGCCGAAAAAGCAAAAAAACTTGCAGAGGCTGTCTGCTATCCGGAGCATTGAATATCATGAACAAGGAAAAACAGATTCTCCGGCAGAAAATCCGCTTGCAGAGAAGTCAGCTTTCTTCTGAAATCAGAAAAGAAAAAGACAGGCTGATTTTTGAAGCTCTTGTTCAGGAGCCTGCTGTGCAGAATGCGGATGTGATTTTAGCCTATGCCTCCTGCCATGATGAACCGGACACATGGAAATTTATTACATGGGCACTGGAACAGAAAAAGAAAATTGCTCTGCCTAAATGCGGCCAGAACAGACAGATGAAGTTTCTTGTCATCAGCCGCCTGGAAGAGCTTCAGGCCGGAACACATGATATCCCTGAACCTGTTACCAGTCAGAAAGCTGTCATTACGGAACATTCTGTCTGCATTGTACCCGGACTTGCCTTTACCCGGGAAGGCTGCCGTCTGGGACAGGGTGCGGGCTATTATGACAGATTCCTGAAAAATTATCCTGATTTGTATACAATCGGCATCTGCTATGATTTTATGATACAGGATGCTCTGCCCTGTGAAGTACATGACTGCCAGATCAGAAAAATTATTACAGATGCAGAAGGAGGCCGCAAATGAAATCGGAAAACGAGATGGATTTCACCGGCAGTTCGCCGGAAGAAGAACCCGGCACGGAACCTAAGGCAGCAATCAGACACAGCAGAATGCAGGAAGAACCGGAAGAAATCGATATTCCGGCAGAAAAACCAAAACATTCCCAGACAAAAAAACATAAAAAAAAGAAAATTTCCAAAAAAGAACGCATTCACCGCAGTGCAAGAGTGTACAGCGTTCTGATGATGCTGACACTGGTATTTGTTATTTCTATTTCGCTTGCTGTGGGAATTATCGAAGTCGGAAAAGATATGTTAGGCATCAACGGCTCTCAAAGACTGGTGCTGTTCAATATCCCGGAAGGTGCCACTACGGCACAGATTGCACAGAATCTGTACGAAGACGGCATTATCCGCATTCCTAAGGCATTTATTTATTTTTCCCGTCTCAGCAAGGATGACGGCAGTTTCGTTGCCGGAAATCACGAAATCAGCGCATCCATGGCCTATGAAACTCTGATTGACGAGCTTAAGAAAAATCCTGCTGCTGTCGAAGAACAGAACGTTGTGGATGTCATGTTCCCGGAAGGCATCAGCCTGTATGATGCCGCTATGAAATTACAGGAAAATAATATCTGCGATGCTTCTAAATTCCTGTATTACTTCAACGCCGGAAATCTGGGCTATTCGTTTGAAGAACACCTTCCGGCAACTACCAGCACACTCAAATTTTACCGTATGGAAGGCTATTGTTTCCCGGATACGTATACGTTCTATGAAGAAAGCGATCCGGCTGATGTGTGCCGCAAAATCTATATGAATTTCGACCTGAAAATTACAGAAGATGATTATGCAAGAATTGAAGAATTAGGTTCTTCTCTGGATGAAATCATCACAATGGCATCGATGATTCAGGCCGAAGCTGCCAATGCCAGCGAAATGCCGGATATTTCTTCTGTATTCTGGAACCGTCTGAAACATCCGGAGAATTTCGGCGGCGGCAGACTCCAGTCTGACCCGACTTCCAAATATGTACAGCGTGTCATCAAGCAGAATATCGCGCTTGATAATCAGCAGATCTATGATGCTTATGATACCTATGTCTGCAACGGTCTGCCTGCCGGAGCAATCGGCAATCCCGGACTGGATGCCATTCAGGCCGCGCTCTATCCCAGCGATACGAATTATTTCTATTTCTATGCCAATATCGATACAGGTGTCACTTACTTTGCCTCTACTCTGGAAGAGCATAACGCTAATATCGAAATGGTAAGACGGCAGCAGTCCGGCGAAGAAGAAAACCCCGAAGGAGAAAATTAATGCAGTACCGTGAAATTCTTTCTCCTGCCGGAGATATGGAACGCCTCAGGGCAGCACTCGATTTCGGCGCGGATGCCGTCTATCTGGGCGGCACAATGTTCGGCATGAGAGCCGGTGCGCCGAATTTCGATGCCGCACAGCTCTGCGAAGCAGTACGGCTTGCACATGAAAAGCATAAAAAAGTCTACCTGACTGTCAATACACTGCCCCGGAATCAGGAGCTTGCACTTCTGCCGCAGTTTGTTTCCGATGCCGTCAATGCTCATGTGGATGCGCTTATTATTGCTGATCTGGGTGTGCTCCAGACGGTCAGGAAACTTGCGCCGGATATGACAGTGCATATGTCCACGCAAACCGGCATTGTCAACTATGCCTCGGCAAACGCCCTCTATCAGATGGGCGCGCGCCGGGTAGTCCTGGCACGGGAACTCTCTCTTGATGAAATTGCCGGAATCAGAAAAAATATTCCGGATGATCTCGAAATCGAAGTGTTTGTTCACGGGGCAATGTGTGTATCTTTTTCGGGAAGATGTCTGCTTTCGGCCTATTTTACTGACCGGGATGCCAACCGCGGCGCATGTGCCCAGCCCTGCCGCTGGAAATATTATCTGACAGAGGAAAAACGTCCCCATCTGCCTATGGAAATTCAGGAACAGCCCGAAGGTACTTATATCCTGAATGCCCGTGACCTGTGCATGATTGATCATCTGGATAAACTCGCCGAAGCCGGAGTGACTTCTTTCAAGATTGAAGGCCGCGCAAAATCGGCATATTATGTTTCTGTCATAACAAACGCCTATCGAATGGCTATGGATAATTATTTGCAGAATCCGGGAAATTATCATCTTCCGGAATGGATTCACAATGAAGTATTCAAAGTCAGTCATCGCAGATACTGCACGGGTTTCTTTTTCGGGCATCCGAACGCCTGCCAGTATTACGAAAACAGCGGCTATATCAGTGAATGTGATGTAGTCGGCATTGTGCAGAAATCCGAAAACGGCACAGTCCATGCCACGCAGAGAAACAGATTTTTTGCCGGAGATACTGTCGAAATCCTCGCGCCCGGCCGGGAACCTGTCAGTCTGAAACTGGAGGAAATCTTCAATGCTGACGGCGAAAAAATCGAAACAGTCAATCATGCCATGATGGAATTTTCCTTTCCGTGTGAATTTCAATTCCCGGCGAACAGTTTAATCCGTCTGCCCGTGAAGAACCCTGTTCCGGAGGATAAAAATATCATATGAAAATATTTAAAAATCAAAAGCTTGCGAAAGCATATCTTATTTTCTTTGTGATATTCTATCTGGTCTGGACGGCCGCGGAATTAGTGATACGTCCGGCGATGAATCAGGTCATTCCGGAAGATTCTGTCCTGTCATATCTCTTGTTTGATGGAGTCATCAAGAATTTGTGCTGGACGCTTCCGGCTCTGGTGCTTATCACAAAATTTGATGAAGATTTATATCTTCATCAAAAAGAATTATTTAAAAATCCAATCGCTTGGAAAGACGTTCTGCCTGTATTTCTGGGTGAGACTGCGTTCTGTGTGCTGAATTCTGTTATATCGCACAGAGGATTTTATTTTAATTCCGGCAAGCTGACAGAATGCGTAGCGTTTTTGTTCGTCGGCATCACAGAAGAATTTGTATTCAGAGCCTTTCTGCTGAATGCGACACTCACAGAAGAAAATAAAAAATTCGCCGTAGGGGTGAATGCACTGTTGTTTTTGAGCATTCACTTCCCGATATGGATTCTGTACGGGAATTTTATCGCGTATTTCGCAAATTTCGGCTTTGTGACGATTATTCTGTTAAGCATTTTCTTCAGCTGGTCTATGCTGAAATTCCGGAATATCTGGATTCCCGTGCTTCTGCATATGCTGTGGGATATTCTCGTCACGCTCCTGAACTGATAGAAATCAGCCTGAATGCTGTTTCAGGCTGATTCTTTATTGTGATTATTCTGTTGCAGAAGGCTGATTTCCAAGAAATTCGGCCGGATTAAGATAAATTTCGCCTTGCAGGACTTCAAAATGCAGATGTGTCGGCATGGAGCTTTCAATATCGGCCGTATCGCCGATTGCGCCGATTGCCGTGCCCTGTTCGACAGTATCGCCGACACTCACGGACAGGCCGTTGTTCAGACTGCAATATCTGGTAAGATAGCCGTTCTGATGATCGATTGTGACAGTAATGCCCCATAGTGCATCATTTTCGATATTTTTGACAACTCCGGCATTCACAGCGCAGACCGTGTCGCCGAGGCTTCCGGCAATGTCAATGCCGTTGTGGGTCTGCCAGATTCCAGTAGTTTTGGATTTGACAAGTTCGCCGTTGCTGAATTCTTCCAAAATTTCGCCGCTGATCGGCCAGCACGGCGGAACAGCTGCTGTCTGAATCAGCTTGTCCTGTTCAGAGGGTTCCGTGAGGGCTTCTGTCTGGATTTCGGCGATAACGGCCGGAGCCGTTTCCGGCGCATCGATGACGGCGGCCTGCTGTGTCGCGGGCTGGACAGGGACAGGAGCTGTTTCCAGCGGCTGAATCATGACAGGCTGTGTGAAAATCGTTTCCGGAACAGTTTCTTTTTCTGTGGGACGTTCTGTCGGTTTGGGAATATCTGTCTGTACTTCCATGACTTTGATATCGCCGACAGCAGAATTCAGATTGATTTTAATCTGATTTTTTGTCTGTTCGTAAGCGTACCAGCAGGCGAAGCTGATCATTGCCAGGCACAGCAGAAGTACAAGATAAAATCCCATATGCTTTTTTAATTTTAATTTCACAGCATGTTCTTTCATAAATAAATCACCTCTGAGAATATCTTTGGCCGGAATATGAAAAAATATTCACTGTTGCAAAATTATCTCAGATCGTGTATAATATACTATAAATGAGCATTTCAACAATG
>DFJS01000098.1 GCA_002373165.1 Ruminococcus sp. UBA3665
CGATAATGACATTTTTTTCATCATTCGGGTCTTTTGGCAGAAGCAGAATTTTCAGTTTCTGTTCCGTTTCTTCCAGCACTGCGCGGGATTCTTCCAGCTGTAGCTGTGCCATCTGGCGGAATTCGGCATCCTGGGAAGGATCTTCCAGAATTTTTCTGGCTTCTTCCAGATCATTCCGGGCGGACTGTGCTGTCCGGAATGTTTCGATAATAGGGGTAAGATTTTTATATTCTTTCATGAGTGCGGCGTAAGCCTGATGATCGGCAATGACTGCCGGGTCGGAAAGGCGTTGGCTGATTGTCTGATATTTTTCGGCCATAGCCAGCAATTTTTCAAACATGTGTGTGTTCCTCCTGATGCGTGACCTGGCGGATATATTTTTCTATTTTCAGTCTTGGCACAAGAAACTCTCTGCCGCACCCGGCACAGCGGAGCCGGAAGTCCATTCCGGTGCGGAGCACCAGCATTTCCCTCGAACCGCAGGGGTGTGGTTTCTTCATGACAAGCCTGTCGTTGACACGGATGTCCATGCTGCAAATTCTCCTTTTTATTCTTTCACTATAAAATATTATACCGCATTTTTTTGAAAAAGGCAATATTTAGTGTACATAGTTTTTCGGATTTGTGCAATCATAATAAAAATAGCAGTGCTGTCCTGTACAGATTGCTGTATTTTTAAAAATAATCATAACGGAGTTGATTTTTCATGAATCTTTGCAGAATCAAAGGCGAATTTGCCTCGGAAGAACTGGCCGAACTGGCTGCCGGAAGAATCCGGCGCAGTATCGGGCAGGTACGCAGTATCCGCATCAGAAAACTGGGAAAAGCCCTGCCCTCGCTGAACGGCCGCCAGCGGTTTACTATGCTTCCGGCAAATCTCCGCATGGAAAACTATGCAACTGACGTGCTGCTTTCTGAAATCAGCGATACTGCTCTGCCGGAACACTGGTACAGAAAAAGTGCGGAACTGACTGTAATCTGTGCCGGAGAAGCATTCGGACAGGTTTCTGCCGTGATGCAGTCGCTGGGAGCTTTGCAGATCAGGCCGGTATAATTCCGGAAAGGGCAGATTTCTTCCTGTTGTTTCCTGATTGTAATCAAATCGTCAAAAAATGCGGTCAAATTCCTCTTGACAAATCGCCGAAAATATGATAGCATGAAAGAGATGAAAATCTGCCGGATGTCAAAAAGTCTTTCTCTGCTGTAGTCGGAATCCTGCAACAGGTTCTACTCCAGACGAATCCGGCATATACTACAGCAGGACTTTATCCTAAAAATAAAAATCGGAGGTCGAAAACATGTATCAGAAATACTTTTGTCCGGAAGGAATGCTTCTGGACACTCTGGAAAACCAGACAGCCATTGCAACGCCTCAGGGACTGCTTCAGGCACAGCTGACGGGCAGAGTTCTGGAAGCCAGAGTTACTACCTGCGACAGCAATCATAATATGTGGGTCAATCTGCCGTGCATGAAAGGCATGATTCCGCGCGAAGAAGGTGCTGTCGGCATTGCAGAAGGCGAAATCCGCGATATTGCTCTGATTGCAAGGGTCGGAAAGCCTGTCTGCTTCCGGGTTATCCGTCTGGAGACAGATGAAAACGGCGAGGATATCGCCATTCTGTCGCGCCGTGCCGTGCAGGAGCAGTGCATGACACAGTTTCTGGGTCAGCTTCGTCCCGGCGATATTATCGATGCCAGAGTCACCCATCTGGAGCCGTTCGGCGCATTTGTTGACATTGGCTCCGGCATTGCCTCAATGGTTCCGATTGATGCGATTTCTGTTTCCCGGATTGCGCACCCGTCCGACAGATTTACTGTAGGGCAGAACATCCGCGTGATTATCAAGGGCAGACAGGATAAGCGCATTCTGCTGTCGCACAAGGAACTGCTGGGCACATGGGAAGAGAATGCGGCACTGTTCCAGGTTGGCGAGACAACGTGCGGCATTGTGCGTTCGGTAGAAAAATACGGCGTATTTATCGAACTGATGCCCAATCTGGCCGGACTGGCCGAACTCCGTCAGCCTGTAGAAATCGGGCAGCGCACCAGTGTTTACATCAAAGCTCTGATTCCGGAAAAGCTGAAAGTCAAGCTGATTCTGGTAGATGTCTGTGAAGACAGCCCCAAGCCGGAACCTCTGCGCTATTTCTATCAGGGCGATCATATTGATCACTGGGTATACACGCCGCCGGGATCGGGAAAATATATCGACACGGTCTTTGACGGCAATCTGACGGGAATTTTATAATTTTCCGGAAATCCGGTTCTCTCAGGAGAGCCGGATTTTTTCTTCTAGTTCCTGAAGCGGAATTTTCCGTTCCCATTTTGCAAGAATTTCGGCATTCCGGAAAAGAATCACTGTAGGGAGTTCTTTAATCTGATAACGCTCTGTCAGTTCCGGTTCTGTATCGGCATTGACGGAATAGGCCGAAAGCCGGGATTCGTACTGATCGGAAAGCCGTTCCAGTTCCGGAGCCAGCACCCGGCAGGGAGCGCACCAGGGAGCATAGAAATCGGCAAGGACAAGCTTCTGACGGCTTTCTTCGAGAATTTCAGAAAAATATTTCTGTGAAGTCTGGAATAACATGATTGGCATAGCCTTCTTTCTGATTTTTTGCTATTATCATAGCATATTTCAGAATATCTGTCAAGTACACGGCCTGATTTTTGTGCATTCTGCTGATTCTGAAAATCAAATCCATAAAATTTTGTTCTTCCGGACGTATGATAGATAACAACATGAAAGAAAGGGGAATTTCTTATGAAATTCAAGAAATTAAAAAACATATCCGGTATTCTGGCCGCCTGCACTCTGCTTTCCGGATGCGGTGCCGTCAGCGAAGAGCCTTCCAATAATCTGACAAGTTCCGTTCCTGTCCAGCCGGTTGCGGCATCTGATCCGGGCGGCGATTTCAAAAGCTCGCAGATGCAGTTTGCCGTGAATCTGTTCCGGGAAAGCATGGCCGAAACACCTGACGGCAACGTTATGATTTCGCCGTTTTCCGTGATGCTCGCTCTGTCTATGACCGCCAATGGCGCAGAAGGTCAGACCCGCGCCGAAATGGAACAGGTACTCGGCGGTTCTGTCGCTGACCTGAATCAGAATCTGCTCGGCTATGTGCAGAATCTTCCGTCCAGCGAAAAAGCAAAATTTTCCGTCGCCAATTCAATCTGGTTCCGGGATGAGGAAGATTTTTCCGTCAAGCCGGAATTTCTCCAGACAGACCAGAATTACTATCAGGCCGATATTTTTCAGGAGCCGTTCGATTCTGCCACCTGCGGAAAAATCAACAGCTGGGTGAATCAGAATACCGACGGCATGATTTCACAGATTATCGATACTATCAAGCCCGATACAAAGATGTATCTGATTAATGCGCTGGCCTTCGATGCCGAATGGCAGCATATCTATGAAAATATTGATATTCATGAAAACCAGAAATTCACCAGTGCCTCCGGTCAGAAACAGAACGTCACAATGATGCATTCCAGCGAAAATTTCTATCTGGAATCGGAAAATGCCGTCGGATTTCTGAAACCTTATGCCGAAGGGTACAGCTTTGCGGCTCTGCTCCCGGAAGAAGGGCTTTCTCTGGAGGATTATCTGGCTTCCCTCACGCCGGAAAAGCTTCTCAATCTGCTGGAAAATGCCCAGACAACGGAAGTTTCCGTTCAGCTGCCAAAATTTAAAACAGAATTTGATCTTTCTCTGATCGATGCACTGACTTCGATGGGAATGCCCTCGGCTTTTTCCGGGGCAGATTTCTCCGGCATGAGTGATACGCCTTTGTACATCAGCGATGTGCTTCACAAGACTTATATCGAAGTCGATGAACGCGGTACCAAGGCCGGCGCAGTAACGGCCGTTATCATGGACGAGGAAGGCTTATCAGTAGCTCATGAACCGAAATTTGTCACGCTCGACCGGCCGTTTATTTACATGATTCTGGATGACGAACAGCATCTGCCGCTGTTTATCGGCGCAGTACGGGATATTACCTGAATAAAAAATAAAAGTGCAGGGTGAATTCCCTGCACTTATTTTTAAAATTTATCTTTCTATCAGATTAATATTTTCTGAAAAACCTCTTGACAGATGCCCCGTTCTGTGCTATAATAATATCATACTATAGCAGAAATGCCGTGAAGGGAAAAAAGTTTCAGTCTTCTGATTGCAGAGAGCTGTCGGCCGGTGTAAGACAGTATCAGCCTTGAAACATAACTGGTCCCTGAGCAGATGCGCCGAACTCTGCCGTTTGCAGAAATTAGGTTCGTCCGGGTGCTCCCGTTACAGGGCTATGCATTTACCCAGATGCAGAAGCGGACAGGATAGTTCTATCCCGTCAAAAAGAGTGGTACCGCGGAGTTCCCCTTCGTCTCTTTTATGCCTGACCGGCATGAAGGAGTTTTTTTTATGATTAAATTTTTATATTTTATTTAATTAAGAAAGGCTGATGTTATCATGAAAAATTATCAGAAATACTCCAGACAATATTTCCCGGTTGAAAATGCCCCCATGCGCTGGACCAAAAAAGAATATATCGAAAAAGCTCCGGCCTGGTGCAGTGTCGATCTGCGTGACGGCAATCAGGCTCTGATTATCCCCATGAGTCTGGAAGAAAAACTCGAATTCTTTAAATTATTGGTCAAAATCGGCTTTAAAGAAATCGAAGTCGGCTTCCCTGCCGCTTCCGAGACAGAATACGAATTCTGCCGCGCTCTGATCGAACAGGATCTGATTCCGGATGATGTTACCATTCAGGTGCTGACCCAGTCCCGCGAGCACATCATTGCCAAAACTTACGAGGCTCTGAAAGGCTGCAAACATGCCATTGTGCATCTGTATAATTCGACTTCTGTCGCACAGCGTGAACAGGTGTTCCGGAAAAGCAAGCAGGAAATTATCGATATCGCCGTATTCGGCGCAAAGCTCTGCAAAGAGTACAGAGAAAAAACTCCCGGAAACTTCCAGTTTGAATATTCTCCGGAAAGTTTTACCGGAACAGAACCTGAATTTGCTGCTGAAATCTGCAATGCTGTGATTGACATCTGGCAGCCCTCTGAAAATGACAAAGTCATCATCAATCTGCCTGTTACCGTATCGCATTCCATGCCGCATATCTATGCCAATCAGGTGGAATACATGAACGATCACCTCAAGAACAGAGAAAACCTGATTATTTCTCTGCATCCGCACAATGACCGCGGCTGTGCCGTGGCAGATACCGAACTCGGACTGCTGGCAGGCGGCGACCGCGTAGAAGGCACACTGTTCGGCAACGGCGAACGCACAGGCAATGTCGATATTGTAACACTGGGCATGAACATGTTCTCTCAGGGCGTTGACCCGGAACTGGATTTCTCCAATATGCCCGAACTGACTGAACTCTATGAACGCGTTACCAGAATGCAGGTCTATGACCGTCAGCCGTACAGCGGAAAACTCGTCTTTGCAGCGTTCAGCGGCTCGCATCAGGATGCCATCGCCAAGGGCATGAAATACCGCGAAGAACATGACCCCGATCACTGGAATGTTCCCTATCTGCCTATTGACCCGACCGATGTCGGCAGAGTTTACGAGGCAGATGTCATCCGGATTAACAGTCAGTCCGGCAAGGGCGGCATCGGCTATCTGCTGGAAACGCAGTTCGGCCTTGATCTGCCTAAGACCATGCGCGAAGAATTCGGCTATCTGGTAAAAGGCATTTCTGACCACGCCCATAAAGAACTGCTTCCGGATGAAGTGCATGAAATCTTCCTGAACACGTATGTCAATATCAGAAAACCGCTGGAATATCAGGAAATTCACTATGTTCAGAAAAATAATGACCAGACTTTCATTCAGGCATCTTTGACTCTCACGCAGGACGGCGATCCGTTTACAATCAAATCTGACGGAGCAAGCGGCCGTCTGGATGCCGTCAGCAATGCACTGAAAGCCTTTACGGGCGTAAAATTCAACGTGCAGACTTATAACGAACATGCACTGACTTCTACTTCTGCATCCGAAGCCGCCGCCTATGTTTCCATCAAGGCCGAGGATAAAATCTACTGGGGAGTCGGCATCAAGAAAGATATTTCCGAAGCCTCTGTTGCCGCGCTGTTCAGTGCACTGAACAGATATCTGACAGATAAGAAATAAATCAGAAAGGACTGCTGATTCATGATCACAAGCATTAATCTGCAAGGCACATGGCAGTTTCTGGCTGATGAAGAACAGAATTATTCCTCTCCGCCGGAAGTATTTCCGGATACGATTCAGCTTCCCGGCACAACGGCAATTTATCAGAAAGGCAAATATAATTCCAAACGGGAAACGGGCTGTCTGACAGAAGTTTACCCCTATTCCGGAAATGCGTGGTTTCAGAAAGAAATCACGCTGCCGGAAGGCTGGGCTTCTGACCAGATTGCTATGGGTGAATTATTTCTGGAACGAACCAGAATCACAAAAGTCTGGATTGACGGCGAATATCTCGGCACAGAAAACAGTCTCTGCACGCCTCATCACTATGATATTTCTTCCTGCATCCGGAAAAAAATAACAATTACCATCTGTGTGAATAATACAGATTATCCGACACGGGGCGGTCATATGACCTCTCCCGATACGCAGACCAACTGGAACG
>DFJS01000023.1:0-1091 GCA_002373165.1 Ruminococcus sp. UBA3665
ATAAGCGTTTTAAGCAGGAGAAAACCATATTCCAACCAAGACTATTCCAGCAGCACTATCTGCTTTATTTTTGCTTATTTCACCCCTATGAAGATTATATCTTTCTCACCAGATATATGCGGCACAAGTGGTATCATTTCACAGATTCTTATTTCAGAAAGAAAGATATTTTCAGTTCTGTACTATCACAACTATATCCGAAACACTTCCTGCATCTCTGGTAAGATAGTAAGGCTATTTTCAGTTCTGTGCTATTACAGCTACATCTGGAACAGCTCTTACACCTCTAACAAAACAGAAAAATCCTTTCCAGCTCTGCATCATTACAGCTATATTCGGAACATTCTTTACATTTCTGGCTGAACAGCAAGGATTCTTTCTTTGATTGGTGGTATGAGTGGCATCATTTCACAAATCCTTTTTCAGAAAACACTGTATAAGTCAGTGATAAGAGTGATATATTTTTAACAACCCTTTTCTGAAAAAATCACACGAAAGTCACACGGATAGTTCAGAGCATCTACAGAGAGTATCGGTGATACCAGTCGTAGCAAGTCATGCAACAATCGTGCAACATCTACTGAACCAGTAAGGGAGTCGTCAAAGTACGCATCTGTTTTTGTCTAAGCAAAGCCCTTTTGAAGTTCTGCACAGATATTCAGTCGGCAAAGAGTTCTTAACATTCTGGCTATTCTGCATCACTTCCTGAACAGCTATTGCTTTTCTGGATGTTACCACCTTAAAAAGCAATGTGTCCACCTTGTTTTTTAAGAAAAAGCCTGTTTCCTACCTTGTTTTTTAAGATATTCTCCCCTGTTCGCCACAAAAAGCAAAAAATCGTGGCATACTGAACAGCACACCACAGATTCTGAATCTCCTATGCCGACCCTGCCGACGGCGTGACGACGGCTCTGCTCTGAAAACATTTGCCGACGGATTCGCCGACGTGTCAAAACCAATGCGAACCTCAAAATTTCCGAACAGGCAAAAAATGAGCCGGATTGCTGTCCGGTTACAACTTTTTTCAAAAAATGCTTGACAAACCTCGAAAAATCGGGTATGATAAATAAGAAAAGCACCTACCAAACAAC
>DFJS01000023.1:1226-8487 GCA_002373165.1 Ruminococcus sp. UBA3665
CCTTCGGGTTATGAGCCCGACGAGCTACCGAGCTGCTCCACCCCGCGTTCTATTATTTGATATTTCAGATTACTTATATAGTATATCACAAAATCTGATGTTTGTCAAGAGATTTTTAAAATTTTTTTAATCTTTTTTCATTTTCGTGCAAAATAAACAAAAAAATATAACGCGAATTAAAAAAATAGATATTTCAGCCATGTGATTAAAAAGGGAAGCAGCTCTGTATAAATCAGTCAGGATTCTTACCAGCAGTGCAGAAAAGCGACTAAGTTTTTCTCTTAGCCGCTTTAGAACAGACTGGATTTTATTGTCAGGTGTATGCAGTCAAAATAAAATTATTCTTTTGTTTCTTCTTCAGTTTTTACGGAAACGGCTGGTTCTGCGGAAATAAATTCCTGCTGTACCGGATTATTTTTATTTTTTTTCCGGTTATCTGCGATTAATGCTGAAATAAATGCGGCTGCAAAATAAATGACAAAGAACAAAGCTTCTACAATCAGAACCGGCTCCATTGCTGCTTTGATAATGCTCTTTGCGGTATGCAGTGCAGAAGAACTTGCAGGAACGAGAATATTATAAGAATTAGAAAGATATACTGTTTCATAGTATTCATTTGCAGTATCGTTTACTTTCTGCAAAAGCACATTGATTTTTTCACTCAAAGTTTGAAGATCGGCTTCTACGCGTTCTATTTTTTCTTTGGAAGCAGAGGTTTTATTTTTATTCAGTTCCGTGATTCTTTTCTGATACATATCAATTCTTTGTGCGGCGGTAGAAACGGTTTTCTGGGCACTGATTTTTCTGTTAATCAGATTATCATATTCGGCAGAAGCCTGTGTATACTGGGAAGTATCCTGCTTATCGCCGTAAATAATAATAGTATCTTTTTCGTAATCTGCAATTGCCTCTGTGACGGTTTTCAGTTCATCTTCGGCTATTTTTTTCTGACGGTTGAGCTGTTCTACTCTGTAATCATAATATGCGAGCAGTGTTTCTTTATCTTTTGTGATAGTATGGATATTAATATAAGAAGAGATGACATCGAGGTCTACTTCCCGGAGTGTACCGATAGATTCGGAAAGGTCTGCAAAGGTATTGCCGGTAGAAGAAGCGCGGAATCTGGTAGAATCGCTGGAAGAAAGGCCATTGACATAATCCTGAAGAGTAGAGAGGGTAGAATCGAATACATCCACGGCCTGGGCGTAATCATAATCGTTATAATCCAGAGTTGTCACAGCACTTCCCAGGGCTTTGTTAAAGCCGTAAGTATCGAAGAAGTATTCTGAATAGGATGTTAAAATTGTATTAAATACTTCTACGGCGCGGGTGCCTTTATAATCTGTAGCAGAATAATTGAACGTTACAATAAACTGTGTGGGATAAATTTTTACCTCCAGCATTTTTTCACCGGCAGTCAGGTTGCCCTGCTGATAGATACTCTGGTACATTGTAATTTTATCAATCGCATCTGTGGGGCGGATTCCTTCAATGATAATACCCTGACGGATATTTTCCAGCTGTTCCATATCTTCTCCCAGGTCAGTCAGTGCTTTTTCAATTACGGCAGGATTTTTTAATGTATTCACATCAAATGTTCTGCCATTGGGGTCTTTTCCGCTTTCGATGCCGTCATAATTAAAACTGATGACAGCATTGAGCACTTTCAGCTGATCAGAAGCAAACACGGCATATCCTGTGGGGATCAGTACACCTGCCAGGATGGCGACTGCCAGCCAGATGAGAAGAAATCTTTTCAGCTGCTTTATTATACCAGAGAAAGAAATAATGATATCTTCTTTTTCTTCTTCTGAATTTTTTAGTGTGACATTTAAAAAGCTTTCATTTTTTTCTGTTTTCTCATTTTCCATCAGATTACACCTTTCATATAAGATTATTTTAATCAAACGGGACACTTCACCCACAGCAGGAATGAAGCACCCGTTTGATTGCGTTCAGATTATTTCAGCAGTTTTTTCCTCCGAATACATGTGCAATGGTTTTCAATACAATTTTAATATCCGTCAAAAGCGAACGTTCTTTTATGTATTTGCGGTCCAATGCAATTTGTTCTGCCAAAGAGAGCGAATTTTTTCCGCCGATCTGCCAATAGCAGGAAAGCCCCGGCACAACACTCAGTCTGTCAGAAGGAAGATTAGCCTGTTCAGAAGGAATAAACGGACGGGGACCTATCACAGACATATCTCCTTTGAGGATATTCAGCAGCTGCGGCAGTTCATCAATCGAAGTACGGCGGATGACACTGCCCACTCTGGTAATTCTGGGATCTTTTTTCATTTTAAAAGTAGCACCGCTTCCCTCGTTCTGTTTCATCAGTTCTTCGCGGCGGGCATCCGCATCCAGGTACATGCTGCGGAATTTATAAATTTTAAACGGTTTTCCGTCTTTGCCGATACGTGTCTGTGTATAGAACGGAGAGCCGAAATCGTCCGCTACGATGCATACTGCCGTCAGCAGCAGGACAGGAGAAAGCACTGTCAGCGCGGCAGCAGAGCACACCACATCACTGATTCTTTTTACTTTTTCATAAACCGGTTTTTCATCCGGAATTACGGGTGTTTCCAGTGCAGCGCGTTCTTTCAGCAGACTTGCATTGGTATGCATCCGGATCACAGGTGCAGACTGTTCCTGTTTAGGGTCAGGATTTTCCTGATATGCCAGATTTACTGTTTTAATCAACGTTAACTCCCCCTTTGGTTTTTACAATGCAGCTAGTACAAAAACCGGACATGCATCGCTGTTTTTCCCCTCAAAAAAACAGGAAGCATAGCAGGCTAGTTTTAATTATACAGGATTCTTCGGGTTTTGTCAATAGTTCACAAACAGAAACATAATTTTTGTACAAAACCAATAAAATGCAAAACAAAAGTAAAATAAAATCCGTGAAGCAAAGCATAAAATACAAATTGTATAGTCAGGATTTTTATTTTCTGTACATTTTTCCGGAATCTCCATATTTTAGAATATTACAAATTACACTCTGTAATGTTGCATAATAATCATAGCATAAAAAAGAAAGCTTGTCAAGCGGTTTTCGGGATTCTCGGCAAGCTTTATAATTATTTTTTATTACTGTGAAATCTTTTTGTGCAGAATTACATCGTCATCAGGAAACGAATCCATGCGCCCTGCTCGCAGGTAACCTGAATTTTAATTTTATGAATTTCCATAATGCTTTTAGCAATGGCAAGTCCCAGACCATAGCCATTTTTTCCCTTATTATTTCTTGCTTTGTCTCCGCGGTAGAAGCGTTCAAAAATTTTATCTGTTTCTTCCTGAGAAATTTCACAGCCGGTGTTATAAAATTCCAGAACAGAATTATCGCCGCGGCGTATCAGGGAAATTTTAATTGTTCCGTGCTCGCTGGAATACTTCATGGCATTATCGATAAAAATAGCCGCAAGCTGACGGATATGCTGCTGACTGCCGTTATACATGATATCAGGCTGAATATCAATTTCAAGATTTTTTTGTTTTTCAAACGCCTGACTTTCAAACGGGAGCACAGTTGCCTCGATTGCCGTGCTGAGATTGAATTCTTCAAACACATAATCCTGTCTGGCATTATCCATCCGGGCAAGGCGGAGCAGATCGCCGACCAGCTGATTCATACGGACTGTTTGTTCCTGGATATAATGCAGCCATTTATTTTCGCCGATTTCGTCCTGAAGAATATCCACATTGGCAGTCAGGACAGCAATCGGAGTTTTGAGTTCGTGACTGGCATCGGAGACGAACTGTTTCTGACGGTCCATTGCTGTTTTGACGGGCTGAGTAATCCAGCGCGAGAAGAAAATCAGAAAGACCAGCAGTACCAGCAGCACCAGAACGCCGGCAATGACTGTTGTACGGAACAGGTTATTCAGCAGGCCCTGGTCGGAAGTTTTATCTGTGACAACCAGAAGCGTGCCGTATTCTTTTTCGGCTTTATAATATTGCAGCCAGCCGTACATGCCTTTTTGTCTGCCGGTACTGAGAATTGCGGCGAGAATTTCCTCGGCCTGTTCATCGTCATAATTTTCCGTATTGCGGATGCCTAAAAAATTCCCGTCCTGATCGGCCATCAGTGCAAAATGATCCAGAATGATATTTAATTTCCATTTATTAGGGCGCATTTCCATGCGGAAATCATTGTTATTCCGGTTTTGATTATTATTATTGCCGTCTTCCGGTTTTTGCGGAGGCGTTTCCTGCACAGCAGCAGTTTCCGTGACTGTTGCAGTTTCTGTTCCGGCGGCAGAAGTTTCTGTTTCGGAAGTATATGCTGTTGTTTCATCCGGAGCAGATGCCTGTTCTGTTTCCGGCGGAACGGCAGTTTCTGTAATTTCTTCCGGCAGTACAGCTGTTGTTTCGGGCGGAACTGTTTCCGGTGACGGTTCAGAAGGCGGTTCTTCCGGGGGCGGAACGGGGTCAGCCACAGCAGGCACTTCCGGAGGCGGATTTGTTTCCGGCGGAAGTGTTTCCGTCAGAACCGATTCCGGCGGAGGATCTGTTTCATAATTTTGCAGCGTTTCTGATATTTCTTCAGTTTCCGGCGGATTCATCCACGGAGGGGGATACGGTTCATATCCGGGTGGAAAATCGTCGTCATCGAAATCGAATTCATCGTCATTATCATCATTGTCGTCATCATCATCGTCATCGTCAAAATCCGGAGGTCTGTCATCCCGGCGATCGCGGCGGCCGCCCCTGCCGAACTCCCCCCAGTTATCTTCTGGAATCCAGCCCAGAGCATGAATACCGGGCGGCTGTACCTCGGCGAGCGCAACTGTTTCAGATTCTGTTTCCGGCTCTGTGGGCGGCGGCATCATAAACTCATCCGGAGGGCGTTCGCCGTCGGGCGGAGGGATATCCTCCATCGGCCTGTCATCATTCAGGGAATTATACCTGTCACTTTCGGCAATTTTAATCAGGAGTTCCATTGACTGTGACTGGCTGACAGTTTTCATAATCATATTAATTGCTGTCAGCATGACGATAAACACCAGAACCAGAATCCCCATTGCAGTGGCGACAAACTTAATCTGCATTTCCTTGATGACATCCGGATGAATCAAAGCTTGCAGCCAGTGCGGCAGTTTTTCAACAGGGAATTTTTTCACAGATTACTCGCCGCCTTCCAGAAAATAGCCTACGCCCCGTGCAGTCTTGATTGTCACATTTGACCCGATGACATGCAGTTTTTTTCTCAAAAATGAAATATAGACTTCTACATTGTTATATTCCACATCGCTTTCATAGCCCCATATTTTCTCGATAAAGCGTTCTTTGGGAATCAGCTGCTTAGGATTGGCCATCATCAGTTCCATAATCTGGTATTCTTTCAGGCTAAGCTTGACGAACTGTCCCTCTCTGCTCAGGCTGAACGTACTTTTATTGAGGGCAACATCGCCGTAAGTAAAGGCATCAGTAATCACCTCGCCTTTTCTTCTGGTAAGAGCGCGGACACGGGCGAGCAGTTCGCCGCTGACAAAAGGCTTGGTCAGAAAGTCATCTGCCCCGCTGTCGAGACCGGTAATTTTATCTTCGATATCTGATTTTGCAGTCAGCAGCAATACGGGGGTAGAGATATGCTTTTTCCGCAGAATGCGGAGCACATCCAGCCCGTTCATTTTAGGCAGCATAATATCCAGCAGAATGCAGTCATACAGGCCGGTCATAGCATATTCCAGGCCGTCCTCACCGTCATAGACGGCATCGACAATATATTTATTTCTTTTTAAAATTTCGCTCAGAGCCTCGGCGAGAGCTTCTTCATCTTCCACGACTAAAATTTTCATAGCATGATCCCTCCCATGTAATTAATCTGATTATACTATATTTTTCTTGAAATAAGCTTGAAAAATTTTAAGATTTATGCTATACTATTATTATCATACCATATTTTTCAAAAAATAGCAAGAATTTTTCTGAAAAAAACGGGCAGACTGTTTCTGAAATATTCTATTTCAGAACAGGAGAGATTTTTATGCAGGTCACACCGGAATTATATCAGGACATGCAGAAACAGGCTGTTCCGCACTCGAATACAAAAATCAATGTACTGATGGCCTTTGTTACGGGCGGAAGCATCTGCACTGTGGGACAGCTTTTATTCACTGTATTCCAGAATCTGGGATTCAGTCAGCTGCAAAGCATGGCCTGGACATCGATTACGCTTGTCTTTTTGAGTGCTTTGCTGACAGGGCTGGGGATTTATCAGAAACTCGCCAGACATGCCGGAGCCGGAACGCTTGTTCCGATTACCGGGTTTGCAAATGCAATTGCCTCTTCGGCGATTGAATCCAAAACAGAAGGCTTTATTCTGGGCATCGGAACGAAAATTTTCACGATTGCAGGGCCGGTTATTCTGTACGGCACAGCGGCTTCCGTCATTTACGGGCTGATTTATTATCTGATGCAAATTTTTAATATCTGAGCCGGTTCCGGCTCGGATACATATATAATAATAATTATAATTATATTTCTCAATCCGGAAGGAGTTTTTTACATGAAAAAATTATATGTTACCCGTCACGGCCTGACGGCTTTCAATGCAGAAGAGCGTGTCTGCGGTTCGACAGACCTGCCTCTGACCGAAACCGGACTCCGGCAGGCTGCGGAAATGGCACAGCAAGCCGCCGCCTTCGGCGATATCGAAAGAATTATTGCATCCCCTATGCTTCGTGCACAGCAGACCGCGCAGGCTGTTGCAGATGTGCTCTGTCTGCCGATTGAGACAGATATCCGTCTGCGCGAATGGGATTACGGCGATTTTGAAGGCAAAAGCCGTCTGACTTCGGGATTTCCGGAAGCAAAAGCAGAATTCGGCGTAAAAATGCCCGGCGGCGAATCGGTTTTCCAAATAGTGCACAGAGCATACAGTCTGCTGGATGAACTCAAAACTGCGCCAAACACTGCTATTTTAGTCTGCCACGGCGGTGTGGCGCGAGTCATCGACAGCTATTTTCATGATATGACAGTCGACAGATTTATGCATTTCTTTATGGGCAACTGCGAAATCAAAGCTTATGAATTTTAATCTCTTTGCCGTTCATGTTCTGCATGGACGGTTTTTTCCGTCATACTCAGGAGTAAATCTGCCATAAACAGAATCAGATTTGCCATTGCTTTTTCTGTCAAACTATGATAGAATATAAATAATATCATAATTTGTTCATAAATAGAAATATTACCAAGGGGGAAAACTCACATGCAAAAACCTGAAACTCTCAGAAACGTGAGTTCGATGGAAAAAATC
>DFJS01000017.1 GCA_002373165.1 Ruminococcus sp. UBA3665
TTGAGGATGTTCATCATCGGAACAGGCAGTTTTGTGCCCTGTACGCCGCCCAGGAATCTGTAAAGCGGAATGCCCAGGGATGTGGCAGCAGCTCTTGCAGCAGCGATAGAAACAGCCAGGATGGCGTTTGCGCCCAGGTTGGACTTGTCCTTTGTGCCGTCAGCCTTGATCATAGCAGCATCGACAGCATAAGTATCAGAAGCATCGAGGCCGAGAATGGCTTCTTTGATTGCAGTGTTGATATTTTCAACAGCCTTCTGCACGCCTTTGCCGAGATATCTGCTCTTGTCGCCGTCGCGGAGTTCCAGGGCTTCAAATTCGCCTGTGGATGCGCCGGAAGGAGCTGTGCCTCTTGCAACAGTGCCGTCTTCCAGAGTAATTTCTGCTTCTACAGTCGGGTTGCCTCTGGAGTCGAGGATTTCACGGCCATAGACGTTTACGATTTTCATAAAGCTCATGGGTATTCATATCCTTTCATTGCATGAAAATTTCTTGCCGGAGCATTCCGGCTGTTATTATTATATCACAAAGAAAAAAATTTGTCAAGATATTTATGGAAATTTTACAAATCCAGTGCAAAATCTTCATAACTGCGTGCGCCGGCTTGACTTTTCGGCCGGATTGTGTTATAATAATCCGGTAACATGTTTTGTCAAGAAAGGATTTTTTGTTATGCCAGAATATGAATTGACTCCGGATTTCGGCCTGAATCAGGATGATCTGGATCTGCCTGTGATTCAGACACTGACGTTCGGGAACGGAAAAAAATATTATGTCCGCAAAAACGGTCTGCCTTACCTGACCGCCGAGACTGACAGCATTTCGGATTTTTTTGATAAAGCCTGCCTGTTCGGGAAATATCTTTGCATCGGCACGGGGCATACTGTTATTTTTGTCAATCTGGAGACGTTTGCTTCTGTCACGATGGAAGTCAGCCTGTATTTCGGCTATTTTTTCCAGCACGGGGATATGCTGTATATCGCATCCGGAAAAGGCATTGCTGCTGTGGATTCTGCCCTGCATACGGTCTGGAAGAATGACCGGCTTGCCGATGACGGCGTAATTATTCATGAAGTTCTGGAAAACCGTGAAGCCCTGCGCATCAGCGCACAGGAGTCGCTCCCTTACGGCGAATACTGGAAAGAAAAGCTGGTCAGCCTGAAAACAGGCGACCAGATAGTATAAAAAATCCCAAAAATTCTCTTGACAAGTTCCGGAAATTGTGCTATTATAATACCAGAAAGGATGCGATGAAAACCATGGAACAGCTGAAAGCCACAGGTTCGCGGAAACATCTGGAAGATTCAGAATTTTATCTGATTATTGCCGATTTGCTGGAATCCGAAGAGGTACAGCATCTGAAACAATTCCGGCATCATATTATGACAACAAGATTTCAGCACTGCCTGAATGTAGCCTATTACCAGTACCGGCTCTGCCGTCTGCTGGGGCTGGATGCCGTCTCGGCGGCAAGGGCAGGGCTTCTGCATGATTTTTATTTCTATGACACGTATGAGTATACCCACAGCCGTCCGGAAGTGCGCCACAGCAAGCATCACCCGGAACTTGCACTGGAAAACGCACGCAAGCACTTCGCGCTCAACGAGAAAGAATGCGATATGATACGCAAGCACATGTTCCCCATGACGGCAGAACTCCCCGGCTGCGCCGAAACATGGCTGATTACGCTGGTGGACAAGTACTGCGCTGTGCTGGAATTTGTTCTTCCTCAGCCGAAACGCCTGAAAGATGCCGTCCGGAATCGCCGGCGGGCACGGGTGAATTAAAACTGTTTTCAAAAAAAATTTTTTCAATTTTTTCAAAAAGTGTACGGAACTGTACACTTTTTTCTTTTTCCGGCTGCTGCTGAACAGTTCGTTCATCTTAATCATTTCTTAATGATTTCCGCGCTTGATTTTTAATGCCGTTTCTGCTATCATAATAATCAGAAACTTCAAAGGAGTGATGCACTTTGCATTCTGTACTAATCTGCGACGACGAAAAAGATATCGTCAGTGCTCTGAAAATTTATCTTTCCCAGGAAGACTATATCCTGCACACTGCCTATAACGGCCGTGAAGCCCTCGAAATCCTGAAACAGGAAAAAATTGACCTTCTGCTTCTGGATATCATGATGCCCGAACTCGACGGCATCCGCACTATGGCCGAACTCAGAAAAAATTATAACCTGCCCGTCATTCTGCTGACTGCCAAAAGCGAAGATACTGATAAAATTCTGGGCCTGAACCTCGGCGCAGATGATTATATCACAAAGCCTTTCAATCCTATGGAAGTGCTCGCCAGAGTGCGCTCCCAGCTGAGAAGATATACCCAGCTCGGCGCAGCTGTTCCCGTCAGCGAACAGCAGTTCCGGTGCGGCGGACTGTTTCTCGATGACAACGAAAAAATCGTCACGGCTGACGGCATCGAAGTCAGCCTTACGCCGACAGAATATGCTATTTTATTCTTATTCATGAAAAACCCCAACAAAGTCTTTTCGCCGAAGGAAATTTATGTACAAATCCGCGGCGAGCTTCCTTACGGCGCAGAAGGCACGATTGCTGTGCATATCCGGCATCTGCGCGAAAAAATAGAAATCAATCCGGCTGATCCCCGTTATCTGAAAGCCGTCTGGGGACAAGGCTACAAGCTGGACGATTCAGAAAGGACGTGAATCTGCATGAAATATTCTACTAGAAGAAAAATTCTTGCACTGATAGGCTATGTTGTTACGATGCTGACCGCCGCGGCCGGCACTGCCGGAACAATCATTCTAGCTCAGAAAGGATGTTATACCACATCAGAAGAAAACTTCCGCCGGGAACAAACGGAATCCATGCTCTCGCGTGATATCACGATATTGCAGGAACGCTTTGAAGAGCTCCAGTCAGACGGATTTTTCGATGAAGCTATCCCTCAGCAGAGAAAACAGGCTCTGTACAGCGATTTTTTAAGAGATTATTCCCCCGAACGGACAAACTTCTTTTTTGAAATCTATGATGCCGAAGATCAGCTTTTGCTGAGTTCTTATCAGGATGATGCTTCCGCCTTCCGAACAGAACAATATTATGATCAGGTTGAAAATACCTCTGAACAGATCATGAACGAAGCTGAATTCCGGCAGTTTGAACAGCACCATGCTGATGAACAGCCCTATGATGATTATTCTGCACAGCAGATTATCGTTCCGCGCGGCGACCCTGCTCCTACACTGGATGCGACGGAACCCGCCACGGAATCGTCCAGCGAATCCCCTGGGCAAATTCTGATTCAGTCTTCTGATTTTTCTCTTGATGAACAAATCGAAATTGCACTTGCGCTGAATCTGGGCTGGTCAGAGCACGGAACAGAAGAAATTATTCTGGAACAGGACGGCCGTTCTCTGCCGTTTACGGATTATATCCGGCAGGCCGCCAATGCTTCTGGTCTGGAAATCAGCTTTGGCAACGGCCGGCACTATGTCATAAACCGGCATCAGAATCCGCCGGACAGTATGCTCCTGAGTGAATATGCCGAACAGTATCCCGAAGATTTCGCACTTCCGGCCGAATATTATGATATTTATTATGATGTCAAAACTTATTCTTATCAGCAGGTTCTGCGCTATTATATCACGGGGCATGTGCGCAGCCATCTGCAAGCCGAAGATGCCTATCTGACGGCACAGAACTATTCCGGAACAGCGTATCAGTATCGCTGGGCTGTGCCGGGTGTGGGGCTGATTTCTCTGGTTCTCTGGCTGATTTGTCTGATTTATCTCATTCGTTCGGCGGGATATCATCCCGGAGAAGAAGCCGTCCGGGAAGGCTTCTCTGAAAAAATTCCGTATGATCTGTTTACCTGCATTCTGTTCGGCGCGGCGATTCTGCTGGTAATTCCGGCCGATGAACTTGTCAATTATTCCGGGACAGCCGTCACAATCGGCACAGTCACGGCAGTGGGCATTCTCTGGGGACTGACTGCGCTCTGGTGGCTGATGAGCACGGCAATCCGCATCCGGGCGAAGAATTTATTCCGCAATACGCTGATTTATAAAATTTTCAGATTTCTGCACGGAAAGCTCTCCTATCTGGCGAATGCTCTGCCGCTGGTCTGGAAGGGCATACTTCTGACATCAGGCTGGCTTGTACTGGATTTTCTGGCCGTTATGATGATTGGCAATCAGAATTATTTCGGCGTGTTCCTGAAAATTCTGCTCTGGATTGCAATGCTGTGCTTTGCTGTGATTCTTCTGTACCAGATGTATCTTCTCCGGACGGGCGGTCAGCAGCTGGCAGAGGGCAATCTGTCTGAAAAAATCCCGGAAGAAAAATTATTCGGCGATTTCCGCACACATGCCCGGCATCTGAACAGCATCGGCGAAGGCATGAACAAGGCCGTTTCTGAACGCCTGAAAAGCGAAAATCTCCGCACGGAATTAATCGCCAATGTTTCGCATGATATCAAAACGCCCCTGACTTCTATTATTAATTATACGGATTTATTATCCAAACTGGAACTCTCCGACCCCACGGCGCGCGAATATCTGGAAGTCCTCGGCCGGCAGTCGGCGCGTCTCAGAAAATTAACAGAAGATGTCATTGAAGCATCCAAGGCTTCAACAGGAAATATCAAGCTCCAGAAAGAAGATATCAACCTGACTGTCTTTCTCCAGCAGCTGGAAGGCGAATATTCTGAAAAATTTGAATCCAGAACCTTGCAGTATCTCAGCGAACTCCCGGACGAACCTGTTATCATTTCCGCTGACGGCCGTCTGCTGTGGCGCGCTTTTGATAATCTCTACGGCAACTGCCTGAAATATGCGCTTTCCGGCACAAGAGTCTATTTAAATCTGCTCCGGGAAGAAGGAACTGTTTCTGTCACGCTCCGGAATATTTCCGCCGATATGCTGAATCTTTCTGCTGATGCCCTTATGGAACGCTTTGTCCGCGGCGACCGCTCCCGGAATACCGAGGGCAGCGGTCTGGGACTCTCCATTGCACAAAGTCTGATTCAGCTCCAGGGCGGCACCATGACCCTGACCATCGACGGCGATCTGTTTAAAGTAACCGTCCGCTTTCCCGAAAAAATCTCTTGACTTTTCCGGCGTTTTGTGCTATCATAGAGAGTGAAAAAAGAGATTATCCCAAAGGAGACACAAATCATGGCACAAGAACATCATAATAAAGACATGAATATCGATATTGATATTCCGGAAGATGATACTTCTGAGGATCAGGAATCGGCTGTTTCCCGGATTGCGCCCATCTTCCTGATTGCTGTGCTGATTCTGGCAATCATTGCCGTGCTGGGCTTCGGCTTTGCGAATCTGGCACGCCGCAGTCCGAATCTGTCAGAAAATCAATATATTCAGAATCAGATGCAGACCACTTCCACAACCACAGTCACCGAAACTACAACCGAAACTACCGTGCTCCAGACAACCGCACCGCATACGACCTCGGCGGCAACGACAACGACCTCTTCGCTTTATGAAGAAACGGATGATGATAATAATTATTATTACGAAACTACCCGATATTCCAAGAAAACAACTGTTTCCCGGAAAACAACTGCCGTACAGACTGTGACAACTGTCAAAGAAAAATCAACAGAAGCTTCCGGAATTGATACAGGTTCTGAAAAGCAGTCTTCTACTTATCCCGAAACGCGCCGCTATACCGACCGGCCTGCTACTACGACAGAACGCCGCACCACAACACGCTATAATCCCGAAACAACCACCGAAACCCGCAAGCCCGACCCGGAACCCGTCATCACGGAAGAACCCGAAACTGCTCCGCCGCTGTTCGTCTATACCGAGCCGGAAGTCATCGTCACCAATCCCCCTGAAACCAAAGCTCCCGAAACACTTCCGCCCGAAACTGCTCCGCCGATTACCAATCCCCCCGAACCCGAACCCGTTCCTGAACCGGAACCTGACCCCGTTCCCGAAACCGCTCCGCCGCTGCCCGTCTATGACGAACCTGATGAGGAATAAATCATGATTTATACAGATCTTACCAAAAAAGCAATGCAAATCTGCTTTGAAGCACACAAATATCAGCTGGACAAATCCGGAGTGCCTTATGTATTCCATCCGTATCACATAGCCGAACAGATGACTACGGAAGAAACTGTTGCAGTGGCTTTGCTTCATGATATTGTTGAAGATACCCCTATGTCAATTCCGGATCTGGTGCTTCTGGGCTTTCCGGAATCGGTTACGGATGCCGTTGCTCTGCTGACACATAATCCTGACCAGGATTATATGGATTATCTCCTGAATATCCGGAAAAATCCCATTGCAAGAGCCGTCAAGCTGGCCGATCTGCGCCACAACAGCGACCTTTCCAGATTAGATTGCATCGACGACAAAGCAGTCAGGCGATATGAAAAATATCAGAAAGCCATCAAACTGCTGGAAAAAAATAAAAAAACATAAACAGAACAGCACCTCCTGCGAGGTGCTGTTTTTATCAGGATTCACGAAATCGCCCCCGCCCGGTACAAGAGAAACCAAATAAGCCCGGAAATCAGATTCAAAGATACAATAACCAGAACTTCTTTTCTGAAATGCACTGTTTTCGTTTCTTTATCAGTTTTGAATTCATAAATCAGGGCGCAGATTCCGGCAATCAGTACCGGAACAAGATACAAAACAATGCTGACTTTATATCCTAAAGAATTTTTTATATTCAGAACATGTTCCGCCGCATAGGAAATCACGCCGATGACTGTTAAAACCGTAAAACAGGCAGTTTCCATCCATGCAAAAATTCTGCCGTTAATCATGCCTTCGTGTTTCGTTTCAGCAGAATCAAATCATAGATATTCCAGATGCCGTCGCCGTTGAGATCGGCATCACCGGAGAGCTTCACTTCACGTTTATGCAGATAATCCTGCAACAGTTTCACATCTCCGGCATCAACAGAGCCGTCCGCATTCAGATCGCCTTTCTGAACCGCCCCGGCCGGAACAATCTGCTGGACAGTATATAATAACACTTCCTGCGCCGTGCCGTTTTCGGCCGTGATTCTGACGGCATAATCGCCCGGAGCATCCTGACTGACATCATTCAGCGTGAAGGTTCTGCCATTCGCGCCGGAAATTTCCCTGCCGTCCTTCAGCCACTGATACGAAACGTTCTCCAGCGATGTGACCGCCTGCATGGTATAATCCTGATGCTCATGCAGAGAAACTTTCTGATAGGCTGAATAAATCGGGAAACTGCTGTTCAGCGTGACACCTTCTGCAATGAGTTCGCCGACACCCTTCCAGCCGTCGCCCTCATCCTGAACGAAAATTCTGACTTTGTCGAACAGCGTGCCGGGCTGGATGTTCATGGAACTCATATCAATCTTGAATTCCGCAAAATCGGCACTTTTCTTGAACGAGAAACCGGAATGGTCATCGCCTTTGGAATAATAGCACCAGCCTGCTGACTGATAATAAATCCAATACGAATCGCCGTCATGTTCAAGCCGGAGATTCCAGACAGGCTTTTCAATATTATGATGCACTTCCGCGCCGATGTATAAATATTTATCATCTGCCGACAGATAAAGCTTATTTTCTCCGGATTCTGCAATCAGGTTCTGTTCCGTCCATTCGGAATTGCTGGAGCGGATGCCATCGAACAGCATGACATTCCCGGCAGTATACAAATCTGTGACATGCTCGGCTTTCTGGGAGCTTTCTTTTGTTTCCGTGATTCTGACCGTACCCATCCTGTTCGCGCCGAGTGAGGCGTTCCAGATATCGGGATTGGCAAACTGCACAGTTCTCAGATTGCCGTCAGGGATATCCTGATTGCCGACGGATAATCTCAGATAGACATTCCATTCTCCGGGTTCGAGACTGCCCGGCACAGCGATTTCAAGATTTTCCTGAGACGTGGTGCAGGAATACCATTCACGGGAATCGAGATTCACATCCTGAACGACATAATTTCCGTCTTTTTCGAGAAGAATTTCGGCCTTCTGCGGACGGATAGGATTGGCAAAACCGGTATTTTCTATCTTGAAATTCAGAGCGAATTCACTTCCCTGTTCGGCGGAAGGTTCTGAATCGCAGTCGCGGACAACGAATCTGTAGCCGATATGGTCACGGATAAATTTGAACACAGTCTGTCCGTAATAAGCCGAATGATCGCCCTCAGCGACATCGTAATCCTGCGTGAAAATATAATCCTGATACATGCTGTAAATATTGGAATTGATATAGCTAAGATGTGTCTGATACATTTCCGGGATGGCATTCTGCGGTTCCCATGTATCGAATTTTTTCGCCCAGTCGAGTGCACCGGAGAATTCGCCGCCATAGTAAGTTCTGACGGTCTGATTTCCGAGCCATGCAGTTTCGATTTTTCTGTTAGAATATGTTCCGAGATCAGAATCTGAACCCATATAGCCGTCATTATACAGGCCGACCCGTGCGGCTCTGCTTCCGGGTTCGGAGACCCAGTCAGCCAGGGCACTCGTTTCGATACCTGCCCATTTAGCGAATATATTCGGCGTTCTGACCGTGACAGGAATATCCGCCGGAGTCATATCCAGAACGGCATCCAGAAGCCGGGCTTTATACTCCAGCGAGGTATATTTTCCGCTGTGCTGTTCGCCCCATGCGCCGACAAAGCCGGATTCGACATACATCAGAATATCCTGATATTCTTCCAGAAAGCCGTCATCTTTGATTTGCTGGATATGATGCAGAACCTGCTCGAAGCTTGCCGGTTCGGGATTGGTTTTGCCTTTGGCATCGTACCGGAAACGGATTCCCACAGTCGCGCCGTTTTTCCGGCAGTTGGCGAGCGTTCCGCGCATGGCTCTGAAAAACTGTTCATCCAGATCATAATCAATGCCCTCGGTATAAATTTCTTTTCCGTCGGCATCTTCAGAAACAGTTCCGTTCACGCCGGAGGAAAATGCACCGATATCGACAAACATCAGCACCAGATTGCCGGAAGGATTCTGCACAGCTGTTTCGCCGGGCTTGCATTGATACCACAAGGTAGAAGTATACCCTGCACCGGGATTATTAATCACAGCAGTACTTTCCTGATACGTCATGCCGGAATCCACAAGCTCAGCCTTTGCCGGAACAGGAAGCAGAACGGCCGTCAGCAGCAGTGCCGCGGCAAAACCCGTCATTTTTTGGAATTTCATACAGCATTCTCTCCTTTTATTAAAAAGATACTATTCTTATTTTAGCACATTTTCACAAAAATTGCAAGTAGATTTCAAGTATTTTCTGATTAGATCTTGCATTTTTTCTGATTTTCTGCTATAATAAAACTAGTCCTGAATTTCTCATGGATTTGTCGAAAACGGTCACATTCTGTCTTTGCAATTTGTACATAATGCGAATAGCAAAAATCCTGCCGGTTATGGTATAATGAATTGTGACGAAATCTCAACAGAAAGAAGCTGAAAAAATGGCGAGTCAAACATCCAAAAAAGGCGGTCAGAAAAAAGGCGGAAAAAAACTCCAGATGGATTCTGAAGTCACAAGAGTGGTTCTGATTTTCCTGCTGTTTCTGGTGATCGTCGCACTGCTGGTGGCAGCATTTATGAGTCTGGGTCATGGCGATACTTCTGCACCGGGCAATGTATATGAAATCAGTCTGCCTGATGAAGACGAAACAATCGAACTCCCTGCTACAACGGCTGACCCCAATCACGGCAATACCGAGACAGAACCGATTCCGGCAGAAGTGCTGAACCCGGAACTTGCCACGACGGCATCCGTTGTCATGACAGCCCCGGTTATGACAGAAGCTCCGGTAACACAGTACACCACAACCGGCGCACGGCCGGAAAGTGCCAATCCTGTCTACATCACGACAACTGACCCGAATGATCCTTATGCAGGCATCGCCACACTTGCGCCGCCGCTGACTACCGCATGGACAGGCGGAACTGTTACTACCGTCACTACAACCGTTGCCCAGGAACAGAATAATACTCCCGGAGACGGCACTGTTACAAATACAAATTATGTTGTATCCCTCAGCGGCTCGGCGACAATTTACGCCAGCCCGAACGGAAGCTCCAACGGCACAATCGGCTCGAACGGCTCGTTTACCATCGTGCAGGAAATGACTGATACATCCGGCGTAAAATGGGGCAAGCTGAAATCCGGCGCAGGCTGGGTAAGACTGAACTGATGCTGAAAAAACTCCTCTTTCACAAGAGGAGTTTTCTGTTTATTTTTCTGTCACTGTGATTTTGCCTTCGGCATTGTCGATATGAATCATATATTTTTCATAGCATGTAAAGCTGACTTCATTTTTGGCGGTATCGTTTGTAATAGAATCCTGTTCGATATTGGCATCGGCCAGATTATGCAGATAATTGAACACTTCCAGCGAACGGTTGCCGGGGTCTTTCTGCTGATAGTTATCAGTCTGGATAAAATCCTCGATTTTCTGATAAATAGCGGCATATTCGGCAGAAGCATCAGGTTCAGCGGCGGATTCTGCTCCGGTCGTTTCGGGAACTGTTTCTGATTCTGCCTCTGTGAGAGCTTCGGCTGTTTCCGGAACTGTTTCTGATTCCGCCTCTGTGAGAGCTTCGGCTGTTTCCGGAACTGTTTCTGATTCCGCCGGAGCTGTGCCGTTCTTGACGGCTTCTTCCAGTGCAGAAAGATCAAACAAATCTGATTTATCATAAGTAATAATCATGCGTTTATAGCCGTCCGGATAATCCGGGTGATTCAGATAGGCTTCTGAATAGCGTGCTTCTTTGACGTTCAATTCCGTATCGGTCAGGTTCAGAATCGAAATCAGCCTGTAATTGCAGTCCAGCAGAACATAAGATTTCCCGTCCTGATCCTGAACTGTTCCGGCCGGGTCTTCTTTCAGAGCATAGCGTTTGCCGTCCGATGCATGAAAGATAATATCACTGCCGTAAGTCCATACGCCTGCTGTTTCGCTGAACGGGACAGCATCGGTTTCCTGGACTTCATCGCGCCGGACTTCGATTTTGGAAGATGTTTCCGACGGCGTACCGTTTCCCTGATCGCTGCACCCGGCGAGCACGGCACACAGACAGAGCATTGCCGGCAGAATATAATATTTTTTCATAACTACCTCTCCTTATTCATTCTATGATTTTCTATGATTTTTAGTATAGCACAGAAATCCGGAAATGTCAAGTACGCGGTACAAGTGCATATTTTGCGCCGTTTTTCAGCTCGACACAGAGAATCACATCGCCGTTCCGGGCGTTGCGCCAGTCCAGGAATTTTGCACACTGATAAGCATTTCCGTAAGCATCTTTCAGATAATACGGATACTTTCCGGAATCCGGGAGCTTTCCGGCAACGCTCCGGAAATTAATCTGATACTGGTCTGATTTCAGGCAGTCATAATCAGAATTCTTCCCGAACGTCCTGCCGATGCCCCGGCAGAACATCACCAGAAAACCCAGTGTTACGGCAATCCAGTAAACTGAAAGTTCACTGTTCCAGATAATGCCTATTCTGAGATATTTCCAGTCAAACAGATTAATCATATTGGTCAGAACCGTGCCGAACAGCGCACAGTACATTGTAATCATAAATTTGCTTCTGCGTTCCAGAATATGATTTATCAGGAATTCTTTCTGGTCGTCTTCCAGCCACATCTGATAAGATTGCATAAAAACCGCCCTTTCTGACGTAAATAATATTTACATCATAATAGCATGAATTCCCTGTTTTGTCAATCTGTATTTTTCACAAAAAATTCATTGACACGGCCGGATTTTTATGCTAAAATATAAATTAGATTCCAAAGAAAGAAGGTTTTTTATGACTCATATTACTGAAACAATCCGCTATATCGGAGTAAACGACCATCAGATTGACCTGTTCGAGGGTCAGTACACAGTTCCCCGCGGCATGGCGTATAATTCCTATGTAATTCTGGATGACAAAATCGCCGTATTCGATACCGTGGACGGCAGTTTCACAGAACCGTGGCTGGCAAATCTGGAAGAAGCCCTCGGCGGCAGAAAGCCCGATTATCTGATTATTCAGCACATGGAACCCGATCATTCTGCCAATATCAGGATTTTCCTGGAAACCTATCCGGATGCCGTCGCTGTCGGCAACGCGAAAACTTTCCAGATGCTTTCGCAGTATTTTGAAAATCTGGAACTCGGCGAACGCAAACTGACCGTTGCCAACGGCGACAAGCTTTCACTGGGCAGTCACGAACTGCAATTTCTGTTTGCACCCATGGTACACTGGCCGGAAGTGATGTTTACTTATGAAAGCTCTGAAAAAATTCTGTTTTCGGCCGATGCGTTCGGCAAGTTCGGCGCACTGGATATCGAAGAAGACTGGGCCTGCGAAGCAAGAAGATATTATTTCGGCATTGTGGGAAAATTCGGCGCACAGGTACAGGCAGTTCTCAAAAAAGCGGCCGCTCTGGAAATTCAGACAATCTGCCCTCTGCACGGCCCGGTTCTGAAAGAAAATTTAAATTATTATCTTGATTTATATCATACATGGTCATCTTACGGCGTGGAATCCGAAGGCGTGATGATTGCCTATACTTCCGTATACGGCAACACGCGCCGCGCCGCAGAATTCCTTGCCGCACAGCTGGAAGAAAAAGGCTGTCCAAAAACCGTGCTCTGTGACCTGGCGCGTGAGGATATGGCCGAAGCTGTGGAAGATGCCTTCCGTTACGGAAAGCTCGTGCTCGCCACAACAACGTATAACGGCGATATCTTCCCGTTTATGAGAACTTTCATTGAAGCTCTGACGGAAAGAAATTATCAGAACCGGACAATCGGCCTGATTGAAAACGGTTCGTGGGCACCTGTCGCCGCAAAAGTCATGAAGGGCATGTTTGAAAAATCCAAAAATATCACATGGCTGGAAACATCCGTCAAGATTACGGCGGCTGTCAAATCGGCTGACAAAGCCGCACTCGAAGCAATGGCCGCGGAACTCTGCGTATGATTCCGGCAGGTTTCCGGAAAGCCGTCACGTTCAGCTATGACGACGGCAATCAGCAGGATATCCGCCTGATTGAGTTATTCAATCAATATCAGGTAAAAGGCACGTTTAATTTAAATTCCGGGCTGGATGATTCTCAAGAATGGCTTTATCGGGATATGCCTGTCAGACGGCTGAATCTTCCGGAATTTACAACGCTCTATCAGGGGCACGAAATCGCCGTGCACGGCAGTCAGCACAGAAACATGACAGAACTTTCCCCGGCCGAACTGCATGACGAAATTATTTCCGACCGTGACCGGCTTGCCGGACTGTTCGGGAACGTGCCTGTCGGCATGGCCTATCCTTACGGCGCATACAGTCCGGAAGTGATTCGGGCACTGCGCCGCGCCGGAATCCGCTATGCAAGGACAGTTATTTCAAGTTATGATTTTGCGCCGCAGACCGACCTGATGGCATTCCGGCCGACCTGCCATCACGATGACGAACAGCTGTTCGCGCTTGCAGAAGCCTTTCTGCATACAGAATCCGACCAGATGCAGATTTTCTTTCTGTGGGGGCACAGCTACGAATTCGACGGCAATCACAACTGGGACAGACTGGAAAAATTTCTGAATCTCATTGCCGGAAAACCGGATATTTTCTATGGCACCAATGCCGAAATCTTATTATAAAACTCCCTTTTAGGAATTGTTCTGCCAAGATAAATCGGAATTTAACGCTTTAGTTCGTAAAACGAGGATGGGGGGAGGGTCTGTATATCCCTGCTAAATAAAAAAAGAGAAAAGTAATTTATATAGAGAGTATAGGTTCAGCCGTCCCCCCCTCCCCGCTGACTGAAAATGTATCATCGATGTTACAAAATCCAGAACAGCAATGATTTTATCAAATAGTATGATAATAAATGCAGGGTATGCAGGGTCATACAGTACCCTTTTATATTTTTAAAAAATATATTTTTTTCGTGCGAAGGGATAGTAAACCCTGCACACCCTGCATAATTTCCAAAACTGACTAATGATATACAAAAATCACAAGAGCGTTCTGTTCCCGGAACGCTCTTGTTTTGCCTCAGAAAGAAGTCACCAGACCGACAATATATTTCAGAATCAGAAGCGAATCGTTCGAGTCCGGCAGGCCGCTGTGATCCACATCGGCGCGTTTCTGCTGGTCTTCGGCGAGCAGTTCCTTGCCAAGCAGATTCTTGTTCAGCGTGATGACATCCAGAATATTGACTTT
>DFJS01000071.1 GCA_002373165.1 Ruminococcus sp. UBA3665
GCCAGAATGAAAATCTGGAGTCTTAGCCGCTTGACCAAGGGGCCGTATTTTATTTTATTTTTTATAAAAGAAAGATGACCCCTACGGGAATCGAACCCATGTTGCCAGAATGAAAATCTGGAGTCTTAACCGCTTGACCAAGGGGCCATATGGTAGCGGCAGCAGGATTTGAACCAGCGACCCCCTGGGTATGAACCAAGTGCTCTAGCCATCTGAGCTATACCGCCATATGTTTTTTATTTTTTAACGTCTGTCTCAACCAGCTTTTATATTATAACATACTTGTCCTGATTTGTCAAGGGTTTTTTGAAAAAATATTATATTTTTTTAAAAAATAGTTTTATTATAAAAAATAATGTTTCATCAGCATACGGCAGGGTTGACTTTTTTTTCCGGATTCTGTATAATAAAGATAACCAGATTTTTATCAGAAAGAAGTGATAGCATGTATAAAAAAATTTTGCTGATTCCCGTCAGTCTGCTTTTGCTGGCTGCCGCCGCGGTCTGTTTCGGACTGCTGTATCTTTCATGGAATTTTACATTCCCGGAAAAAACATATGTTGCTGCCGTCGCGCTGGAAGAGCCTGCACTGACCCGTTCTGAATACGTTCAGCCTACACAGCCCACAGAACCAGAGACAGAACCCGAAGAGACAACAGAACCGGAAGTCATTCCGGAAGGGCCTTATTATATGTCCCTGGATATGAGCAAACTCGCTTCGCATTATAATGCCAATCATGATGTAGCAGGATGGATTAAAATTTCCGGAACTGCTATCAATTATCCGATTATGCAGAATGAGGATAATAATTTTTATGTGGACCATGCCTGGAACGGTGCCTGGAGTCATGCCGGAGCAATTTTCGCAGACTGGCGGTGTAATCTGGAAGATTCTGACAATACGCTCGTCTACGGCCATAATATGGGCAACGGTTCGATGTTCCATGCCATCAAGAATTACAAATCGGCAGGGTGGGGGAGTTCTCATAAATATATCGAAGTTGCAACACTCGAACACAGATATTTATATAAAGTCTTTTCCTGCAATGTACTCTACGGCGAGGCCGGTGCCAAATTCCAGTACTGGAATTTTATTAACATGAACCGCACGGATTACAGAAATTTCGTCAATAGTATTATTAACACATCCGGGGCATTTTACGGCGACAGACGGCATCTGCCCAGAGTCAGCGAAAATAATTTTATTACTTTGCAGACCTGCAATTCCGGCGCAAATGACGGCATCCGGTGCGTGCTGTTCGCTTATCGCATCGACGAAAGATAAGAAAGGAGCAGATTATGACAGAAATGATTTTCGTCATCGGCGGAAATGCTTCCGGAAAATCTTATTTTATCAATCAGCATTTTCCGGAAAAAATATATCACAGAATGAATATTTATGATTATCAGACAAAACTGCTGGACGAAGCCGGAAGTGTCCCCATGCAGGAACATATCCGTCTGCTTCATCGGGCACAGGGCATGATTCTGGAAGATGCTCTGGAACTCCTGAAAAACGGCGAAAATGTCGTCATGGAACATACACTCCTGAAAGCTAAAAGAAGAATTGCCTATCTTGATAAAATCAAAGCCTGCACAGATGCCGTCATCAGCGTGTATGCCATGATTCCGTCCGAAACTGTCTGGAAAGAACGCTGTGCACAAAGAGGGCTTGAACGTCCTGCCAGTCCGCCCGATGAACTGGAATTTCCCAATCCCGCAGAAGGATTTGATAAAATTTATGAGGTCACAGAAAACGGCATCCGGGAACGCTGGGATGATGCCATTCCGGGGCTTGCCGAAAATTCCAGAAAAGAACTTGAAGAAGAACAAAAACAGTTTGCTCTGGAACAGGAACAGAAAGAACGGCATAATCAGCTTCTGGAAAGCATGAAAACCCGTAAATTCTGGCATTACTGCGAAGTATGCGGAAAAAAGGCATTTCTCACAGCGGACGAAGCCCATCGCCTTGGATGGGACTATCCGCCGAAAATCGGCTTTTTCGGTATGCTCAGCCCGCGCACCTGCCCCGGCTGTCCTATGCAGGAAACTTTGTACTGGAAAGTTCAGCAGCAGGAAATTCCTCTCGTGATAAAACATCTGCTCTCTCCGGAAGAGCGCATCACCTGGGAACGCATCCGCAAAGAACCGGAAAGCCTTCTTGAGGAGGAAATCTGATGAAAATTATGTTTGTATGCCATGGCAATATCTGCCGTTCTCCGATGGCGGAATTTATCATGAAAAAATTAATTCAGGAAGAACAGATTTCAGATCATCAGATGATAATTGCATCCAGTGCCACCAGTACGGAAGAAATCGGAAATCCGGTATATCCTCCGGCCAGAAGGGAACTCGCCCGGCACGGCATTTCCTGCGATGGAAAACAGGCCGTTCAGCTGAAAAAATCAGATTATGACAAGTATGATTTGTTTCTTGTCATGGATGAAAATAATTTATTCAATATCTGCCGGATTTTTCCGGCCGACCCGGAGCATAAAATTCATAAGCTTCTGGAATATGCCGGGCGTTCGGACGATGTTGCTGACCCCTGGTATACAGGCGATTTTCAAAAAGCCTGGCAGGATATCTATGACGGCTGTGCCGGACTGCTCCGGGAAATCCAGAAAGGAAATCTGCTATGAGTAAAGAAGTCAGACGAGGCTTTGTCCCTGCGGATGAACGGGATTTCGGCCTGAAAAATCTGGAAAAATTAAGAAAAGCTTCTGAGGAAGTGCAGTTTCTGCTGAACAGGGGCTATCCGGTCAAATCTTCCACGACATTTGTCGGCAATCATTATTTATTATCAGAACGGCAGAGACTCGCTCTGGCAAGAACCGTCACGGCAGAAGAAAAAATTCTTCTCCGGAAACAGAAAGAATTATCCGATTCTGACCTTGCCGGAAAAACAGTCCGGATTGATGGCTTCAATACGATCATTACGCTGGAAATTGCCTTTTCAGATTCGCTTCTGTTTGACTGCATGGACGGCACAATCCGCGATCTGGCCGGACTTCGGGGGACGTACCGGCTTGTAGATAAAACAGATCTTGCCATTCAGGCCATTGCAGAAACGCTCGCCGGACTGAAAATTCAAAAAGCTGTCTTTTATCTGGATGCGCCTGTGTCCAATTCCGGCAGACTCAAAGAACGAATTGCCGAACTGATGCAGAATGTTCCGTTTGAACTGGAAATTCTGATTGAAAATGCAGTCGATTTTCTGCTGAAACAGCAGAGCTGTGTCATCACGGCCGATGCCATTATTCTGGACGAATGCCAAAACTGGTATAATCTGAACAGAAAAATCATCCGGACAAAAATCCCGGATTGCAGGTTTGTCACACTGCATAAAAAAACACCCTGAAAAGGGTGCTTTTTTATTTCATGCCGGCTTTGTGATTCTGAATTATCATCCGGATAGAAGAATATAAATTCGGCTTCAGCTGTTCCAGACTGCAAGGCTCCTGGTACAGAATCGCGGAATAACATGCGCCGGAAACAAGCTCCACAATCAGGAACAGCATAATTTCGGGGTCACGGAAATGACAGGGCGAATCTTCCAGCATCTGATGATAAATATCTGAAAAATTAATATCATTTTCGCGGATTGGCGTTGTCAGGGCAGTTTTGAACACGCCCCAGCTGAGATTCTTGGAAATAAACGTAAGCAGTGCCTGATTATCATTCAGCTGATTAATAATATTATTGATAATATAAATCATTTTATCATCGAATGTCAGGGAAGAAAAATTCGCTTCCTTCCGCAGATCCTGCACGGCTGTCCGGAACAGCTGGCTCGATTTGTGGCAAATCAGCCTGTTGCGGATATCATACTTGTCTTTGAAATATAAATAGAACGTTCCCTTTGCGACTCCGGCATGACCGACAATATCGGAAATAGAGGTCTTGCTGAAACCCTTTGTAGTAAAAAATTCAAAGGCTGTATTCAGCAGAGAGTTTTCTTTCAGCTGTTTATTGGCTTCCAGTTTGCCCATGAACGACCGCCGCCTTTCTGCATTTAGTAATATATCACAAAAAATAAAACTCTTTGTATTTATTATACAGCAGAAAGCCCATATTGTCAAGAATGAAAAATGACCAAAAGTCATAAATTTGTCTGCACGGTTTTGTGCAGGTATACAAAATAATGACCAGCGGTCAGAAATTTTATAAAAAACTATTGACTAACGGTCATTTTTGGCATATAATAAAATCAGCAATTAAAACATCACCAGGAAAGGAAGGATGGATATGCTGAAACTCGGACAGCAGGTTGTCAAAAATAAAGTGCTGATTCTGATCATCAGCGTACTGCTGATGATTCCGTCAGCCATCGGCTATCTGAATACAAGAGTGAATTACGACTTGCTTTCATATCTGCCGGAAGACATCGAGACCATGAAAGGGCAGGATATTCTCAAAAAAGAATTCGGCAAAGGCGGTTTTTCGTTCGTGATTCTGGAAGGAATGCCCGATAAGGATGTAGAAAAAGTCAAGGAAAAATTAGAAAGTGTCGATCACGTCGCGCAGGTGCTGTGGTACGATTCGCTTGCAGATATTTCCGTACCAAAAGAAGTTCTGCCGGAAAAATATTATGATTTCTTCAATTCTGATAATTCAACAATGATGATTGTATTTTTCGATGATACAACTTCCGCAGACGGAACACTCGCGGCTGTCGATAAGATGAGAGAAATCACGTCTGAACAGTGCTTTATCAGCGGCATGTCTGCCGTCACAACAGATATGAAGCATCTGTCAGAAAGCGAAACAATCATGTATGCCGTTGTAGCGGTAATTCTGACCTGTCTGGTGCTGGCACTGACAATGGATACATTCCTGATTCCGTTATTCTTCATGCTGAGTATCGGCCTTGCGATTGTATGGAATCTTGGCACAAACTTCTTTTTCGGACAGATTTCGTTCATGACTCAGGCTCTTGCACTGGTATTGCAGTTAGGTGTCACAATGGACTATTCCATCTTTTTATGGCACAGCTACAAAGAGCATCAGAAAATTTATCCGGATAAAGACGAAGCAATGGCACATGCAATTTCTGTCACAATCGGTTCAGTTGTCAGCAGTTCGTTCACGACAGTTGCCGGATTTCTGGCAATGTGCTTCATGAGTTTTACATTAGGCCTCGACTTAGGCATTGTCATGGCAAAAGGCGTAGTATTCGGCGTAGTTGCCTGCGTGACCGTGCTCCCGGCTATGATTCTGATTTTCGATAAGGCAATTGAGAAAACATCGCATAAAGATTTTATTCCGGAATTTGACAAAGTCTCCGGATTTATCATCAAGCATTTTGCGCTGTTCCTGACAATCGGCATGATGATTCTGTTCCCGGCTCTGTATGGCTACAAGAATTATGATGTTTATTATAATCTTGACAGCACGATGCCGGCCTATCTCCAGAGCATGACGGCAAATGCCAAGCTCTCCGAAGAATACGGCATGAACAGCACACATATGCTGCTGGCAAGTTCTTCACTGGATGCAAAAACCGTCAACAAAATGCTGAATGAAATGAAGCAGGTAGAAGGCGTGGAATTTACACTGGGATTCAATTCCATTGTAGGAACTGCCGTTCCGGATGAAGTCATTCCGGAAGAAGCAAAGGAAAAGCTTGTCAGCGGTGACTGGCAGCTGATGATGATCGGTTCTGAATATAAAGTCGCTTCTGACGAAGTCAACAAGCAGGTGGATGAACTCAGTGCCATTGCGGCAAAATATGATGATACTGCTATGCTGATCGGCGAAGCTCCGGCGACAAAAGACCTGATTAATATTACAAATCATGATTTTACCGTTGTCAGCGTGCTTTCGATTGCAGTAATTTTCGTCATCATTGCATTGACATTCCGTTCCGTAACGCTGCCCGTGATTCTGGTCGCCGTGATTGAACTGGCAATCATGATTAATCTTGGTCTGGCCTATTATCTTGGCGATTCGCTTCCGTTTGTCGCTTCTGTAGTCATCGGAACGATTCAGCTGGGTGCAACGGTCGATTATGCAATTCTGATGACAACCAGATATCGTTCCGAACGTCATGCCGGAAAAGAAAAAACCGAAGCTGTCAGCATTGCACTGCGGACATCAATCAAATCCGTCATGATTTCAGCAATGGGCTTTTTTGCCGCGACAATCGGCGTATCGTTTGTATCAGAAATCGGCATGATTTCTTCCCTGTGCACACTGTTATCCAGAGGCGCGTTAATTTCTATGGTTGTAGTCTTAACTGTTCTGCCGTCTCTGTTCATGCTGCTGGATCACCTGATCTGCAAGACCAGCGTAGGCTTTACACCCGAAAATCAAACTAGTTCTAAAACATTCTCGTCTCACGAAAGGAGCGTATTATCATGAAAACTTATCAGAAAGTTGTTTCCTGCATTCTTGCAGTTGCAGTCTCGGCAGGTGCTACCGGATTCTATGCTTATAATCAGAAGAAAAACACGGCTGTGATTAATACTTCTGCCGTTGAGACAGAAACTGCCGTTCAGGATACTGCATCCGCTGCCAGAATTGCCGCCGACGGCAATGCCTTCAAAGATGAAACTGTTTATGTACTCTGCAATAATAATTCCAACATCCGGGATATTGTTGTCAGCGACTGGCTGAAAAATCCGGAAGCACTCAGCGATCTGGCTGATTTTTCCAATCTTTCTGATATTACCAACGTCAAAGGGGATGAATCCTATTCCGGCAGCGGCGATATGACATGGGCGGCCGGCGGCAGTGATATTTATTATAAAGGCCATTCTTCTGACGAACTGCCTGTTGCAGTCAGAATGACTTATACACTCGACGGCAAGGAATATCAGAATCCGGATGACATCAAAGGCAAAAGCGGTCATCTGGTTATCAAATGGGAGTATACCAATCATCAGAAAATCACAAAGAAGGTAAACGAAAAAAATGTAGCAGTATATGTTCCTTTCATGGCCGCAAGTACGGCAATTCTGGATAACGAAATCTTCCAGAATGTAGAAGTTACCAACGGCAAAGTGATTTCTGACGGCGAAAAACTCATCATTGTCGGCATGGCATTTCCGGGTCTGGCTGAAAGCCTCGGCACAAATGATATGGAAGATATCAGTATTGAGATTCCGGAAAGCTTTACAGTCGAAGCCGATGTCAATCATTTCTCGATGAATGAATCCGTTACCGTTGTTTCCAACCAGATTTTCAGTGATTTAGACCTGAATGAGACGAATTCCCTTGATGAAATCAAAGAAAAAATCGATGATCTCAATCAAGCCGCCAATGATCTCTGTGACGGCACTACGAAATTATATGACGGTATCAAAGCCTTGTCAGACGGTACCGGCGATCTGACTTCCGGAGTAGACCAGCTTCTGGACGGTGCCAACGCACTCAGCAGCGGCGCAAATCAGCTGAACGACGGCGCGGCAAAACTGGCTGACGGTTCCAAGACCGTTGCCGATGGTGCCGGCACGCTCTCCGACGGTCTGGCCAGTGCCAAAGAAGGTTCTGCTTCTCTGAAAAACGGAGCTTCGCAGGTAAGCGCAGGAACAAAAACACTGAAAGACGGCATCGCTTCTGCCGGAGACGGCGCAAAACAGCTCGCTGACGGCATCACACAGGCCGCTGACGGCTCCGATCAGCTGACAGATGGTTTTGCACAGGTTCTGCCGGGTGCAGAAGCTCTCCGGGATGGTCTGACTTCCGCAAAAGAAGGAGCAGCTCCTCTGATAGACGGCATCGCACAGGTCAAAGAAGGTTCTGACAGTCTTACTGCCGGATATGCTCAGGTAATTCCGGGTGCGGAAGCATTGCATTCCGGCATCGGCTCGGCAAAATCCGGCGCGGAAACGCTTGCCGGAGGCATTGCACAGATCAAGAACGGTTCCGATCAGCTGACAGATGGTTTTGCACAGGTTCTGCCGGGAACAGAGGCTTTGAAATCCGGTATTGGTTCGGCAAAATCCGGCGCGGAAACGCTCGCCGGAGGCATTGCACAGGTCAAAGAAGGTTCTGACAGTCTTACTGCCGGATATGCTCAGGTTCTTCCGGGTGCAGAAGCATTGAAATCCGGTATTGATTCCGCAAAATCCGGCGCGGATGCGCTTGCAGACGGCATTTCCAAAGCCGCTGACGGCTCTCAGGCTCTGAAAGACGGCTTTACACAGGTAACTGACGGCATGACGGCTCTGAATACAGGCGCAGAAAGCCTCACCCAAGGCACGGATGCTCTTGCTCAGGGCGGCGAACAGCTTAAATCCGGTTCTTCTGAACTGGCATCCGGCGCAGATGCATTAAGTTCCGGTACAGAACAGATTTATCATTCTGCCGGCAGTCTTTCCGAAGGCATCAGCGCAGCGAAATCCGGCGCAGATGCACTCAGTGCAGGCATTGACTCCGCAAAATCCGGCGCAGATGCGCTGAATGAAGGTTCACAGAGCATTTCCGGCGGACTCGGTCAGGTTGCAGAAGGCCTTGATACAGCAAGTGCTTCTCTGGATACGACAATTGCCGCCAATGAACAGGTGCTTGCCGCATTGCAGGCCGCTTATGCTTCCGCGCCTTCGGAAGAGCTGGCTGTGGCAATCGGCACGCTGGAACAGACAATTGCCGGTCAGAAACAGGTTGCCGCTTCTATGAAAGAGGGCGGCGCACTCAAAGACGGCGTAACAGCTTTGCAGTCGGGGGCTGAAAATCTGAATACAGGACTCGGCAGTCTTTCTGATGGACTCACTCAGGTGCAGAATGGTGCTGCATCTTTACAGGATGGTCTTCTCCAGGCTGACGAAGGCGGAAAAGCTCTGACAGCCGGCACAGGACAGTTATATCAGTCTTCCAAAGATCTGGCAGAAGGTGCACGGCAAGTTTCTTCCGGCGCGGAAGCTCTCAGCGATGGCATTACTTCTCTGACATCCGGCAGCGGTCAGCTGATCGGCGGTTTGAATTCGCTTTCTGCCGGAATTGCACAGCTTTCCGCCGGCGCATCGGATTTGAATTCCGGACTTGGCGAACTCAAAACAGGCTCTGTCACACTGACAGACGGCATGACTGCGCTTTCTGAAGGCGGCGCGACACTGTACGGCGGTCTGACACAGCTTTCTGATGGAAATCAGGCTCTGCATGACGGACTGACACAGTTGCAGACAGGTTCTGTATCGCTGACAGACGGCATGGCACAGCTGGAAATCGGCAGCGGCGATCTGTATAACGGCATATTACAGCTTTCCGAAGGAAACAGCGCACTCAACGGCGGCCTGATTCAGCTGAATGACGGCGCATTTGCCCTGACAGACGGCATGACACAGCTGGATGCCGGAAGCAGTACACTGTACGGCGGCCTGATTCAGCTCCGGGACGGCAATTCTGCTCTGAACGGCGGTCTGATTCAGCTCAATGAAGGTGCCGGCGTTCTGGCAGACGGTATGATTCAGCTTTCTGACGGCAGTACGGCTTTGTATGACGGAATCAGCAGACTTTCTGACGGAAACAGCGCACTGCATGACGGACTCGGTCAGCTGAAAACAGGTTCCGGCGCACTGACAGGCGGTATGAATCAGCTTGTTTCCGGCAGCGGCGATCTGTATAACGGCATATTGCAGCTGGCAGAAGGTGCAGGTGCGCTCGATGATGGTCTTGGGCAGCTGGCATCCGGCGGAAAACAGCTTGCAGAAGGTACTAAAACTCTGCAATCCGGCGCAGTACAGCTCAGTGACGGTGCGAAGGCTCTGGCCGACGGCGGAACAGAACTCGCCGGAGGTGTGAAAAAGCTCGCCGATGGCAGTGCCGCTCTGGTGGACGGCGTAAAACAGCTGAAAGACGGCGCAGGCGAACTCGATGACGGTATGCATCAGTTCAAGAGCGAAGGCACTGACAAAATTGTAGATCTGTATCAGAATCAGGTGGACGATCTGGTACAGCGTCTGAAAGCTGTCAGCGATGCCTCGAAAGATTATAAATCTTATTCCGGCATTGCAGACGGAATGGACGGCAGTGTAAAGTTTGTGTATACATTTGACGGCACAAGCGAATCATAATTGAAAACCTCAATCTTCTCATCTTTCCATAGCAAAGGGGCGTTTCCGCGGAATGGCGGAGACGCTCCGCTTTTGTTCCGTGACGAAAACAGAGCACATTCCGTTTCCGGATTGTGCTCCTGCTTTCTGTATTTGATTGGAGAAAGGAATCGTTTTAATTAATTATGAATCGGAAAATCAGATGTATGAATCAGTCCGACAATGGCTTTCAGAATATTCAGGGAATCGGTAGAATCCGGAGTGCCGTTTTCATCCACATCGGCATTGAGGAATCCCTGTTCGGAAAGCAGGTCTTTTCCCAGAACGGCCTTGTTGAGCGTGATGACATCCAGGATGTTGACCGTTCCGTCACAATTGGCATCGCCGTAACGGATTTCCGGAGTTTGAGTTTCAGTTTCAGTCTCTGGCTGTGTTTCCGTTTCAGGTTCGGCGGCCTGTGCCGTCAGAAAGACGGTATAATTCACACAGTAGGATGCCTGACCGTTTGCGCCGAGTGTGACGGTATCGCCGGAAGCAAAGTTTTTCTGATAGATCACAAATGTGACATCGTTGGAAGAAACAGCTGTCAGATCGGTTTTTGTCCAGTCAGTGAGGAATTCCGGCGTTTGTTCGGTACGGGCATCTACAGCGGCATAGACAGTGATATCAGAAGCGGCCGTGAACGTTCCGGCAGTGCCGGTCAGATAGTTTTTGGAATCGCAGGCGGTCAGAATCTGTTCCGCGCCGAGTACCTGTTCGGGGAGTTCCGTAAAAGTAAATTCTCTGTCGCCGAATACCGGAGAACCAACAGCAAGATTTTCAGCTGTTTTCCAGTCAGAAGCGTTTTCGGCATCCTGTACGGTCAGATTGCTGAAATAAGTTCCGCTGACCGGAAGCAGATCTGTTCCGAACGTCAGCCAGTTCAGATTAACCAGATAGCCTTCTCCTCCGGTAAAGCGCAGATATAAATTATGCTTTCCTGTGATTTCCGGGATATTGCAGGAAGCATCTGACCAGTCTGTCCAGTTTCCCGCGCCGGAATAGGAAAGTGTTCCGACCGGAGAACCGTTCATGTTATCCAGATACAGTTCCAGAACGGCCGCATTTCCTGCAAGACGGGCTGTAAAGCTCTTTGCGCCGCCGGAGAAATCTACATTTTTGAACAGAATATAATCTCCGTTTTCCACATAGGCAACCTGTTCGCCGCCGTCAGTATCGGAGCATTCCTGTGTCCGGATGCCCTCCTGTGCATCAAAATCTTCTGCTTCGATTCTGGAAAAAGCATCGATGGTTTTTACATTGCCGTTGAACTGCACATCATCTCCGGCCAGTTCGTTCAGATATAATTCCAGATTGGTATAATCATCAGCGGAAAGGCTGACAATCGAACCGTCAGAAGCATCGTTCGGGTTGAGTCCGTGGAGAGTTTCCCATTCATCAGGCATACCGTCTCCGTCGGAATCGGCTTTGGCCGTGCCGCCTTTGAAATTCGCGCTGGTCGGATAGCCGCCGACATCGTTCTGACTGTCGATGATGCCTTTCAGGCCGTCTTTGCTTCCGGTATAGGTATAAGAACCGGAAACGACTTCTTTCAGATAACGGGAATCCAGATAGTCATAGCCCTGCGCGTTGGCACCTGCGCCGGATGCCGTATCTGTAACGGATTGATAAGCATTTTCGGCAGTTTCCAGATTGATATAATTCGGGAAGAAGGCGGAATTGCTTCTGACATCGCTGTCAGTTGCATTTTTCTGACCGGACTTGGCTTTTCCGGCCGCCCAGGCATCGTCTGTGGATTTGAGAATATAGCCGCCTTTGGAATCGGTCATGACATTTCCGGAAACATACATTTTCTGCATATCGCTGGTACCGAGTTCGTTTCCGTCGATGGAGACAACATGCAGGGCTGTATTGGAAACTGCGCCGGCCTTGTAGTAATTATTGACGAAATTCAGCCTGTGAACGCCGCCGTCAGTTGTACGGTCGCGCCAGTTGTAGACAACGTTGTTGGAGATATCCAGCTGTCCGCCGTAGGTCACGCCATCCTGTTCCATGCCGCCTGCCATTGACCAGTTGCGGCCGGTATTGTTGACCAGCAGATTATGATGGAATGAACCCGTATAGCCGCTGATTGACCCTGCAAACGCATGGCATTCGGTTTTAGTTCTGTCATTTGCATCGTAATGAATTGAATTATTCAGAGCTTCTGCGATAATATTCCACTGGAATGTGATGTTTGCCGCACTTCTGGAAGAAAAGCCTTCGTCAGTTGACCACGAGATGGAACAATGGTCAATAATGCAGTGATTGCAGCTCGACATGCCCATGCCGTCAGAAACTTCGTTTACACCCGTGAGATTTCTGTCGCCGGGGCGGACATGAATATCCCGGATGATGACATCGTTACAGCCAATCATGCCGAAGCCCCATTGTGTAATGGTAATGCCGTCTCCGGGTGCAGTCTGTCCGGCAATATAGACATCGCCGCCTTCTTCCGGAATCGTCATTTTGCTTTTCAGCGCGATAATGCCGCCGACATCGAATACAATTGTTCTTGTGCCTGTCAGCGTTTCCACGCCGTAACGGAGAGAGCCCTCGCCGGAATCGTTCAGGTTAGTAACGTGATATACATAGCCGCCCCGGCCGCCTCTGGCAAATCGGCCGTAACCTTCGGCGGAAGGAAAGGCAAGCCGTGCAGTCTGGAAGCTGTAGACTGCGCCGGGTGTGATGCTGCCGTCCTTGTTGACTTCATCCACTCTCCAGTAATACACGGGCACGGAAGAATAAGAATCATCCAGAGCAAATTTGCTTTCTTTCAGATTGCCCTTGAATTCCGGCGAATTTGTATCGGCTTTCTGCACGGCAGAAAAATCCGTGCCGATATAAATATTATGACTTGCGGCATTTTTTCCGGCAGTCCAGGAAAGACCCTGTTCTTTCTGGAAATGCTTTTCCTGATCGGCAGGGAAAATTCTGCTGATGGAATTTACCGGGTCTGCGCCGTCAATTTCAAAGCCGTTCAGCCACGGCGTGTTGAGTGTGCCGTTTCCTTCGGCGATGATTTCCACAGTGGCAGAAGTGCCGCTGAATGTTCCGTAAGCAGTTCCGGCATCATTGGAATCGGCCGGAGAAGTCGGGCATTTGACTCCTGTGGCGACTGTTTTTCCGTTGATTTTGACCGTCAGGGAACTGTTTGTGACATTTCTGTCCGCACAGGCATGAAAGGTCTGAATCGAGTGTGTGCCGTTGGATAAGCCGGAAAGTTCCAGTTTCAGGCTTGGATTTCCGGAACCGTCCTTGATTTTTGCGCCGTCCATTGTGAGGGTAGGCGTTTTTTCAACATCCTGGAGCTGAAGGGTTTTATTATTCACCAGATCGACCGAACCGGAGCCGCCGCTGGAAAGTTTGCAGGTAATGCCGTTAACCGTATAGGTATAAGAAGAATCGACAATCCAGTTATTGGCAGTTTTGGTGTAAGATGCTTTTCGGCCGTCATTTTTGTTGATATCTACCAGAATCCGGGAACCGGTTTCGGCAGCGGCTGCCGGAACTGTAACAAACAGTCCGGGCAGGGCAGATGCGCTGAGAGCGGCGGCGGTCAGCCAGCTGAGGCATCTTCTGAACGTGAGTTCGATGAAAAAAGA
>DFJS01000054.1 GCA_002373165.1 Ruminococcus sp. UBA3665
GCTTCGATGGTTCGAATCCATCCTCTCCCACCAAAAGTTCTGTCTTCGGACAGAACTTTTTTTATTTTTTCTGCCCTGCATTCACAGGGCAAAAGCATTTCAGCCAAGTGCCACATCCAGAATCATCATGACGGCAAATCCGGCCGCAAAGGACAGCACTCCCAAATTGGAGCGCGTTCCGCCGGACATTTCCGGAATCAGTTCTTTTACCACAACATAGATCATGGCACCGGCCGCAAAACTCAGCAGACAGGGCATGACTGGAATTATCAGACCGGCCGCAAAAATAGTCATCACTGCGGCAACCGGCTCTACTGCTCCTGAAAGTACTCCCATCCAGAAAGATTTTGTTTTGTTCATGCCTTCGGCTTTCAGCGGCATGGAAATAATTGCGCCTTCCGGAAAATTCTGAATTGCAATTCCTAAGGCCAGCACCAGCGCGGCCGCAGGTGTGATATCCGCTCCGCCGTACAGCAGTCCGGCATAGACTACGCCTACTGCCATTCCTTCCGGAATGTTGTGCAGTGTGACGGCAAGCATCATCATTGTATTGGAGCGGCTTTCGTTCTGCCGCTCTTCGACAGGAAGAAATCTGTCCAATAACAGCAGAAAGCCGATGCCAAGCAGAAATCCGCCTGCCGCCGGAAGAAATGCCAGCCGTCCCAGGGCAGATTCTGACTGTTCCAGTGCCGGAAGCAAAAGACTCCAGATGCTGGCCGCAGTCATGATGCCTGCCGCCAGACCCATCAGAATCCGTTTTAATTGCAGACTGAACTGATTCTTCATCAGAAATACACATGCCGACCCCAGGGATGTGCCTAAAAAGGGAATCAGAATCCCTTTGCTGATTTCTATCATAAAATTAACTCCTTTACAGCGTTGTTCTTCGCAGTTAGCAATTGCTAACTCCTGGCAGGAATATCATACTATATTTCATGCAGATCTGTCAATAAAAAATTTCAAATATCTGCGAAATGCTTAATCCTCTCCACAAATTAATATAAAAACTGTCTGCTGATTACAGATTTTCTGATGCAGCAGCAGGTCTTGTTATTATTACATGACACAATGCTTGTTTCTGTGACAAACATGCAATACCTAGTTTGCAGATATTATTACTATATTAGCTATAGATTTTATGTATTGGACATCATAGAAAAAATATGCTATAATCAAAACCAGAAACAAATGAAAGGAGCTGTTCTTTATGATGATGCATTTTAATTCCTGCTGTTGCTGCCGCAAAAATATCATATTCTGCGCAGAAGAACAGCATTCCTGTCATAAGTTTTTCTGCTCTTGAAAAAGAGCTTGTTTTTCATGACTTGTTGCGGAGTGTGCAGTTTTCTGCATACTCCGCTTTTTTTAATCTGATCTAGTAAGGAGTTTGTTTATTATGGTAAAACATCAGGAAAGTACAACCGCTAAATTATGCGCCTTCGCCAGAGCATGGCATTCCAATCATGCAAGACAGAAAATTTTTGATGATTATCTTGCTTATGACCTCATGGGGCGCGAAACTTATGAAATGCTGGAAGAATTCATCCGGGAAGAATTCACAGACGGTCAGGATATTTCCGGTTTTGTCAACAGATACTTTGCGCCTATTCCGCTCTCCCGAATGCCCTTTACAGAACACAGACTGCAAAAATTCGCACAGGGACAGAAAATTCAGTATGTCATCTGCGGAGCCGGAGCAGATACATTCTCTTTCCGGAATGATAACCCGGATATTGAAATCTTCGAGATCGATCACCCCGATACACAGCGTTACAAGCTGGAACGCATTGACGAGCTGGAATGGAATATCCCCGAAAATGTGCATTTTGTTCCCGTCGATTTTGAATCCGAACGTATGACCGATAAACTGCCTTCTGCCGGATTCGATCCCGAAAAAAAGACTTTTTTCAGCATTCTGGGCGTATCCTATTATCTGACACTGCCCGTGTTTACGCATACACTCAGTCAGATTGCCGAACTCTCTGCACTGGACAGCGTGCTTGTATTTGATTATCCGATTCGTGACCAGTTCACAGGCCGCGCGGCCGAACTGGAAGCTATGACCGAACAACTGGGAGAAACTATGCAGGGCGGCTTTTCTTATAACGAAGTCTCCCGTGCGCTGTATCAGCTGGGATTTCAGATTGATACTTTCCTGACTCCTGAAAAAATTCAGAAATTATATTTTTCAAACAGAAAAGATTCCCTGAAAGCATTTGAAAACGTCAGCCTGCTCTCCGCTGTGTTTACAAACGGAAGAATTTATGAATAATGCTTGCAAAAAATCACATCTTATGATATAATATACTCATGAGGTGATGAGTCATGCCATCTTTTAAAGGCAGAATCTGTGCAGCTGTCATGCACAAGATGAGCAATTTCAATATCTATTATACGCCCGATGTAGTCGGAAAAATGCAGAAATTCTCTGATAAACTCGAAAACGAGAACTATCCTGACGATTTTACCTGCACCAAGGAACAAACCCCTGCCGGTACCAGATATGAACGGCTCCAGAAAAAAAATACCCCCCGCAACGGCAGATTGATTCTCTATTTCCACGGAGGAGCTTATATCGCCGGACTGTTCGGATATTACAGGGATTTCGCTGAAGATTTCTATTATCAGGCCGGGCAGGCCGAAACTATCTTTCTGGATTATGATACTGCCCCGGAATATCAATATCCTGTACAGCTGAATCAGGCTCTCGATCTGTGGCACGATCTGACACAAAATCAGGGCTATTCGCCAAGAGAAATCATCCTCGGCGGCGATTCCGCCGGCGGCAATCTGCTGCTTGCTATGATGCTGAAACTCCGCGATCAGGGCGAAAAGCTCCCCCTGGGGGCTTTCTGCATCTCGCCCTGGACTGATATGACAGGCGATTCCGGCACGTTCTGCTCCAATTACGGAAAAGATATCGAATTCGGCGACCCGAAACATCCCGTTATGACAGAAACTAAAAAACAGGCTCTTCTGGCAAGCGATATCTATTCCTTTATCGGCGATGCCGACAGAAAAAACCCCTATATTTCCCCCGTGTTTGGCGAATATCACGGCTTTCCGCCCATGATTTTTACCGTCGGCGGCAATGAAATGCTGCTGGATGATACACTCACTATCGTCGGCAAGCTCCGGAGTGAAAATATCCCCGTTCTGTGCGAAATGCAGCCGGATATGTTCCATATCTATACTACTATGCGCGATATGATGCCCGAAAGTCAGCACAGCTGGAACAGAATTCTGAAATATATCAGAATTATGTACCATATTCAATAGGCCGGTGAAACTCATGGCACAGGATTCTCAAAAGCCCTTTCTGGAATGCGAACGCTGGTGGACACTCGCATTTTTGATGTATGTCGGAGGATTTTTCGGCGGTTATACGTATTCCGTCAGGGGCGGCATTTTCTGCAATGCGCAGACGGCTAATTTTGTTCTGCTGGCAATGGCCTTAGGCTCCGGGGACTGGGCTCAGGCAAGATATCTATGCGTTCCCATTACTGCTTATTTTCTGGGTGCTGTCGTTTCTGAAACAGCTGCCGGATCAATCAAGAAATTTCATCTGATCCGATGGGATACGCTTTTAATCCTGATTGAAATGCTGACTGTCCTGATTCTGGGATTCATCCCCGACAGTGCCCCGTTCCAGATTTCGCAGATTGCTGTGAATTTTATCTGCTCGATGCAGTATAATACTTTCCGGCAGGCCGACGGCATTCCTATGGCAACAACATTCTGCACCAATCACATCCGGCAGACAGGCGTGTTCTTCACAAAAGGCATTCGGCATAAAGATATGGCACATATCAAAAGAATGGGCTTCCACGCCGGAATGCTGGCTCTGTTTGTCGCAGGAGGCATTACTTCCACGATTGCATGTCATAGATTTTCCGGCCGCGGAGTCTGGTTCGCGCTGATTCCGCTGATGATTACTTTTCTCGACCTGCTTTATGCCGATCTCAAAACCGAAAAAGATCAGATGGACAGAATCCCTAAAGGGCATTGAATTCAAGAAAGAAGTGTATAATTATGATGATCAGTCCGCAGGGCTATCTGGAAATGAGAAAACATAAAACTTATCAACAGCTGATTCAGGAAAGAAACAAACTGCTTGATTTTATTACTGATTTTGAAACACATGAAATCGCCGGCGACGGCGAAAATGTCAGCGACTGTTCCCCTTCTCCGGAAGTAAGATATCAATGCTATCTGGAATATCTTTCTGTTCTCAGTTCCTATATGTCAGAAAAATATAATGATGACTATGTATGGGGCAAAAAATCACTCGCTGATGATGACGAATAAGATTAAAAACTCCTCTCCGGATTAAAATCAGAGAGGAGCTTTTTTTGTTATCTTAATTTTGCGCCGCACGGATAAGAATCATCCGCAAACTGCACAACTACACTGCCATCCGGCAGATCAGCCGCACAGATCATGCCGCGGCTTTCCACTCCGCACAGTACGGCCGGTTTCAGATTCGCTACAATGATGACTTTCTTTCCCACAAGGGCTTCCGGCGCATACCACTGCGCAATCCCGGAAACAACCTGGCGGCCGCCCATGCCGTCATCCAGCTGGAGACGAAGCAGCTTTTTCGCTTTCTTGATCTTCTCGGCTGAAATAACTTTCGCAACACGCAGATCTACTTTGGCAAAATCATCTATTGTAATTTCATCCGCAACAGGCGCAGGCTCGTAGGACGGAGCCTGATTTGCCTTGATAATTTCATTCAGAGCATCAATTTCTTTTTCAACATCAATCCGCGGGAACAGAATTTCTCCCTTGTGCACAGTGACGTTTGCAGGCAGTACCCCGAACTGATTGGCATTCTGATATGTGACATCTTCTGCCGATGCACCAATCTGTTCCCAGACTTTCGGCATGGTCGAGGGCATGAACGGACTCAGCAGAGATGAAATAATCCGGATACTCTCCAGCAGATTATATAACACACTGGCAAGCCGTGCTTTTTTGCTTTCATCCTTGCCCAGAATCCAGGGCGTTGTCTCGTCGATATATTTATTGGCTCTGTCTACCAGCCTGAAAATCTCAATCAGCGCATTTTTCAGCTGTGTTTCGTCAAAATAATGATCGACAGCATCCCGGATAGAAACTGCAAGGCTGATTAATTCCTGATCGATTTCTTCTGCCTGACGTTCTTCCGGAAGCGTGCCGCCGAAATATTTATCAATCATAGCTACCGTTCTGGATACCAGATTTCCCAGGCCGTTGGCAAGATCAGAATTCAGTCTGTTAATCATGATTTCGTTTGAAAAATCGCTGTCGGCACCCAGTGCCATTTCACGCAGAATGTGATACCGGATGGCATCCGCGCCGTAACGTTCGCCCAGCACAAACGGGTCGACAACATTTCCAAGCGATTTGCTCATTTTTTCGCCGTTGAATGTAATCCAGCCGTGAACTGCCAGATGCTTCGGAAGCGGCAAATCCAGTGCCATCAGCATGGCCGGCCAGATGATCGCATGAAAACGCATGATGTCTTTGGCTACCATGTGCACATCCGCAGGCCAGAATTTCTCAAAATCCTGATATGCCTGATTATCATAGCCCATTGCCGTAATATAATTCGACAGCGCATCAATCCAGACATAAACTACATGTTTGGTATCAAATGTCACGGGAATGCCCCACTTGAAAGAAGTTCTGGAAACACACAGATCTTCCAGGCCGGGCTTGATGAAATTATTTACCAGCTCTGCCGCACGGGTGCGCGGCTGAAGATAATCCGTATTCAGCAGCAGATCTTCAATTCTGTCAGCAAAAGGAGACATCCTGAAGAAATAGGCCTCTTCTTCGGCATCGATGACATCACGGCCGCATTCCGGGCATTTGCCGTTTTTCAGCTGTGAGGAAGTCCAGAAGCTCTCGCAGGGAGTGCAGTATTTTCCGGTATATTTTCCCTTGTAGATATAGCCTTTGTCATACAGATCCTTGAAAATTTTCTGAACTGCTTCTACATGATAATCATCCGTCGTCCGGATATATCTGTCATAGCTGATATTCATGAAACTCCATAATTTCTTGAAAATTTCTACAATCTGATCGACATATTCCTTGGGAGTGATGCCGGCTTCGGCGGCTTTCTGTTCGATTTTCAGGCCGTGTTCGTCAGTACCAGTCAGGAACATGACATCATGCCCCTGCATTCTTTTATAACGAGCAATCGTATCACAGGCCGCTGTAGTATAGCAGTGTCCGATATGCGGATTGCCTGAGGGATAATAAATTGGCGTGGTAATATAAAATTTTGACATGATAAAAAAACTCCTCTCCTGATCAAATATTATTCTGTCACAGTGATGCCGCCGTCCTGCCAGCCGACAGAACCATCGACTGCCCAGTTGACAGATTTAGTTTCATCTACACAATTCCAGACATGAGGCTTGTTGGCAAGCGATGTGCTGGCATAGGTAACAGGATAGCTGTCTCCGGCGGCGGCATCCATCGGCAGGGTGAGATTCAGCAGAATCAGATTGCCGTCCCGCTGGTTCAGATTCGCAGATGCCCAGGCTGTCCAGAAAAAATGTTCTTCTTCATTGACAGAGCATACTGTGTCAAAATAAACCTCTCTGTCAAATACATCATATTCCAGCGTACAGCGGGAATCGTAATAAGCTCCCCATTCCGTATAGGTAATGCCGGAATTCTGATCCAGAGAAACATAGACAGGAACTGTATAATTATTATTTTTCAGCTCTTCCAGAGAAATTTCTACGCTCTGAATTGTGACATAAATATCATAGCTGCCGTCCGCCTTTGCCTGATTGGATGCTGTTGTTTCCGGAGACGGCGGAACGGTTACAATGCCCTCTTCCGGAATGACAAGCTTTTCTGTCTGGGGCGTGCTTTCTACCGATACAGAATCGGAAGAACTGTTATTTTTTCCGCAGGAAGTACCCGTCAGCAGACAGCCGCATAACAGCACAGCAAGCAGTTTTGTGCCGTGTTTCATGAAATCATCCTTTCTGTTCTGTTTTGGCAGGCAATCAATCGAATTTCATGGAAATATCAAAACACTGTACCGAATGTGTCAGCGCACCGAGCGAAATAATATCTACGCCGGTTCTGGCGATTTCGGCAATATTTTTTTCCGTCACATTTCCGGAGGCTTCCAGCAATGCCTTTCCGGCAGTGAGTTCCACTGCTCTGGCCATATCCTCGCAGGACATGTTATCCAGCATGATGATCTCACAGCCCACTGCAAGGGCTTCCTGCAATTCTTCCAGATTGCGGACTTCAACTTCGATTTTTGTCATGTGTCCGATTTTTTTTCTCAAAGCTGTTACTGCCGGAGTAATGCCGCCGTAAACATCAATATGATTATCTTTCAGCATAGCACCTTCGGAAAGATTATACCTGTGATTATAGCCGCCGCCTACGGTAACGGCATATTTCTGCAATCTTCTCAGACCCGGAAGTGTTTTTCTGGTATCTGTGATTTTGGCATTGGTTCCCTGTACCAGCTCTACACAGTGATTTGTCGCCGTGGCAATGCCGGACATGTGCTGCAACAGATTCAGGGCTGTGCGCTCGCCTTTCAGCAGTGTTTTGGAATCGCCCTGCATAGTCGCAAAAATATCGCCTTTTTTTACTTTATCGCCGTCTTTCAGACTGGCCTTGAACTCGACATTGCCGCCCACCAGTTCAAATACTCTTCTGGCGATATCCAGACCGCAGATAACGCCCTCGGCTTTGGCAACGTAATAGGCACTGCTGGTGTGACCGTCCGGCAGAAGATAATCCGTTGTCACATCCACATAATGAATATCTTCTTCCAGGGCAGTATAAATAATATTATCAATATAGCTCTGCAATAATTGCATATGAATTTATGCTCCTTTCTCTTCAATCAAGGCTTCGTTCAGAATCAGAAAAGCAATTGTCGCAGTAGAACGGGCTTCGACATAATCCTGATTAACCAGATAATTCCCGTCTTCCAGATCATGCAGAATTTCGCATACTTTGCTGAAATTCTCCTGAATTTTTTCCGCATTGGGAATGACAAAATAGCTCTCCTGCAAAATATGCCGCAGCTGTGTGCGGATGCCGTGCGGAACAGGCTGTGCGCCGATATGCGGATTGAATTCCGCTTCTTCAAATTTATCCGGTACATGCGGCATTTTTCTGGCAATATCCTGTGCCGCATGGCGCGAAAATACCAGAGCTTCCAGCAGCGAATTGCTTGCCAGACGGTTGTTTCCATGAACGCCCGTATTCGAGCATTCGCCGCAGGCGTACAGATTCGGCACTTTTGTCCGGGATGCCGGATTCACCTGAATGCCGCCCATCAGATAATGCTGACAGGGATAAATCGGAATTCTGTCTTTTGTCATATCATAGCCCTGGTCAAGCAGATTGTGATAAATCATAGGAAATCTGTTCCTGACTTCTTCCGGGTCTTTGTGAGTGATATCCAGATAAAATTCATCCGAACCTGTTCTTCTGCTTTCCAGAACAATCGCATTGGAGACAACATCACGCGGCGCAAGCTCCAGCCTGTCGTCATAACGCTGCATGAAGCGTTCGTAATTGCAGTTCAGCAGATAAGCTCCTTCGCCTCTGACGGCTTCGGAAATCAAAAAGCATTCGCGCGTATGCCGGTTATTGAACGCTGTGGGATGAAACTGAATTAAACTCAGCCCCCGGATCATCGCGCCCATATTATAGGCAAACATGATGCCGTCGCCGGTTGCAATGGAAGAATTTGTTGTAAATTCATAAACTCTGCCGATGCCGCCCGTTGCCATAATAAAAAAATGACTGTGGACTGTCTGATAATCTCCGTCATGCAGAATCAGTGCCGAAAAGCCTGTCTTTGTCTTTCTGACATCACACAGCAGCGTGTCTGCCCTCATTTCTACATTGGGCAATGTCTGCACGTAAGCACGGAGTTTGTCAGCAATTTCTTTTCCTGTTGCATCTTTATGATGAAAAATTCTCCGGCGGCTGTGACCGCCTTCCAGCGTTCTGTGATAATCGCCGTCTTCTTTCTTGTC
>DFJS01000041.1 GCA_002373165.1 Ruminococcus sp. UBA3665
TGTTAATTATAATTATACCAGAACGGAACTGCCGGCCGCCACTCCCGTTACAGAACTGGAACAGCCTGCGCCGCACTACGGCGATACGGAATTTGTCAGCGCAGAACCTGACCCTTCTGCCGATTATTTCGCACAGGCAAGGCTGGAAAAAACTGCCAGCCGGGACGAAGCTGTCCAGACGCTTCAGATGATGATCGGCGGCGGCGATGTCACAGACGATGAAGCCGTCACGGCTGCTCTCAATGCTGCCGAAGTCGCCAGCCTGATCGAGCACGAAGGCACTATCGAATCCCTGATCAAATCCCAGGGCTTTTCCGACTGCGTGGTCTATCTGGACGGCGATACTGCCAAAGTTGTTGTCCGCACTGACGGACTGGATGCTTCCGGAGCCGCTATGATCAAAGAAACGATTCTGGAAGAAGTTGCCATTCCGGCCGAAAATATCCGGATTTTTGAAGTCCGGTAAATTTTATTGCAATCCGGATTGACAAACGCTGTGTTTTATGTTAAAATGAAAATATATCAAAAAACTGTTCCATCAGGAAAGGAAGTCAGTATTGCTATGAGTATGGATAATATCAAAAACGCTGAACGGACAATCCGGATTTCGGACGATGTGCTCCGTCAGGTAGCCGCCATTGCGGCGCGTGAAGCAGTCGGCGTGGCCGGACTGGACGAGAAACATCCTGTCAGAATTATCAATCTGGGCGGAGCTGTCTCTGCCGAAGTGCGGATTCTCGTCAAAAGCGGAAACCGTGCGGCTGCTGTTGCCGCCCGTGTTCAGAAAGCCGTCAAGCAGAGCATTCAGGATATGACCAGCGTGACAGCCGTACATGTACATGTCGAAATTACCGGTATGCAGGAGGAAGTATGAAAGCCAGTCAGTACAGAGAAAGTGCATTTTGCATCTTGTTTGAATCTTCCTTCCGGGATGATTCTCCGGAAGAATTATTTGCCATTGCCGAAGAAATCGGCGAAATCCCCGTCAGCGACAAATGCCGTGCCCTCGTGAAAGGCGTACTGTCCGAAGCCGGTGCGCTGGATCAGATTATTGCTTCTTACAGTCCGCGCCGTGCCCTGAATCGTATTGCCCGTGTTGACTTGATTATTTTAAGAATTGCAATTTATGAACTGCGTAGCAGCAAAAAGCTCCCGGCCGGAGTCATCGTCAGCGAAGCTGTACATCTTTCAGAAATTTATGCTTCTGCCGAGGATACGTCTTTTATTAACGGCATTCTGGGAAATTATGTCCGTCAGCATCAGGAATAATATTGATGACCGTGACGGAATTCAACAGCAGGGCGGCCGCACTGCTCCGGAAGCAGCCGCGGCTTAAACTCCTGCTGCTGGAAGGCGAACTGTGCGGTCTGCAATGCCGTGACGGAACTCTGTTTTTTTCGCTCCGGGATGCCGGAAGTTCGGTCAGAGCCGTTATGTTCCGGGATGCGGCCGGAAGACTGCGCTTTTCGCCGGAAAACGGCATGGCCGTCATCGCGGCCGGAAGTGCCGGGTTTTATGCATCAAAAGGCGAATTTCAGTTCTGCGTGACAGATATGCTGCTGCAAGGCATCGGCAGCGTGCAGAAAGGCTTTTCCCGAACGGAACAGAAGCTTGCCGGAGAAGGCTTGTTTGACGATGCACAGAAAAAAGCAATTCCGGAACATCCCCGGAAAATCGGCCTGATTTCTTCCGCATCCGGTGCCGCTCTGCATGATGTGCAAAGTACACTGCGCCGCCGTGCGCCGGATGCGGAACTGATTCTGTTTCCTGTCCATGTGCAGGGAAATCTTGCCGGAACAGAAATCTGTCAGGCTCTGGATACTGCCGATTCGCAGAATCTAGATTTGCTGATTCTCAGCCGCGGAGGCGGTTCGGCCGAAGATCTGGAAGTCTTCAACGCCGAGGCCGTTGTCCGTGCGGTACATGCCTGCCGGACACCTGTGATTTCGGCAGTGGGGCACGAAACGGATTTTACGCTGACCGACAAAGCCGCTGATCTCCGTGCCGCTACGCCCACTGCCGCGGCAGAACTGGCATCGGCCGGACAGTCTGCGGAAATTTTTTCAGAATCAGGAGAAATTATCCGTTCTGTCGGACAGATTTCGCCCGGAGACTGCCTGAAAATTCATCTGCCGGACGGCGTGGTGTTCGTCCGTGCAGAAAAGAAGGAGAATGTATCATGAATGAAACACAAAAACGCCGTCTGGAATATTATGCCAGTCGCGTGGAAGAGTATCTGTATGAGAATATCATGCAGAACCGGAGCAGTCATCCCGAATCACTGCATACACTGTTCGATGCTATGCGCCATTCCCTGATGGCCGGCGGAAAACGTCTCCGTCCTGCGCTGATTTATGCGTTCTGTGAACTCTGCGGCGGCGAACCCGGTCAGGCCGACAGTGCCGCCATGGCTATGGAAATGACACATACAGCTTCCCTGATTTTTGATGACCTGCCTGCGCTGGATAATGACGATGTGCGCCGCGGCAAGCCGTCCTGTCATAAAGCGTTCGGCGAAGCAACAGCCATTCTCGCCGGATATCACCTGATTTGTCATCCGTTTTATCTGCTTGCTTCTGACGGAACTCTTACTCCGGAACAGAAAACTGCTCTGGTTCAGATACTCGCCCGCGAAGAAGGTGCTTCCGGCATGGTCGGCGGCCAGATGCTGGATATGCAGTTCGAGTCGCAGGAACATGTTTCCGCCGAAGAGCTGGAACAAATGTGCCTGAAAAAGACAGGCGCACTCATCAAGGCTTCCTGCCAGATGGGATGTATCTGCGGCGGCGGCTCGGAAGAACAGATGCAGGCCGCCGGCAGTTACGGACTTGCCCTCGGACTTGCCTTCCAGATTATTGATGATATTCTGGATGTGACAGGCACTTCTGAACAGCTGGGCAAGCCTGCCGGAAGCGATGCCGAAGAACATAAACAGACATTCGTCACAGCTCTGGGCATCGAACGCGCAGGAGCCTATGCCGCCGAACTGACTGCACGTGCCCATGCCGCACTCCGGCAGCTGCCAGAATCTGAAACGGCAGAATTTTTACATGCCCTGACAGATGCCATGCTCGTCCGGGTGCAGTAATTCCGTCAAAGAAAGTGAGAAGCGAAAAAATCATGATTTATAATCCGATTTTATGTGCAGGGATTCTTGGCTGGGCTGCCGCTCAGGTGATCAAGTTTATTTTATTTTTCATCCAGAATGCTTCTGTCAAGCTGGAGCGGCTTTACGGTTCCGGCGGAATGCCGAGTTCGCATTCTTCGATGGTCTGTGCCACGCTGATTTCTACAGGCAGAATTTCCGGGTGGGACTCTCCGGCATTTGCCATTATGTTTGTCGTAGCGGCAATTATCATGTACGATGCCGCTAACGTCCGTCTGGAAGCCGGAAAACATGCCAAACAGCTGAATGAAATCATGGAGAGGCTCTTCTCGCAGGAAGAGGCCGAACGGGAAACACAGTTCAAAGAACTGCTGGGACATACGCCGCTGCAAGTGTTCTGCGGTGCAGTGCTGGGGATTGCAATCGGTTCTTTTATGCCGCTGGCATAATTATTTTAATAAACGAGTAGTGATAAATTTATGAATATAACAGACCAGGACTCCAGAGAATATCAGCTGAAAGACCTGAATCTTCCGGAGGATTTGAAAAAACTGAATTTTTACCAGTGCCGGAAACTCGCCAAAGAAATCCGTACGCTGCTGGTGAGGGTGATTTCCAAAAACGGCGGCCATCTGGCCTCGAATCTGGGAACGGTAGAGCTGACTATGGCACTGCACCGGGTATTTGAATCCCCCAAAGATAAAATTATCTGGGATGTGGGACATCAGTGCTATACGCATAAAATTCTGACCGGCCGTGCAGACAGGTTTGAGACAATCCGGAAGGAAGACGGCATTGCCGGATTTCCCAAACCGGACGAGTCGGAACATGATATTTTTATCAGCGGCCACAGCAGTACGTCTATTTCCGCTGCCTGCGGCATCGCCGAAGCTATGAGAATGCAGGGCGATCCGCATCATGTCATTGCCGTCATCGGAGACGGCGCACTCACAGGCGGCATGGCCTTTGAGGGACTGAACAACGGCGGCAAGAAAAAAATGAAGAATTTAATTGTCATTCTGAATGATAATAATATGTCCATTTCCGGAAATGTCGGCGCAATTTCCGGCTATCTGCGGTCAATTCGAGAAAGCGAAAGCTATGTCAGAAAAAAACAGCAGCTGGAAAAAAATCTGATGAGTGCTCCCGGCGTGGGCGAACATGCTGTGAAAATCCTGAAAAAAACAAAGGACGGCTTCAAGCGCATCATGTTTCAGCAGGCAACGATGTTTGAACAGTTCGGCTTTGTGTATCTGGGTCCTGTTGACGGGCATAATATGCAGGAACTGGAAGAAGTGCTCCGCACGGCCAAACGCTATCAGGCCCCTGTTTTCATTCATGTGAAGACTGTAAAGGGAAAGGGCTATCTTCCGGCCGAGAAAAATCCAAGCCTGTTCCACGGCGTGCCGAAATTTGATATTCTGACAGGAAATCCCGAAGTCTCCGGGGTTGACTGCTATTCTGACATCTTCGGAAAGGAACTCGCCGAACTTGCTGCACAGGATTCCCGGATTTGTGCCGTCACGGCCGCCATGACCTTCGGGACAGGTCTGCAATATTTTCAGGAAAAATTCCCGGAACGCTTCTATGATGTCGGCATTGCCGAACAACATGCCGTCACCTTTTCGGCCGGACTGGCCGCTGCCGGAAGAATTCCGGTTTTTGCTGTCTATTCGACGTTCCTGCAAAGAGCTTACGATCAGCTTCTGCATGATGTCGCCATCGGAAAACTGCATGTTGTGCTGGGCATTGACCGGGCAGGCATCGTGGGCGAGGACGGCGAAACTCATCAGGGAACGTTCGATGTCCCCATGCTGACTTCCATTCCCGGCGCAGTGATTTATTCTCCGGCGTGTTATGAAGAACTCCGCATGTGTATGCGCCGGGCGGTTCAGGAAGATACAGGCCTGACGGCCGTCCGCTATCCGCGCGGCAATGACAGGAACATGACTTTTCCGAAAGAAAATCTTAATACAGAATATACATTCACGGACTGCGGTTCGGAAGACATGCTGCTGATTTCTTACGGCCGTGTGTATCAGGCACTCTGGGAAGCGCACTGCACCTGTCAGAAAAGCGGCTGTCCGACAAGCCTGCTGAAACTCACCCGGATTTTCCCCGTTATGGAAGAATTAGTAGAAAAAGCTCTGCCTTATCGGGTAGTTCTGTTTTTTGAAGAAAGCAGCGGCTACGGCGGCATTTCGACAATTTTCGGTTCTTTGCTGGCACAGTACGGATTCCGGGGACGCTACGTCCGCGTTTCGGCCGACTGTTTCCTGAAACAGGCATCTGTTCCGGCACTTCTGGAAAAATCCGAACTCTCGGCACATGCCGTCTGTCGGTATATCTACGCATATGGCAGTAAGGATTGACATCGCCCTGACCGAACGGCAGCTGTGCCGGAGCCGTTCGCGGGCAAAACTGCTTATCACGGACGGCAAAGTGCGGCTGAATCACGAAATCTGCCGGAAACCGTCGGTTCTTGTCACGGAAGATGATCTTCTGGAAGTCGAAGATCTGCCGTTTGTCGGCCGGGGCGGTCTGAAACTGGAAGGCGCACTGGAACAGTTCGGCATTCAGCCGAAAAATCAGATTTGTCTGGATATCGGCGCATCAACAGGAGGCTTTACAGACTGTCTGCTCCGGCACGGCGCGGAATTTGTCTATGCTGTGGATGTGGGTCACGGTCAGCTGGCCGAAAGCCTGAGACAGCATTCGCAGGTAAAAAATCTGGAAAATACAGATATCCGGAGCTTATCGGCAGATGATTTTAAAAAGCTTCCCTCGTTTTGCGGCATTGATGTATCGTTCATATCGCTGAAGCTGGTGCTTCCGGCGGCGTTCGGACTTCTGGCGGAACAGGCCGACTGCATCGCGCTGGTCAAGCCGCAGTTCGAGGCCGGAAAAAAAGCTCTGAACAAGCAGGGCATTGTAAAATCTGAAAAAATCCGGAAACAGGTGCTGGAAGATCTGCTGGCATTTGCCGGGCAGACCGGCTTTCAGGTGTTCGGCTGGTGTGAATCGCCGATTCAGGGCGGTTCCGGCAATATCGAATATCTGATGCATCTCAGAAAGGATTTTTCATGAAACGGAAAAAAATACAGCGGATTATTTTTATTATTTTGCTGATTCTGATTCTTCCCGGACTGGATCAGCGCATGATAATCCGGAAGTATGAACTGGAACAGGAAAAAATCACAGAGCCTGTCAGAATTGTGCTGATAACTGATCTGCATTCCTGCAAATACGGGAAAGAACAGCAGAATTTATTAAACGCTGTGCAGGAGCAGAATCCGGATTTGATTGCTTTATGCGGCGATATTTTTGATGATGCACTCCCGGATGAGAATACGGAAATCACGCTTGCCGCACTGGCCGGAACTTATCCGTGTTATTATGTCACGGGCAATCATGAGGGCTGGTGTACAAAAGAAAAATTTCAGAAAAATATGCAGTTTCTGGAACAATGCGGAATTACCGTGCTTTCCGGCGAATCGGAACAGATCGAAATCCGCGGACAGAAGCTCGCCGTTTCCGGCATTGATGACCCCGACAGCCTGGCATATTCTGAAAATAAAAACAATACGCTCCGGCAGATGCAGATTCTGAATCAGGAAATCCATCCGGAAGAATTTCAGATTTTATTATCCCACAGACCGGAATTGTTTCCGGAGTATCAGAACCTGCATTTTGATTTAGTTCTCTGCGGTCATGCCCACGGCGGACAATGGCGCATTCCGGGCATTCTCAACGGCCTGTACGCGCCGAATCAGGGCTTGTTCCCGAAGTTTGCCGGGGGAGAATATCATTCCGGGAATGTCACTATGCTGGTCAGCCGCGGACTTGCAAGAGAATCGACAAAACTGCCCAGATTTTATAACCGGCCGGAACTGGTCGTCATCGATTTGAGGTGAATGCACTTGATGCTGAATTTTGCAGTCTATCCCAATTTTCAGAAAAAAAATGCCCTTCCCTGTGCAAGGGAAGTCTGCCGCCGTCTGCATGAACTCGGCGGCGCAGTCTGGGTGGATGAGGCCTATCAGGCAGAATTCTCCGATCTGCCGTATGTGCAGTACGGCTTGTTTGTACTCCTGGCACAGCAGGCAGATATTGTCATCGCCATCGGCGGAGACGGAACCATGCTCCGCTGTGCCCGGCAGATGATCGGCTCTCCGGCCGGACTGCTGGGCATCAATACAGGACATCTGGGCTTTATGGCAAGTCTGGAGACAAATCAGCTGGAGCTTCTGGAAAAATTATTCACGGGCGACTACTGCTGTTCCCAGCGCATGATGCTGAAAGCCGATCTGATCGGCGAACATAAAAAAATCAAATTTCATGCGCTGAATGATTTTGTCATTTCCGGATTATACGGCAAAGTATTTGATTTTTCCGTCATGGCGGACAAGGCCGTCATCGGACAGTACCGCGCCGACGGCGTGGTGTGCAGTACGCCGACTGGCTCGACAGCTTACGCGCTCTCGGCAGGAGGGCCTCTCATGGAACCGGAACTGTCCTGTATCGAACTGACCCTGATCTGTCCGCATTCGCTGTTTAACCGTCCGCTGCTGCTTTCAGCAGAACGAAAACTGACGATCCGGCATACGGCAGACTGTTCCCGGAATATCTGCCTGAGTGCCGACGGCGAACCGCCTGTGGCATTTCCGGCAGGGTATTCGCTGGAAATTGTCCGTTCGCGGCACAGCATCCGGCTGATCAGCATGACAGAAAGCAGTTTTTTCGATTCTGTCAATCAAAAATTAATGCAGTCCATCAAAGGCGCGCCGGAAGATTCTTCCGGCAGTATCAGATAAGAAGTGAGTGTAGTATGAAAAACGAAAGACATGAATTAATTCTCCGCCTGATTCAGGAAGAACAGATCGGCACACAGGAAGACCTCCGTGCACGGCTGCGCGAAAACGGCTATGATGTTACACAGGCGACTGTTTCGCGCGATATCCGTTCTCTGCATCTGGTAAAAAAGGCCAATGCGGGCACAACCGATGGCTATCATTATCAGCAGCCCCGTCCCATTGACGGCATATCCGGCACACTGGCCGATAATATTGTCGATATGGATCATGCCGGGAATATTCTGGTGCTGCGCTGCCGCAGCGGCACGGCACAGGCAGTCTGCGCCATGATCGACACTCTGGATTATTCCGGCATTGTCGGAACAATTGCCGGAGATGATACGATTTTTGTACTGCTGCGCGATCCGCGCCGGGCAACGCGTACTTTTGCCGATTTGCAGGATATCCTCCGGAACGGGTGAAAAATTTATGCTGGAAGAATTATATATCGAAAATCTTGCCGTAATCGAACAGGCCTGCATCCGGTTCGGCAGTGCACTGCATGTGTTTACCGGCGAAACAGGTGCCGGAAAATCTATTTTAATTCACGGAATTCAGGCCGTTCTGGGACAGAGAGTCTCCCGCGACTGGGTGCGCACAGGCTGTGACCGCGCTGTGATTACTGCTCTGTTTACAGAGCTTTCCGGGGAGGTGATGCAGCTGCTTTCTGACAGAGGCATCAGCTGCGAAGAAGCACAGATTACTATGACCAGAGAAATCCGCGCTGACGGCGGCAGTATCGGCCGCATCAACGGCCGCACGGCTTCTGTTTCGGCTCTGCGCGAAATCGGCCTGCTGCTGATTTCCATTCACGGACAGCATGATAATCAGATTCTGCTGGATGCCGAACATCATTTGCAGGTGCTTGACGAGTTCGGCGGCAATCCGGCTTATCTGGAAGCATATCAGAATGCCTTCCGGGAATTGCAGGCAGTCGCCAAGGAACTGGGCAGAAAAAAGAAAAAAGAACAGGAACGCCGTCAGAAAGCCGCTGTTCTGCAAAAGCAGATTCAGGAAATCGGCGCACTGCATCTCAAGCCCGGCGAGGAAGACGAGCTGACAGGCAAACTGATGCAGGCCGAAAATGCCGAACGTATTGTGAATGCCCTCTCCGGCAGTGCCGGACTGCTCGACGGCGGTCAGGAAGATTCCGCTGTGGAACAAATCCGTACGGCTCTGCGCCTGATGCAGGAAATTGAAGATGTTTATCCCGGACTGGACAGCATTCCCCAGCGGCTTCAGAGCTGTGTGCTGGAATTGCAGGATATCGCACAGGATTTGCAGAATATGGCCGATACTGTCACGCTTGACGAAGCTGAATTCCAGCAGCTGAAAAACCGCTGGCAGGAAATCAGTCAGGCTAAAAAACAGTTTTTCTGCGATTTTGACGAGTTAATCCGGCTGTATGAATCGGCAAAACAGGAAATTCAGCATCTGGAAGAGGATACGTCACGCATCACAGAGCTGGAACAGCGCAAGGCACAGCTTCTGGCCGATGTCACGGAAAAAGCACATCAGCTTTCAGATTACAGGGCACAGACAGGAGAGAAATTCGCTGAACGCGTTTCGCAGGAGCTCAAATTTCTGGATATGCCCGATGTGGTGCTGACCGTCGCGCAGGAAAAAGGCCGCCTGACCGTTCACGGCATGGACTCTGTGACGTTCCTGATTTCGGCCAACAAGGGCGAAGCTCCGAAGCCGATTGCCAAAATCGCTTCCGGCGGCGAACTGTCCAGAATTATGCTTGCCCTGAAATCGGTCATTGCTGACAGGGACAGCATCCCCACGCTGATTTTTGACGAGATTGATACAGGTGTCAGCGGAAGAGCTGCCCAGAAAATCGGCGTGAAACTCCGTGAAATCAGCCGTCAGCGGCAGGTGCTCTGCGTGACCCATCTGTCACAGATCGCCGTCATGGCCGATACACAGTATCTGATTGAGAAACATCCCGAACAGGACAGAACTGTCACACAGGTGCATCTGCTGGATTTTGAAGGCCGTGTGCAGGAAATCGCCCGGATTATGGGCGGCGAAAATCCCAGCACACTCATGCTGGAAAATGCCAGGGAAGAACTCAGAAAAATTACACAGAAAGAAGGTGAAAGTTCATATGGAATGGCATGAATATGAAATTGTGGATATTCAGGGCGATTACGCACAGCTGAAATCGCTGGATGAAAAATCTGATGATCAGGAACTGTTTTCTGTTGCCATGGCACTCCTGCCGTTCGGAAGCGATGTGGGCACGCGCCTGAGCTATTCGATGGGCATGTTTGAAATGATCGGATAAGCAAAAAAATCCGCAGAACTGCAAAGCTCTGCGGATTTGTCCTATTCTGTGCGGAGTGCCGTGACAGGGTCTTTTGTCGCGGCTTTTCTGGCCGGAATCAGGCCGCCGATCAAAGTCAGTACGACACTGATGATTACCAGAATAATGCCTGCAATAAACGGCAGTGCCGCGCTGACGGCATCCGTATCGGCCAGCGCATGAATTACCAGATTCGCCGGAATTAAAATCAGTTCCGTCATGCCGACCCCGATCAGACCGGAACAAAGCCCGATGATGAACGTTTCGGCATTGAAAACCTGGGAAATATTCTGTTTCGATGCGCCGATTGCCCGGAGTATGCCGATTTCTTTGGTGCGCTCCAGAACGGAAATATAAGTAATAATGCCGATCATGATCGAAGATACAACCAGCGATACCGCTACAAAGGCAATCAGAATATAGGAAATAACGTTGACAATCGTCGTGACGGAACTCATCAGCAATCCGACATAGTCAGTATAGCGGATCTGATTTTCTTCCGAGACATCCTGATTATAGAGATCAATGCATTTCTGAATCTGTTCTTTTGCCTCGAAGCTGTCAACATAGAGTTCAATGCTGGAAGGCGCATTCATGCTGACAACGCCGAAGCTGCTCATATTGTCATCGTAACTGCCAGAAGCGATATATCTGTCATAAAGCTCCAGAAGCGTGGATTCTTTCGGGGACTGCATATAATCATCCATTTTGGCGGCAAGTTCCGTTTCGGACATGCCTGCAAGCTGCATCATTTCCTGCATATCGTCCTGAGAAAGTCCCTGCTGATCGGCATAGATTTTCATCAGTTCTTCCTGCGACATAGAGCCGTCCATGTAGGCTTTCATCATATCTTCCATGGACATGGGTTTTTTCCCGGCCGTGCCGGATTCGGATTCTGCCTGCATGGTGTACATCTTCATGAGGTCTTCTTTGGACATGCCCGTAGATGCCGCATAAGTATTCAGCAGATCGTCCATTGAAGAACCCGATGCCGCTGCATAGGCTGACATCAGATCCTGTGCGGATGTGCCTGCACTGCCGCCGCCCATGCTCTGGAGATACTGTTTCATGAGATCATCCTGAGAAACGCCGGAGGCCGCTGTATACATCGACATCAGATCCTGTGCCGATGCGCCGCCCAGTGCCGATGCCGGATTTCCGGCCATGGAAAGCAGATCCTGCATACCGGATGCCGCTGTGTACATGGACATCAGATCCTGAAGGCTCTGACCGCCGCCGCCGAGGGAATTCTGCATTCCTGCCGCCGAAGTGTACATAGAAATCAAATCCTGCATATCCATGCCGCCGGATGCGCCGCCGCCCATCTGTTCCAGATACATGCGGAGCAGGTCTTCCTGTGACATATTGCTGACATCCGGAATCAGCTTGCCGAGAGACGAAATTGCTTTCAGCGTATCATAGAAAGACAGCATCAGATCTTCTCCGGCATCGGTGATTCTGTCGAATTTTTCTTTTTTTTCGATAATGGAATTTCTTCCGTTTTCGATAGCAGCTTCGATATTTTCCTTTTCGGTTCCGATGGCCGAAGCAATATTGTTTTTCAGCTGTTCCAGATAGGCCATCAGCATATCCGGAGTGAGATCAGGGGGGAGGGCTTCTGTTTCGGATTCTGTCACGGGCTGAGTAGGAGTTTCAGTTTCGGATTCTGATTCTGTAGGAATTTCTGTTTCTGTTTCAGATTCTGATTCCGGTTCGGTAGGTTCTTCCGTTTCGGATTCAGTTTCAGCTTCGGATTCTGATTCTGTAGGAATTTCTGTTTCAGATTCAGCTTCTGTTTCCAATTCAGATTCCGATTCCGGTTCGGTAGGCTCTTCCGTTCCGGATTCTGTTTCCTGTTCGGAAGTTTCCGGAATTTCAGAGAGTGATATAAACTGCGGTGCGTAGAAGACTTCTTTCATCCGGGAGAGTTCCTGAATGTGATTTTCTGTTTCGGAAGGCTCTTCCTGATCGGGAAATTTCATTTTTTCAATCATCATGACGGTCTGGTACATCATGGCTTTTTCGGAAATACCCAGTTTATTGATATAATTTTTAATATCATCGATTTTTTTATCATCATCGTCATCGGCATCGAAATGCATTCCTGTCAGGATGTTGATTTTTTCCTGTTTTTCCTGCGCACGGACGATGTCGCTTTTGTCGGTATAATCAATCAGATATTCAGTCAGTGCGCTGGTGTAGCCGACAGCACTGTTAATCAGCTGATTGTCAGATTTGTCATTCGGCCGGATAATACCGGAAATTTTCAGTTCCAGTGCGTTGTCAAGAAGCTTTTCGATTTTTTCCGTATCAGAAGAATCGATTTTTTTGAATAAGCCGTCTTCCTGTTCTTCATAGAGATCGCATTCCGGCACAAGATAGAATTTCTGACTGCAAATTTCGGTATAGCTTAATTTTCGTGCATCGAGGGCGACTTCTTCGCCGTCACGGACATCCTGCATGATGGTTTTATATTCTTCCGAGGGGAAGAAGCCCAGCTGATAGAGGGAAGTCAAAGGAATTTCGTTCTGTTTGTCCAGCACAAGGACAACTTCGTTGTAAGCACTGGGCATGGAACCGTATACCAGATCATAATGATCGGTAATAGTGGGGCTGACGAGCGTGCCGTCTGCGCCGGGCATCAGCTGTTCAAAATTATTGGAACTGTAGGACGGCATACTGCTGGTAAAGCTGGTAGTCAGCATCATGTTGACCATGTAGTTATTATTTTCTGAAAGCGTACTGCCGTCAGTATTGACAAGCACATCATTCTCGTCATGCGTGAAGACGCTGAAACGGGTATCATAATTATAGACAATGCCGTTTTCGCCGATATATTGATTAATTTCGCTTGCCGGGTCATCCAGATAAGTTTTGAAATCTGTCAGATTGTTTTTCTTGATGCTGGTCTGAAACGTCGAGGCCATTTCCAGATTACTCCCGTCGGAGTACACGCCGTCAAGCTTGTGATCGGCTTCGCCCAGGATTTTTTCTTTTTTCTTATCCTGGCCGGACAGAAACAGCGAGGTGAAATCAAATGACTGTGCTTCGATTGAAATAGGATAAGCTGTCATAGTATCTTTCTGCAAATCCTGAATATAAGTATTAACGCCGTTAGAGAGCGACAGAATCAGGGCAATGCCGATGATGCCGATCGA
>DFJS01000070.1 GCA_002373165.1 Ruminococcus sp. UBA3665
CGCCGATTTCCACATCTTTCAGAGAAATCTTATCAATGCTGGTGACGATCAGTTTCGCGCCCGGAAGCTCTTCCGATCCGCTGACTGCTTTCTTGCTGATGGCAACTGTGATTGCTTCATCCACAAGAACAAGCGTTCCGTCTTCGGCGATATAATTCTTGCCGCTGTATTTCACATTGGTGACCTGGCCATCTGTTACATCGAAAGTGATTTCAGTTGTAACCAGATAACCGTTCGGAGCTGCTTCTTCTGTCAGAACGTAGGAGCCGTTTTTCAGATTTTTGATTTCTGAAGCACTGGTTCCGGAAACCCATGCGATTGCCTTGCCCACGCTGTTCATTGAGGATGCGCCTTCGCCCGGAGTAACCATACCGGGTTCAAATATAATTGCATTTCCGTCTGCATCCTTGCCGGTCAGTTTCAGACTTGCGCCCGGAACTTCTTTTCCGCCGACATCCTGTTTGGAAATTTTTACGGATGCAATTCTGGCATCATTTACAGTAATATTATTATCGACTACTACATAATAACCATTTTCGGCATGATCTGCATCAGTTTCGTTTTTGATTACAGTTACAGCACCATCAGTAATAGTGAATTCCAGTTTGGAATTGATTACTTTGTAGAGCTGATTGCCGGATGTAAAATCAGTACCAGTTTCCTCGAATGTATATTTACCATCGGGAAGTTTGCTGAGTACAGTTTCTGCATCGCCGGACTGGAATGTGATTACTGACTTATCAGCTTCTGTTGTTTTAGTCAGATCAAAATTCTTGCCATTGCGTGTTGCTGTGACATTAGTCAGATCCTGATTTTCTTCTGCTGTCAGTTTGAGCTGTGCGCCGGAGATTTCTTCTGTACCAGCGACTGCTTTTTTGCTGATAGTCAGATCGACAGTTTCATCTGTCATAACAATCTGATTATTTTTATATTCCGTGACATTTTTTCCATCCACAATAACTTCTATAATTTCTTGGTTTTCTATCGTAAATTGAATATCTGTTGCTTTTTTATAACCAGCCGGAGCAATTTCCTCATGCAGAGTATAAGTTCCGTCTGGCAGACCTTTAATAGAAGATGCTGTCGTACCGGATTTCCACATGATAGATTTTTCATTAATCTCAATCAGTTCTGCGCCTGTACCGGCAACAAACTGTTCGACACTGAATGTAACACCTTTGTTGTCTCTGTCTATACCGGACAGTGTCAGCACTGCGCCGGGAACTTCTTTGCCGCCGGCATCCTGTTTGGAAAATTTAAATGTTTCCTCAGCATCCAGTTCGCTGTAAACGAAGTGCCATTCGCCGTTGGGATTTGCGACAAAACCATCGCTGATCAGCCAGCCTGTGCTGGTAGCAGTGATTTTTGTAATGGAAGTTTCCTGCGGAATCAGGAAAATGCCGGCAGCCTCGCCAAGATTAACAGCTGTCAAAGAAGTAAGATTATACACCATATGACGAGTTAACCGGTCGAGCCACTGGTTAGTAGGTGTATTGAAATCACCATCAGAAGCAGAATGGCCATTCTGATGACTGCCGTCTGTCAGATTGCCGTCTTCGTCATAAATTTCGACGGTCATTCTGCCGATTTTATCGATTTCAGTAATTTCATCAAAATTAAAGACATAGGTCTGATTTTCTTTTTTCTTGATTAATACTTTGTCATCAAGCAGACCATTGCGCATTTCTGACAGAGTATCGCCGTCGATATAAACTGTTACATTATCCGGCAGTGTTGTAGTATCAATTACAACAAAATTGTCCTTGATTTTGACGGGTGTAACAGTGGCCTCATGTTTCAGCAGGTCGGCCGAGATCTGTTCCATATGCTGGATGATAGGTTCAATCACATCTTCTGTCATTTCATCCGGCGTATTGAGTTCAATTGTAACAAAATCTCTTTCATCTTTCAGGCGTTCTTCATCATCCACATGCAGAACGGCCTCATTATTATTATGAGAAGTACCGATAAAGATTTTGCCTTTTGGGTCTGATTCGGGGCCATAGCGTTCTGTATCCGGAGTAATTGTAGTTTTATCTTTACTAATATCCAGATCGGCAAAATTAGCCACATAGAAATCGCCGCAGGTATCGGCAGTCAGGTCAGGTTCAATTGCAGCCCCGTTTGACTGGTAATAATTTGCAGCAAAGTTTGTCTGTGCATGGATAATCTGTTCAAATCTGTCGGCAGTAATACCATAATAAAGGCCGTCTCCGAGGATTTCTTTAAAATCATAATCATCAGAAGCAGAAGCTAGTGTAAAATTAATGGTATTTGTATAAGCCGTTACGGGAGGATCAGTAGCTTTTTCTTCTTTTTCCTGCCCCAGATACTGAATCTGATAGCCCTTGAATGTAGCTCCCTCTTTCAGTTCCACACAGTTGGTACTGCTTAACAGATTATTGGCATTCAGTGTCTGATCGCCCTGAAAAATCTGTGCTGTCACGCTTACTTCATTACCGGTATAGCGTTCACTGCGGAGCAGATCTCCGTTGCCGTCCATCCAGTTATGAGTAGAAGCAGTCTGAATGGGGATAGTAATACTATCGGCATTTTTGGCAGTAATTGCCTGATAATAATACGTATCTCCTGTAGTCTGATGTTTTACTGTCAATAAAAGATATAAGTGGTCGGCTTCTGTAATTGTGACAGGCTGATCGAAATTAAGCTGCAAATCATATTCTACAATTGCTTTTACAATAGAAAATGTAATATGATTTTTTACAGAAGTATCCGGAGTCTTGAACTTATATCCAGGGATAGTACGTGAAGCCTTGGCAGCATCCTGACAGTCTTTATACGTATCCAGCCAGATACCGTTGTTCAGGGTGCAGTAAATATCTACCTGATAGCTGTAGTCTTCTGTACCGTACTGGAAATGCTCTGTTTTGTCAGAGCCGTCCTCGCCAAATGCATAGAAACTATCCTGACTAAATACTAAAGTAGTAGAGGCTTTTTTCAGTGCATCTTCTTCGGACATATTAGCGTCTGTTTTTTTAGGGTCAAAGTTTACCAGATTCCAGGCCACGGGGTTTTCTTCGCCGTTTTTCTTCAAAGTTGCCAGTGCAAAGAATTTGCCGCTGACACCGTCTGAAACGGGTGCAAGCGTTTCGCCGTCATAGTCATAGAAATTAATTTCTGTGCTGTAATTGACGGGATCGCCTTCATTTGCCCGTACAGGGACAGAGCCGATCGAGCCGGTAAAACTCATCATGGCCATCATGACAGAAGTCAGTCCGCTGAGTAATCTTTGTCCTAAGGTCTTTTTTACCATACAATTCCTTCCTTTCTATAAAATATTTGTGAACCTGTGCAACGACAGGACCATATTGTTATTATAGCATAAAATTGTCAAAAATTCAAGGGCTTTATATCAGCTTTTCTTTTTCTTATAGTAGATTTTTTTCTTTTCAAATTGTTTATTTTGTACAAACAGGCATTAATAGCAGTCAATTTATTACGTGTTATTACTAAAAGTATATGAAGCAAAACAAAAATACAGCTCTGTTACAGAGCTGTATTCAGGACAAACTTTAGAACATAAGCGGCAAAATCGGTCTGACTCTCACGGAAAACAGCAATATCGGCCTGTTTCAGCATAGGCAGATCTATTTCACTGTCTCCGGCAGCGATGATAATATCCGGCTGCCAGAATGCCGCAAATTTTTTCAGAGCAGTTCCTTTATCCGAACCCGGCGAAAAGAAATACAGTTTTCTGCCGGTACGGAATCCCGGCAAGGATGTCAGCACAGTATATTCTTTCAGGCAGAGTTCAGCAGTCTGGGCAGTTTCGCAGGCACAGGCAAGGAACATGCTGTCCGCAAAGGCCACATGCCGGAAACGATGATCTTTCAGAAATATCTTTTCCAGCCGCTGGAATTCCGGAATATCAGCAAGTATTTTTTCCTGTGATTCTGCAAGCCATTCCTGTTCCGGAACATCCTGCTTTAATAAAATACATCCGTTTGCCGCAAGTGCAAATTCCGGGCGGAAATTATCCGGAAAGAAAATTCTCTGATACTGTGCGATTGTTCTGGTTGTGACGGGCAGAAAACAGATATTTTTCTGTTTTATCACATTCCGGAACAGAGCCGCCGCTTCCGGCGATATGAAACTCTGTTCCCGTTCCTGATAATATTCTGTACAGATATCTGATTCTGATTTTTTCTGATACGAGTGAATCAAAGTATTATCCAGATCAGAGGCAAATAAAATTTTTTTCATACTCAAAATCCTTACTGATCGGCCAGATGCCGGATCAATCCGCAGGCCCTGTAGCATTGCAGAGGGTATACTTCTACGGGTATATTTTTTTCCGCGGCCAGCTGATAGATATGTCCCAGATGGGCAGTATCTTCCAGACTGTGAACCAGAATTTTCCAGGGAATGCGCCGCAGCAGAACTCTGGTTGCTTCGCCGATGCCGGGCTTGACAAGATTGATATCTTCCATGCCGAAAGTTTCTGCAATCGTTCTTGTTTCAGCAGCAGCATCCGCTGACGGAGGGCTTTCCGAAACGGGCAGCAAAGAAAAATCGAAATATTTTTCTATCTCTGTCAGGAATTTTTCTGTCAGATCTATCTGCTCGAATTCCTGATAATACATTGCTCCGTGAAAATCCGTTTTCCGGATGATGTCTTTTCGATAGAATGTCCGGCTGATCAAACCGGAAACGGTAGAATTCAGGCAGGAACTTGCTATCAGAAAATCCTCATAAGTACCGCATTTTCCGGCGATATGCGCCGGATCGGACAGAACGGCAAGCAGGGGGTCTATTGCAGGATAGTCCTGCATTGCTTCCAGAAGCGTTTTCTGAATTGCACCTTTTCCTGTCCAGCCGTCTACAAACTGAATGCTTTCCGGCGCGTGGCGGTCTAAAATATAATCCACGGCATTTCTGTCGATTCCTCTGCCCCGGATAATCGAAATAGTATAATGCTGTATTATTACATGATGCCGCTTTTCCAGATAGCGTTTCAATAAAATGCCGATAGGGGTACCGGCTCGCGCCAGTGAGACAAGCACTGTATTTTCGCCTTTTTCCTGAAAAATTTTCTCTGCCAGAATGCCGACTGCTCTGGCAGTCAGAGGTGCATAGCGTTCCAGCGCATCAAAAAAAGTTTTCAGATACGCCTCCGAGGGAGCATGTTCACAGGGAAGCATTTCAGAATAATGCACACCCTGCTGAATATATTTTTCCCGTTCCTGATTTTCCAGTGGCTGCACCAGTCCTGTAATATCTTTCAGTAAAATTTCCACATCTTCAGGCGGATAGGAACTCCGCATAAAATCACCCCTTAATCAGAATTTTTTCAGAATCCGGAAACAGAACGCTGATTTTTTCCATAGCCTGTTCTGTATCGGCCTTGCTGTCCGTAACAATCAGGACGGTTTCAGCAGATATATCTGTATTATAGATATATGTTTTTCTGGAAGCATCATAAAAGCTTGGAAGAGCATATCCTTTCCGGATAGGATAATTTTCTTCCTGACAAATGCCGATCGGGCTTCTGGTCGTGGCATGACTGGCAACGGAAAAGCCTTTTGTTCTCAGCAATTCGCCCAGCAGCAGCGCAGGATACATACATTCCTCTGTGCCCAGCACAAGAATTTTTTTCTTTTCTGCAATCTGTGTTCTGATTTCTTCATATACAGCTTTTATAAAATCCTGATAAGCCTGATGATATTCCTGCACAGGATGCAGTTTCCGGCTTTCCGGAAGTCTGTTTCTTGAAATCACACAGCGATAGGGCATTTTTTCCGAAAAAGGCATTTCTTCCGGTGCCGTAACCTGAAAATGCTCCACCTGACTGGTATAATCCAGATGCTCCAGTTTACAGAGGCACTCACAGAAAATATTTTCCTGTTCAAGCAGTTTCAGATTTTCTTCTGAAACTCTGTTAATGACAGAAGCCGCAATGAATTTTGCATTCTGATAAACAGGAAGCTCCCGGCGAATTTGTTCGGCCATATTCCGGATTGTTTTTCCGGTTGAAATTTCATCATCGATTAAAATAATTTCCTGTGTTTCGGGCAGATCGCCGGAAAGATATAATTTTTGTTCGATGGCATGGCTGTGTTCTTCTTTGAAGTTCAGGCAGCTGCCCTCCAGCGTTTCCCTTGTCGTATGCAGAAACCGGACTTCTGCCGGAAACTGCATTGCTGCATGAGCGGCAATTGCCGTTGCTGTTTCTGCAAACCCGATAATCAGCTTTGCGGAAGGATATGCTTTTACAAGATTTTTTCCGAGTGTTTCCATCATGTTGAGTGCTTTTTCCGGACTGACGGCCAGATGCTTGGCCTGTAAAGGATTTACCAGCAGATAGCTTCGTTTTGTATTATGATAACGCTTTGCCAGCCGGAACAGTTCATGCTCCTGAAATGTTTCTTTCAATGCCAATGAAAATTCCTCCCTGCGTTTTTATTTTGCGGAATAATAATACTGCGATTCTCCGGAAACAACCGGTTTGATTTTCTCATGATTTACGCCGTACAGATCGCCCAGAATTTTGATTCTTTCTGCCCATTTTCCGTGACATTTCAATTCATTCATGCGCGAACCGCCGAATCCTTTCTGCACAGCTTTCTGCGATTCATTCCAGTTCAGAATGCGGCAGGCATCACGATAATCTTCTTCAGAAACTTTCAGACTTTCCCAGATCAGCGGCAGCTGTGTCGGATGAATGGCCGTCTTGCCGATAAAGCCGTTGAGTCTGTCGAGTGCAAGTTCTTTTTTCATGCCCTGCATCCAGAGCGTATCCTGTGTGCCGAAATATTCCCAAACCGGCGCAGAGACAATAAAATCTCCGGAGAAGCAGTTCAGGATATCTGCAAGAATATCCCGTATCATGGCGATCTGATAAATATTTTCCTCCTGCGAGCGGCGCAGACCGTAAAGATTGCAGAAATCATTTCCGCCTGTGCGGACGTTCAGAATCAAATCACTGTTCTGCATGAGTGCTTTGTGAATTAAACTTAATTCCTGCTGACGGGTTGATAAATCTGCAATGGCACGGCTTTCGAGAATCGGCATTGCATAGACTGTATGATCAGATTCACTGTTGATATTCTGCAATGCGGAGAGCCAGGCATCTGCATTGGAAGAATCGAATTTAGGAAGAATAAAGCCGGTCAGAATCTCTCTGCTTTGGCCGAGTAAATTCCAGATATGCAGAAGATGTTCCGCTGAACGAACCCGGATAAACAGCAGAGGGAAATCAGCTCTTTGTCCGGCGAACAGATCTTCAAATGTACAGCACAGAATCTGTTCGGCTTCCGAAAGCGCACTGTCCAGAACAGAATCTTCCAGACAGAATGCCACACTTGTCAGATAAGGGATTGTTTTATGAATAATTTTATCCGCGATTCCCTGCTGAACTGCCGGCATATACAGCAGACCGCCGACATGATAGGCGAGGTTATTTTTTTCCTGATTCATGATAATATTCTCCGCTATTCTATAAAATCAAAATAAATCAGGCCTTTGCAGACCTGATTTATGATAACATAAACAGATAAAATATAAAACAGAATTAAATTAAATCTGTGTTAAATTATTTCATCCAGTATGATTATTCCACTTCAATGCCAAACCGCTGACAGAGCTGTTCCAGACCGTCGCGATATCCGGCCGATACTGCCCGGAATTTCCATGTATTCTGGTAGCGGTACAGTTCTGCGGCTACAAGTGTCCGTTCTGATTTCAGATTTTGCAAATCCATCCAGGCAATTTGTTCTTCGCCGCAGAAAATCTGCAAAACAGGTTTTTCCACCTGAGAGAAATCAAATGCAGGATTATCGCCGTAAGCGGAAAAGCAGACGGCAATTTTCTGGATATCCTGATAAATTCTGTTCAGAACAAAGGCTGCCTCGGGGTATTCCGCGCCGTTTACGATTGCCGCGCCGCCGTTTTTGGAAATCAGATTGCCGAAAAAGACCATATCGTCATCACAGCCGGTCATTTCATCTTCATGCAGAAGAAATACATAAGCATCCATTTCCATAGGCAGTTTTAATTTTTGATAAATAAGCCGGATTCTGATTTCTTCTTTCAGGTACGGAGACAAATCCATTCTTGCGCCGGCTTTCAGCAGCTGCCCTGTCCGGGTATTTTTATCCAGTTTTTTCGGCACGGGAAGTACCGGCACAGGGAATTCCGATTCCTGAAGAGCTTCCAGCTGTTCTTCCTGTTCGGCAAGGGAAGAGACATCGAAAATTTCAAATTTTCGGGGCGGCTGTTTTACCTGAAAATCCTCTCCCTGAAAATCGGCAAACGCAAGATATTTGCAGAAACGGATTTTCAGAACAGGCATTTTTTCAAACAGATTCTGCAATTCCTGCTGTGATCCTGTCAGAATGACGGCCATATTTTCCCTGCCAAAATTCAGCAGATCTTCCAGATTCTGCATTCCCTCCTGATTCAAAGCATCAGGATGTACCAGCAGCAAAATATTGCCGTTTGCTTTTTCGGCCATTTCTTTGGCAGAGCATTCATTCAGTTCGGCGGCATCAGCCTTGACTGTCCGGCCTTCTGAGAGAAAGCCGAGCACATGATAGATCTGTCCCAGCAGTTCGGCAGCCTGGGATTTTCCTGTACCGGGTTCGCCGGAAAAAATCATATGAAGCGGAACAGGTGTATAGCCGATTTTCTGCTGTTCTTCGTTTTTCCACACCTGCAATAAGCGGATGAACGCATGGATATTAATTTTTACTTCTTTCAGACCCTGAAACTGATCGAGCTTGTCTTCCAGTTCTGCCAGAGTCTGTACAGGATTAGTTTCATTCTGCATCAGGTTGCACCTCCAAAAAATAAGAGGAATCTCCGGATTCCTCTTATCTGTACTTCATTGATGTTCAGATAATATGCATCAGCTGAAACGTCTTGCCAGAGATTTAATATCATTATCAGCTGTAGCCTGGCCGACAGCACTGAATTTCCACTGTCCGTTATGGCGATAGATTTCGCCGAAAATCATAGCTGTCATATTATCATAATTTTCAGAAAGATTATATTTGCACAGCTCCTGATTAGTATCTGCATCGACAATACGGATAAAGGCGTTCTGAATCATGCCGAAATGCTGATTCCGCTGGCTTGCCTGATAAATATTGACAACAAAGGCAATTTTATCATAATTCTGCGGCACCTGATCCAGATTGACAACAATCTGTTCGTCGTCTCCGTCTCCGGCACCTGTCAGATTGTCACCCATGTGCTGTACCGAACCGGAAACATGATTCAGATTGCCAAAATAGACAATATCAGAATTAGAAACAACTTTACCGCTGACACACAGAAATGCGGAAGCATCGCAGTCGATATTCTGTGTTTTGGAAGAGCCGAACAGACTGCCCAGCAGGCCGCCGGATTTCTGCGGCTGTGCCTCGTCCCATCCCAGACCGACTATGACTTTATGCAGTGAGCTGCCGTCGGATTTTTGAAGATTTACTTTTTGACCTTTTACAAGATTTACACCCATAATCAATTACCTCATTCTTTTCTTCCGGGAACCCAGTTCATTCCCCAGCCGAAAGCCTGATCCATTTTGCTGTGGCCTTCAAAGAAGCGTACCAGTTTTTCTACCGAGAAAGTTTCATTGCCGCTGTTTTCGAGCATGGCAATGGCACACATTCTCAGTGCAGAGCCGTATTCATCCATCCGGACGATTAAATCCTGACTGCCGGGGCATTTTACTGTGACAATTCCGTCCGCACTGCGCCAGTTGGCAGCACCTTCATAAATAAATGTATAAATCAGGATTCTTTTGAACTCTGCCACATGTGCACCGTTGACACGCAGATTTTCTCCGTCCGATGCCGCACCGCTGCGGTCGTCACCGTCAAGCGAAATATACGGAAAGCTCCGCAAACTGCCGAATGTATTTCCCAACGCCTGCACACAGCCTTTTCTGCCGTCTTTGAATTCGTAAAGGCATCCCAGATCCAGGTCAATAGATGCCTGCGGCAAAGTCAGCCCCAGAATTTTCTTTGCCGGGGGCTGACTCCAGTTGAGATTGATTAAAATCTCTCCCAACGGTTTGCCGACGTTTTTTGACAGGTTGACTTTCTGGCCTTTTCTTAACTCTACTGCCATGATGCCTTATGCATCCAGACCAAAATTACGGCACAGTGCGGCAAGTCCGCCGGAGAATCCGCTGCCGATGGCATTGAATTTCCATTCGCCGTTATAACGGTACAGTTCTGCGACTACAACAGCAGTTTCGATCGAGAAGTCTTCACCAAGATCAAAATGAATCAATTCTTCGCCGTTTTCCTGATTCATCACACGGATATAAGAATTATTTACCTGACCGAAGTTCTGATTTCTCTCATCTGCCTCATGAATGGTAACAGTAAAGTCGATTTTTTCCACATTAGCCGGAACAAGGCTGAGGTCGATATTGATTACTTCGTCATCGCCTTCGCCTTCGCCGGTTTTATTGTCGCCCATATGCACAACAGAACCAGAAGCATGTTCTTTATTATTATAGAAGACAAAATCATTTTCAGAAGCGGCCTTGCCGTTTCCGCCGAGCAGGAATGCAGCAGCATCGAGGTCGAAATCAAAACCGCCGTCATACTTGTTGATATCCCAGCCGAGGCCTACCATGATTTTAGTCAGGCCGGGGTTTGTTTTTGTCAGATCTACTTTCTGACCTTTGGAAAGATTTACCATAAGAAATTACCTCCTTGTTTTGCCGATATTTTATTTCTTATACATTTACGCCGAAATTGCGTCCCAGAGCAGCCAGACCGCCTGCAAAGCCGGAACCGATGGCATTGAACTTCCACTCGCCGTTATGACGGTACAGTTCGCCGACAACAATTGCAGTTTCTACAGAGAAGTCTTCGCCGAGGTCGAAACGGATCAGTTCCACGCCGTTGGTTTCATCCAGCACGTGAATATAAGCATTGCTTACCTGACCGAAATTCTGTGAACGGGTTTCGGCATCATAGATTGTAACTGTAAAATCAATCTTTTCGATATTAGCCGGAACTTTACTCAGGTCAACTTTGATTACTTCGTCATCGCCTTCGCCTTCGCCGGTCAGGTTGTCGCCGGTATGCTCTACCGCACCGGAAGCATGTTTCAGATTATTGTAGAACACAAAATCCGCATCGTTAGTTACTTTTCCGCTTGCATCCAGCAGAAATGCAGCTGCATCGAGGTCAAAATCTGCGCCGCCGTCGTAGCGGTTTACGTCCCAGCCCAGACCTACAATCAATTTAGCGAGTCCGGGATGTCCTTTTGTGAGATCTACTTTCTGACCTTTCATCAAACTTACTGGCATAATAATTACCTCCTGGTATATAAAATATTTTTTACAGCTTGCGCTGTGATGTGCAGGATTTATTTTTTCTCCGGGGCTTCTTCAGGCTTTTTATTGCCGACAATTGCCTTTCTGATCAGGTCAACCGGAATAATTGTCAGGGCGAAGATCAGGACAATCAGCCATTCTTTGCCGTTCATGCCGTAGCATCTGAGTACAGAACCGCCGATATAAGTCATGATAATCTGAACCAGCGTGATGCCGCCCATAACTTTCAGAAAGCCCTTGTTTTCAGTAATATGATCAAACAGATTCACTTTTTCTGTTCTTGCATTGAATGCATTTGCTACAGCAACCAGAATAAAGAATGCAAAATAGCCTGTCAGCAGGTAGGATTTTGTCTGTGTTTCAGAAATCACTTCGTCTGCTCTGAACCAGTCTTTCATGAACTGAGACAGAATGAAAACCATACTTAATCCGAATGACCAGAGTGCTCCAGTGATAATTTCCGTCCACATATACTTGCTGACAATCGGTTCATCACGGCGTTTGGGCTTTTCGTCCATATATTCTTTCAGAGCCGGTTCACCGCCGAAGGCAAGTGCTGCGAGGGTATCCATTACCAGGTTGACCCACAGAATCTGTGTAATTGAAAGCGGATGATCAATTCCCAGCAGGGGGCAAACAAAGCTTACCAGTACGGCAGCCACGTTGATTGTCAGCTGGAAGATAATAAATTTTCTGATGCTGTTAAAAATCGTACGGCCGAACAGAATTGCTTTTTCGATTGACAGGAAGTTATCATCCAGGATTACAATTTCGCTGGCTTCCTTGGCGACTTCTGTACCGCCGCCCATTGCAAAGCCGACATCGGCTTTTTTCAGAGCCGGGGAATCGTTAACGCCGTCACCTGTCATGCCGACTACAAGATCCAGTTCCTGTGCAATTCTGACAAGACGGCTCTTGTCTGTAGGCAGTGCACGGGCTACCACACGGAGTTTCGGCATAATCTTCTTGACTTCTTCGTCTGTAAGAGCATTGAGTTCATCAGAAGTCAGACGAACATCATCTTCGGCACGGATAATGCCTGCTTCTTTTGCGATAGCAACAGCAGTTTCCTTTCTGTCGCCGGTAATCATGATTACCTGAACGCCGGCTTTCTGCACCTGTGCAATGGCTTCAATAGATTCCGGACGCACATCATCACGAATGCCTGTAATGCCGACCAGAGTCCATTCACCAGCCGGAAGGCCTTCCTGTGTGATGCCGCCGTCACTGATGGCAAATGCCAGCACACGGATTGCTCTGACAGCGAGTTCGTCGATTTTCTGGGTCATCATGTGAGAATCAAACGGCTGTTTTTCGCCGTTGGCATCATAATAATACTTGCATTTGTCAATAATTTTTTCCGGCGCACCCTTGATGAGTGTTCCGTTTACGGCACCTTCTACCTGTGACAGGGAGAATTTATTGGTACTGTTGAACGGTACGGAATCTACAATTTTGATATTATCATTATTTTCCACATGCTTGACAAAATTCAGCAGAGCGCGTTCTGTCATATTGCCGCCGACTGCCTGACGCTTTTCGCCTTCGCCAGAAATTACTGCACTGGTATTATTAAAAATACTAGCTCTCATCAGCAGAGCCTGTGCCTGACCGATATCATCATAATTTTCAAACGCATTGCCTGCGCCGTCGGTATAATTTACAACCTGCAAATGACCTTTTGTGATAGTACCTGTTTTATCACTCATCAGAAGATTCAGGCTTCCGGCAGTTTCAATACCGGAAATTTTTCTGACAAGCACGTTTTCTTTCAGCATTTTGCCCATATTCTGTGCCGATACGATTGCAATCATCAGCGGCAGACCTTCCGGAACGGCCATTACGATAATAATAACTGCTAAGATAACAGCATCTACCAGGTCAAGCAGAATCTGTGTGCCGCCGGCAAAATAAGCTCCTATGCTGCCGGCTTTCATAATGCACTGAATCATGAAGGCAATGGCAATGGCTGCGCCGCCGACATAGCCGAATACACTGATCTGATTTGCCAGCTTGCCGAGTTTGAGTTTCAGAGGCGTTTCTCTGTCTTCATCGCTCTGGAGTTCTTTGGCAATTTCGCCGTAGATTGTCTTATCTCCGACAGTTGTTACCTGCATCACAGAGTTGCCGGAACATACTACTGCACCGCGGAATACTTTACTGGGGTGCAGAAAATCCTTGCTTGCGCCGGCTTCTTCTGTGACTTCCTCTACTGCGTTTTTCTTAGCTTCTTCCGATTCGCCGTTCAGAACGGACTGGTCTACTTTAATATTACCGTCGATCAGAACGCCGTCAGCAGGAATTTTATCGCCGGACTGGAGCAGAACTGCATCGCCGACAACAATTTCATCAATCGGGATTTCAACAATTTCGCCGTTTCTATAAATCTTGCATTTGATCTGGGAAGCTTCTGCCTGGAGTGCCTGGAAAGCATTTTCATTCCGATACTCCGAAAAAGTAGAAACCAGTGTGGCAATCAAAACCGCTGCGGCAATACCGATTGTTTCAATCCAGTCTGCCTTGCCCATAATGGCAAACACGACGTTGATAATCAGCGCAACCAGCAGAATTTTAATCATGGGGTCGCCGAAATTGCCGAGCAGTTTCTCCCAGAAAGTTTCAGAAGCCTGTTCCGACATCTTATTGCTGCCGTATTTGGAACGGGATTCCTCGACCTGTTTGTCATTCAGACCTGTGATTTTCTTCATTTTGCTTCTCTCCAATTATGTTTTTATTTTGAAAAGCTGAAAATTACAGCTTTCAGGGAATATTATACCACATCCGGTAAAAAAACACAAGTTTTTTACAAATTTTTTCTCACATTCATCACTTTGTACAATCATTAGATCAAAAAATTGTAAAAATTGCCTATTTTTTAAATTTTAAAAATTTCAAAAAAAACGATTGCCTTTTTCCCGGATATGTGTTACAATAAAAATAACGCAGAATTTTTCTGCAAAATCATCTGAAGGAGGACAAAAACATGTCTGTTTTCCGTGTTTATGTTGAAAAAAAACCTGCCTACGCCGTTGAAGCACAGTCAGTCCTGAACGACCTGCGCACTGCCCTGCGGCTGAATCTGTCAGGTGTCCGCATTCTGAACCGCTATGATGCCGATCAGCTTAGTGAAGAAGATTTTCAGAGAGCCATCCCGACAGTATTCTCCGAACCTGCTGTAGATGAAGTATATCACGAACTTCCTGCACTTGCCGAGGGCGAAAAAATGTTTGCTGTGGAATATCTTCCCGGCCAGTTTGACCAGCGTGCCGACAGCTGCGAACAATGTATCCAGATTCTGACACAGAAAGAACGCTGCCGCGTGAAAAACGCCAGAATTTATATTCTTTCCGGCGTGGATTCTGATGCCGATTTCGAGGCAATCAAAAAATATCTCATCAACCCTGTAGAAAGCCGTGAGGCGACACTCAAACCTTACAAGACACTGGATACTAATTATGATATCCCTACTACGGTAGAAGTACTGGAGCGTTTTATTGACCTTAACGAAGCCGGACTGAATAAATTCATCCAGGAATTCGGCCTTGCCATGGATTATGATGATATTAAATTCTGTCAGGATTACTTCCGCAATACAGAACACCGTGACCCGACTATCACAGAAATCCGCATGATTGATACTTACTGGAGCGATCACTGCCGTCATACTACATTCCTGACTAATATCCAGAATGTCAATATTCCTACGGATTATATTAAAAATACTTATCAGGAATATCTTGATGACAGAAAAGCTCTCGGCAGAGAAGAAAAGCCGCTGACTCTGATGGACCTTGCCACAATGGGTGCCAGAAAGCTGAAAGCTGACGGTCTGCTGAAAGATCTCGACGAAAGCGAGGAAATCAATGCATGTTCTGTCAAGATCAAGGCGAATATCGACGGCGAAGAAGCTGACTGGATTCTGATGTTCAAGAACGAAACGCATAATCACCCGACTGAAATTGAACCCTTTGGCGGCGCGGCAACCTGTCTGGGCGGCGCAATCAGAGACCCGCTTTCCGGACGTTCCTATGTTTATCAGGCAATGCGTGTGACAGGTGCGGCAAATCCGCTTGTTCCGGTAGAAGATACCATTGCTGGAAAACTTCCTCAGAGAAAAATCACAGTCGGCGCGGCCAACGGCTACAGCTCCTACGGCAACCAGATTGGTCTGGCAACCGGCCATGTGGCAGAAGTCTATCATCCCGGCTATATGGCGAAAAGACTGGAAATCGGCGCAGTTCTTGGCGCAGCTCCGGCTGAAAATATCCGCCGTGAACGTCCTGTCCCCGGCGATGTTGTCATCCTGCTGGGCGGCAAAACCGGCCGTGACGGCTGCGGCGGCGCAACAGGCTCTTCCAAATCCCATACGCTGGAATCTCTCGAATCCTGCGGCGCAGAAGTCCAGAAAGGCAACCCTGCCGAAGAACGCAAACTCCAGAGACTGTTCCGCAATCCGGAAGTTACTTCCATGATCAAACGCTGCAATGACTTCGGTGCCGGCGGTGTTTCCGTTGCCATCGGCGAACTGACTGACGGTCTGATTATCGATCTCGGTGCTGTGCCGAAAAAATATGACGGTCTGGACGGCACAGAAATTGCTATTTCTGAATCCCAGGAAAGAATGGCGGTAGTCGTTGCGCCGGAAGATGCCGAAAAATTCATTGCCGAAGCGGCAAAAGAAAATCTTCAGGCAACCAAAGTCGCCGATGTTGTGGAAGAACCCAGACTCAAGATGATCTGGAACGGCAGCACTATCGTTGATCTTTCCAGAGATTTCCTGAATTCCAACGGCGCAGTGAAATATACAGATATCGAAATTGAACAGCCGTTTGCAGATCATTCCGAAACGCCGGAAAATTCTCCTGTCAGCTGGTCGGAAATGATGGCAGATCTGAATGTCTGCTCCCAGAAAGGCCTTGTGGAAAAATTCGACTCGACAATCGGCGCAGGCACTGTCCTGATGCCTTACGGCGGAGCTTATCAGATGTCGCCTTCTCAGGCAATGGCCTGCAAGCTTCCTGTCCTGAACGGCGAAACAGATACATGCTCCCTGATGGGCTGGGGCTATAATCCGAATATCAGCGTCAGAAGTCCGTATCACGGCGCAATGCTGGCAGTCGTTGAATCTATTGCCAAAGTCATCGCCGCAGGCGGCAAACGTTCTCACTGCTGGCTGACATTCCAGGAATATTTTGAGAGAACACAGAATGATCCGAAACGCTGGGGCAAACCTCTGGCCGCTCTGCTGGGTGCCTATAAAGCACAGCTGGAACTCGGCTGCGGTTCAATCGGCGGCAAAGACTCTATGTCCGGTACGTTTGAGCATATCGATGTACCGCCGACTCTGGTATCTTTTGCTGTTTCAACAGCAAGTTCCGGAAAAATAGTTTCGACTGAATTCAAAAATGCCGGCGATAAAGTCATTTTACTGGCTCCTGAATATGACGAAAACGGTCTGCCTGATTTCGGCAGCATCAGAAATATTTTCGATCAGATGGAACAAATCATTGCTGACGGCAGAGCAAAGGCAGTCTGGACAGTCGGCTATGCAGGCGTTGCTGAAGGCATTGCAAAAATGGCAATGGGCAATAAAATCGGCTTCCAGTTTGCCGGACAGGTTTCCAATGAACTGCTGTTCAAAGAACGCTATGGTTCGTTTATCGTTGAACTGGATGGTGATGCAAAACAGGAAGAATTTGTACTTGGTCAGACTATCGAAGATTATAAAATCTATACACTGGATTATTCTGTTTCTCTGGAATCTCTCCAGAGAATCTGGGAAGAAAAACTGGAATCTGTCTTCCCGTGCAGAATCAGGACAACTGACGAAAAACCGGAAATTTACAGCTTCAAAGCCGAAACACATCCTGCTCCGGCAATTCATACCGCAAAGCCGAGAGTATTCATTCCGGCATTCCCCGGCACAAACTGCGAATATGATTCTGCAAGAGCATTTGAAAAAGCCGGTGCTCTGACTGATATTCTTGTCATCCGGAATCTGTCTGCAAATGATATCGAAGAATCTGTCAAGATTGCCGCACAGAAAATTGCAGAATCCCAGATTGTCATGCTGCCCGGCGGCTTCTCCGGCGGCG
>DFJS01000081.1 GCA_002373165.1 Ruminococcus sp. UBA3665
TAGAGTGCATATTTGACTTCCTGCACACTCATGGCATGATTGATAGCTCTGATTTCTTCCGTAGAAGCATCGGCAGGAGTATTGCGTTCGCCGTAATGGTAAGGATTGCCGACACCTTCGGACTGTACGTCTCTTGCGGCATCATGGGCAATCTGACTGTCGGCAGAAACGGGCAGTGCCTGTATGCCGCATACTGCTCCCAGCAGAACGGCAGAAAGCCGGATGAATAATTTTTGTTTGCAGTTCATGTAAAACTCTCCTTTCGCAGATATGTTTTTTATACATGATAGATTCTGTTTCCGAGCAGACGTTTTTCAAATTCATCATGAGGAAGCGGCCTGTCGAATAAAAAGCCCTGTGCCATATTGCAGTGGATATTTTTTAAAAATTCGGCCTGTTCTTTGGTTTCCACACCTTCGGAAATAATTTCCAGCTGCAAGTCACGCACCAGATGGACGATATTCTGAATCACAATTCTGTCACTGGAAGAATCTTCTGACGGAAGCGCGATTTTATCCACAAAAGATTTATCCAGCTTGATTACATCCATGTGGAATTCCCGGAGCATATTCAGGGAAGAAAAGCCGGTTCCGAAATCGTCAATCGAAGTGCAGATGCCGTAATCGCGCATTTTCTGGAGAAATGCCAGCATGGCATCATGGTCTTTTGCGCCGGACATTTCAGTCAGTTCAATTTCGATATAGCGGCTTTCAATGTCATATTTCTGCATGACAGCGAGGATTTCTTCAGAAAGATGTTTGTTGCGCAGGTGCTGCTGTGAAAAATTGGCCGAAATTCTGACAGGTTCAATGCCCATATCCAGCCAGCGGCGCAGGTCAGAACATACTTTCTCGAATACATAAAAATCCAGATTGCAGACAGTGCCTTCGCGCTCCAGTACAGGGACAAATTCCATCGGGGGGACAATACGGCCTTCGTGCTGCCATCTGGCAAGGGCTTCACAGCCGCACAGTTCCTGATTTTCAAGCATCACCTTTGGCTGATAGTAAACCAGAAATTCGCCGTCGGCAAGGGCTTTCGGAAACAGCTGGGAGATCTGCTTGTCATGCATGATTTTTTCCATCATATAAGGGGCATACCAGAGCTGATCGACACCTTTTCCGGAATGCTTCACTTCATTCAGGGCAACAGTGGCATAATCCATCGCCATGCCGATATCATCATGTTCCATAATCTGATAAATGCCGGCATTGGCAGAAATTCTGTAAGTCCGGGAACTGCTTTCATAAGGAATGGTAATAGGAATTTCCTGCAAAAACCGGAGGAACATCTCTGTGCGCTCTTTCCGGATGAGTGCAAAAAAATTATCGCCGCCGGGACGGGAGAGCTTTTCGCCGGGCAGAAGAAAACCCTGTAACGTACGGCAGTATTTTTTCAGAATTTCGTCGCCTTTGGCCTGCCCGACACTGCGGTTGATATATTTGAAATTTTTCAGATTCAAAAAAACGCCGTTATAACGGAAGAGCTGATTTTTTTCGCGCAGGTCTGTTCCGTAAATCGTCATGCCGTGGCTGTTCATGGCACTGGTCAGAAAGTCGCTTGTGCCTACTTTGGAGAGCAGATACCCCATACGGGCGCGCCCCATGCGGATAAACAGATTCTCCAAAAAGAAATGAATCATTTTTTTCTCCTGGTCGTTCCAGAAATAGCCCCGGACAGGTGCCACACTCAGCACACAAAGGCCTTCTTCCTGCGTAACAAAATCTACGCGCCAGATTTCGTCCGAAAGATAATCTGTTTTATAAATTTCGGCACTGATATGTTTTCCCTGCGGCGCAAGGGAATTCTGCGGCGCATCCAGGTGAACCGCCAGATAGCCGATGCATAATTCTTTTGCAACCGGAGGAATTTCTTTTGCAATCACTTTGCTGAGAGCCTCCGGGGATTTGTAATATCCGTTGATTGCATGGATAAATTGAAAATACGCATCACTGCATATGAAATTCTGATTAGCGTTCAAAGCAAAATCCCCCCGCATAATACTGATTTTAATAAATTTATCATATTTATTTTATCACATAATCATGAATATGTCAAGATTTTTTTGAAAATTCAGCCGTATAGATTTCACAAGAATCAGACCGAAAACGTTTTCAAAAACAGAAATTCTGACGGCAGTTGTTAACATATTATAGACAAATTATGAGCATTCGCTGACAGATGCAGGAATTTTTTCGGGAAATTCTGTAAATTTTTTTTAAAATATTGATTTTTTTCATAAATCATGCTATACTAAAAGAAAAAATAATATGATAATATAAAAATAATGGAAAAGGAGAGGTTTTCATGCAGCAGTATTATCCGACAGAAAAAATCAACGGTTTTTACGTCCGTCCCGGACTGTATCTGCTGAATGGTGCTACGCCGTTCGGCGATGTGGTGAATTTTACCGTCCGTTCTGCCAATGCAGAGGCCTGTTCCGTGGTGCTGTTCCACCGCAAGGCAAAAGAACCGTTTGCTGTCATTCCCATTCCGGAACATTACCGCATCGGGGATACCTGGTCAATCATGATTTTTCAGATAGATATTTACGAGACAGAATACTGTTACCGTCTGGACGGCCCTTATCATCCGGAAAAAGGTCTTCTGTTTGATAAACACAGAAATGTTCTTGACCCTTATGCCCGTGCCGTGACCGGACAGAGCGTATGGGGCGAAAAAGTCGGCGATTATGGCTGCTATCACGGCAGAATCTATTCCGGCCAGTTCGACTGGGGCGAATTCCATCAGCCGAAAACACCCCTGTCTGATCTGATTATCTATGAAATGCATGTCCGGGGGTTTACCAAACATGAATCTTCCGGAGTCAAGCATCCCGGAACATTTGACGGCATTATCCAGAAAATTCCGTATTTGAAACAGCTGGGAGTCAATGCCGTGGAACTGATGCCCGTATTCGAGTTTGACGAAATGGACGGCGCAAGAATCCATGACGGCAAACAGCTGCTGAATTACTGGGGCTATCATACAACCTGCTTTTTTGCGCCGAATACCAGCTACTCTTCCCGGATTGAATTCAATCATGAGGGCGATGAATTGAAAATGCTGATAAAAAAATTAAACGAAAACGGAATTCAGGTATTTCTCGATGTCGTATTCAATCATACTTCCGAGGGCGATGAGCACGGGCCTGCGTTTTCGTTCAAGGGTCTGGACAACAGCGTGTATTATATGCTGACCCCGGACGGGAAATATTATAATTTCAGCGGATGCGGCAATACATTCAACTGCAATCATCCTGTCGTGCAGCAGTTTATTCTGGACTGCCTGCGGCACTGGGTGATTGAATACCGGGTGGACGGTTTCCGGTTTGATCTGGCCTCGATTCTGGGAAGAAGCGAGGACGGCAGTCCGATGGCCAATCCGCCGCTGCTGAAAAATCTGGCATTCGATCCGATTTTAAGCAAAGTCAAATTAATTGCCGAAGCCTGGGATGCCGGCGGCCTGTATCAGGTCGGCAGTTTTCCTTCCTGGAAACGCTGGGCGGAATGGAACGGCAAGTTCCGGGATGATCTCCGGGCATTTCTCAAAGGCGATGACGGCCGCGCCTGGAACGCCGCACAGAGAATTATGGGGTCACGGGATATCTATCCGCCGGAACTGCGCGGCAATAACGTATCGGTCAATTTTCTGACCTGCCATGACGGCTTTACGCTCTATGATCTGTATAGTTATAATCACAAGCATAATGAGGCCAACGGCTGGAATAATACTGACGGCGACAATGCCTGTGACAGCTGGAACTGCGGCGAAGAAGGCGAAACACAAAATCAGGAAATTCAGAACCTGCGTATCCGCATGGTCAAAAATGCCTTTGCAGTTCTGCTTTGCAGCCGCGGGGCGGCCATGTTCCCGGCAGGGGATGAATTCTGCAATACCCAGTTCGGGAATAATAACGTCTACTGTCAGGATAATATTACTGCATGGCTCGACTGGAACAGGCTGGAACAGTTCCGGGAAGTGTTCGATTTTGTCAGTGACCTGACCGCTTTCCGGAAAGCACATAAAATTCTCCGGGAAGATACTGAACCTTGCAGCATGGATTTTCCATGCATGAGTATTCATAATTCTCTGCCGTGGAATCAGGAATTCCGGAATGATACACATGTACTCGGCATTCTGTTTGCCGGACAGGATGAAGACAAACAGGATGATCTTGTATTTCTGGGCATCAATGCGCACTGGGAAGAACAGCACATGCAGCTGCCGGATTTAGCTCCTGGGCTGGACTGGTCAGTACAGTTTTATACCAACGTTCCGCATGTGTCCGGTCAGGATTATAATCCGCTGGTGCGCCGGGAAGGGAATACTTTCTGGATTGCCCCCAGAAGTGTTCTGATTCTGACAGGCAGCCGGAAAGCTTGAATATAAAAATCCCCCTGAAAGCAGGGGGATTTCTTAATCAGAAAATATGCAGTCTTCTGGCTTCTTTCAGCCATTCCGGGAATTCTCCCAGCAGACGGCTGTACAGTTCCGGGTTCGGAACAGAACGGAAATCATCCAGAGCGAAGAAATTTGCATTATCCAACGTGAGTTCGATGGAAAAAATC
>DFJS01000030.1 GCA_002373165.1 Ruminococcus sp. UBA3665
CGGGAGCAACAGGCCCGACTGGCCCTCGTGGTATGACAGGTCCTCCGGCTGTGCTGACTCCTGCCGCTGCTGTGGAATCGCTTCCGGATTCGGCTACGCTGGAACAGGCCGCAGCTTGTATTAATAATTTGATTACTGCTCTCCGGAATGCCGGATTCATGGAATCTTAAATTGCTCTGAAATAAGCCTTTCCCCGTCTTCCCGGACGGGGATTTTTTTTTAAAATTTCATGTATAAAAAATCGCTTTCGGGAAATAGTATCAGTACGGAGGTGAGATGCATGACATCCAAAGAATTATTATATGTAGAAGATGCGCTGGGTCATGAACAGTTTTTCCAGACAAAATGCCGCGAAACGGCTTCCCAGCTTCAGGATGAATGCCTGAAAAACTGCGTCGAACAGATGGCACATCAGCATGAACAGATCTTTTCAAGCCTGTACGGCTTGCTTCACTGAAACGGGGGCGAATGCAATGAATGATCAGAATTTAATGGAAAATCTGCTGATTCTTGAAAAAAGCGGCTGTGATATGTATCTGCACGGAACAATGGAATCCAGTTCCGGCAATGTGCAGAATTCTTTCAAGTCCGCGCTGAATGATTCGCTGAATATGCAGGAGAAAATTTATTCTGAAATGTCAGCGAAAGGCTGGTATCAGCCCGATTGTGCGGAACAGTCCAGAATGCAGGAAGTTCGTCAGAAGTTCTGCTGCTAAGATTTGATAGAGAATTCCGTTGGCGGATTGCTGACGGAGTTCTTTTTTGATTAGATGAATAAATAAATTCATGGAAAATTAAGATATATTTTTAAATAAATCTTGAATTTTCTGTGAACTTATGGTATGATAAAGATAATATTTGAATTCAGGAGGATGTTTGTTATGAAACAGAAAGAGCTATGGAAAAAAATGACAGGCGCACTGACAGCAGTCAGTCTGCTGTGTGCTTCCGGACTGACTCTGCCGGCAGATGCCGCTTATACCCGCGTTGCTGTGCATGACCCGTCAGTCATCAAGCTGGATGACGGAAGTTATTATATTATCGGCTCGCATCTGGGTGCGGCGCGTTCCAATGATCTGATGAACTGGACCGTCACGGCAGATTCTGACAAGGGTACGAAAAATACAACTTATTTCAAAGATATTTATACCGATCTGGCCAAGCCGAATGCCTGGTCAAATACATCGGCGAATTATGATTTGTCCGGGAATCTGTGGGCACCGGATATTGTCTGGAATGAAGTCATGCAGAAATGGTGCATGTATCTGAGTGTCAACGGCGATGACTGGCATTCTTCCATCGTGCTGTGCACGGCTGACCAGATCGACGGGCCGTATACTTATGTAGATACAATTGTGTATTCCGGTTTTGAAACCAAGCCTGCCAACGATGCCAACAGCTATAAAAATACTGATGTAGAAAAAGTGCTGGGCAGCAATCCGGATTTAAGCCGCTATCTGACATCGGCCGGTCGCTGGAATGCAGAATACGGCACCAATGCCATTGACCCGTGTACGTTCTATGACGAGGCCGGTAATCTGAAAATGGTTTACGGCTCGTGGTTCGGCGGAATTTTTATGCTCGATCTGGATGAAAATACAGGCCTGCGCGATTATACAGTAACATATCCGACTGTCGATTCCGGAACAAATAAGTCCGATGCTTATCTGGGAAAGAAAATCGCCGGCGGACACTGGGCATCCGGCGAAGGCCCTTATATTGAATATATGACTCCGCCCGGAAGCAATGACGGCTATTATTATTTGTTCCTGTCTTACGGCTATTTTAATAATAAGGGCGGCTATAATATGCGCGTGTTCCGGAGCAAGAATCCGGAAGGTCCTTATCTTGATCAGAACGGAAACAGCGCGTTCTATGATACTGTCACAGGCGATGCCAATACAGCCGGAAATATCGGCGAACGCTTGATGAGTAATTATCAATGGAGCTGCAATTCCCGGCCGAATACTGCACAGGGCCATAATTCTGCATTGCTGGATGATGACGGAAAATTATTTGTGATTTATCATAATAAATTCGATGATGACTGGGGTTTTCATGAAGTCCGCACACATCAGCTGATTGTCAACGAGGACGGCTGGATCACTGCCGCTGCCTATGAGTATTCCGGCGAGGAACTCTCCAAAAAAGGCCATACGCTGGAGGCCGTCACAGGCGATTATGAACTGATCTGGCATAATCCGAACCAGAAATTCGTGAATGAAAAATCCGCCGATGTCGAAAAGCCGATTAATATCACACTCAATGCTGACGGCTCTGTTTCCGGCGATATCACAGCTACATGGAGCATGACTGACGGCACGCCCTATATGAGTTTCACCTGGGGCGGCGTGACATATAAAGGCGCATTCCTCGTGCAGAATGATGAATCTGATACTCCCGTCAAGAAAATGACCTTTACGGCAACAGGCATTAATATCTGCATCTGGGGCAGCAAGAAAGAAGCATATGATATTTCCAAAGACCTGGTAGACCGTGCCGGAAGCAGTCAGCTTGTTTATCAGGCCGATGCCAATGCGAAATATAATCATACGGTCAGGATAAATCATACAGATCTGTTAAGCGGCGTATCTTATCATATTATCAACAAATTCAGCGGCCGTTTGCTGGATCTCGAAAACGGCAATACTGCCGATGGTACGAATATTCAGCAATGGGAAGCCATTCCGGGCAGTCCGCAGGAATGGAGAATTGTCGAACTCGAAGACGGCTGGTGCAAAATTGTTTCCATGACGGATGAATCCAAAGCTCTGACGGTTGACGGCACTGATGCCGCAAACGGCCTGAATATTCAGCTTTCTGCCTATACCGGCGCGGAAAACCAGCAGTTCAGATTTATTCAGAACAGGGGCTTCTATGGCATTGTTTCCCGTTCTTCCGGCGGCAAGGCCGGGCTGGATGTCTACGCCTGGAGCGAGGAAAACGGCGGCAATATCAATCAATGGGAATACTGGGGCGGCGACTGCCAGCTGTGGTATGTCACTCCGGCTTATCCGCAGGTCAATGATGCCGATTATGTCATCAAGAGTGTCAACAGCGGCCTGTGGCTCTCTTCTGATACAAATGGCAGTGCCGTGCAGGAAAATGAAGAATTTGTCTGGAATATCCAGTCCGCAGGTGACGGCTGGTATGAAATTCTCAGCCAGGATGGAAAAGCTCTTACCGTGCAGGATGCCAGTGCAGAGGACGGCAAAGATATTTATCTTTCTGATCTGACAGGTGATGTTTCTCAGAAATTCCGGATTTTCATGAATAATAACGGTTCTTACTCGATTCTGACAGCGGCTTCCGGTTCGGTTTCGTCGCTGGATGTGTACGGCATCAGTCAGGAAGCAGGCGCGAACATCTGCCAGTGGAATTACTGGGGCGGCGACGGTCAGAACTGGATTCTGACTCCTGTCGTGCAGGAAGAAATAATCGAAACTGAAACAGAACCCGAAACAGAGTCTGAAACAGTTCAGGAGCTGGTTCCCGTTTACGGCGATGTGGATTGCAGCGGAAAAGTCAATATTCTGGATGTCATCGCACTGAATAAAAATCTGCTCGGCAAAGAACTGCTCGGCGAACAGGCACAGAAAAATGCCGATGTGGATGTCAATCAGACAATTGATTCTACCGATTCGCTGAATATTCTGAAATATATCGTCGGTCTTGTGACGGCATTCCCTGTCGGAAAGTAAAATAAATTCCGGAAAACTCCTGTGCAGCGGGAGTTTTCCGTTTTTTATTGACAAAAATCAAAAAAAATAGTATAATAAAATTAGTATCATTATGAAAGGATCTGATGTTTCATGCTTGCCAATTATCATACCCATACTTACAGATGCCATCACGCCGAAGGTGAGGACAGACAGTATATCGAAACTGCTATCCGGAACGGAATGAAAGTCCTGGGCTTTTCCGATCACTGCCCCTGGGTCTTCCCGGATGGCTTCGTCTCCCATACCAGAATGACCCCCGATCAGCTGGATGACTACTTCACCAGCCTGACCGATCTCCGCCGGGAATATCAGAAGGAAATTACAATTTATATCGGCTTTGAATCAGAATATATTCCGGAACTGCTCCCTGCACAGCAAAAACTGCTTGCCGATTATCCTGTTGATTATCAGATTCTGGGACAGCATTTCCTGACCAGAGAACCCAGCCTCTATACCGGACGGATTGTCAGTGATGAAAATATGCTGGAAGAATATGTCAATTCTGTGATAGAAGGTCTGGAAACAGGGAATTATATCTATCTGGCGCATCCCGATCTGATGGGCTTTTCCGGTTCGCGCGAAATTTATGACAGGCATTACAGAAAATTATGCCGTTATCTGAAAGAACATCATCTGCCCGTGGAAGTCAATCTGCTGGGTGTGGCAGATCATCGGCATTATACAGACGAGCATTTTCTTAGACTTGCCGGAGAAGAAGGCTGTTCGGCAATCATCGGCTGTGATGCACATCAGCCTTACCGTCTGGACTGCCGCCGGGAACAGGAACAGTGCCGGCAGATGGCATTGAACTGCGGTCTGCGCGTGATAGATTTTCTGCCCGGACTGGAAGAAAAATCCTGATGATTTTTCCAATAATTAGACAAAGTTCACAAATTATTCACAGATTATTCTTTAAAAGTTTATCAGATTTATGCTATACTAATATTATATATACATTAAAAATCTATATTCAGAAAGGATGTGTCTGCTATGCCGACAGAAGTTTTTTTCCGCCTGACCCCCGTCAAGCAGCAGCATATTATCGATGCCATCAAAGAAGAAATTACCCGCGCACCGTTTGAAGATTTCTCTATTTATAACGTCGTCCGGAGCTGCGGCATTTCCCGCGGAAGCTTCTATCAGTATTTTGCCAATAAAGAAGATATTATGATCTATCTGCTCTCGGCGTATAACAAAAGTGTGCTGGAGCGTTTTAAACAGTCGCTGAAAGAAAATAACGGCGATCTGTTTCAGGGACTCGAAGACGGCTACCGTTTTGTTGTCCGGATGCTGTGCTATAAAGAATCCAAAGCCTACCGGCAGCATTTGTTCTGCAATGCCGATTTCTATGAAAAATTATGGAAAGACCATGATTTTTCTATTGAAAAATATCCCATTCTGCTGGATACGCTGGAACTGATCAAAATGGAAAATTTACACATCAGCGGCCGGGACGAACTCAAAACCCTGATAGAAATCTGTATGGCTTCTATTACACGGGAGTGTATCAATCTGCTGCTGACTAATGCAACTGAACAAATGGCGATAGACAGCTTTATGAAAAAACTTGCTCTGCTCCGGAAAGCCTATCAGATACAGCAATAAAAAATGCCCCTGTGACGGGGCATTTTTATTCTGTGCATTACTGCTTGTATTCCTGAATGATTCTGACAAGAATATCATGCAGGGATTCGACTTCATAATCGCCGATAATCGGTTCCAGATGAGAATCACCGATTCCGGAATGATCTGTCAGAAATACATAGCTGCCGTTCGTGCAGATAGCCAGTGCACGGCCGAACAGTTCTGTTTCTCTCGAACCGTTGGAAGAAACAACAGGAACTACATGAATGCCCTTGGCAGAAGCTTCTTCTATGATAGCTTCAAATTCCGTGCCGTCATGAGGGGGGGCATCATAAATCAGAAACGCAATCTTGACGGCCTGATCTTTCCAGTCCGGAGCGAACATGGTTTCTTTCATAACTTCATAGACAGCTTCGGGTTCATCGCCGCCGCCGGAAGCAAATTCGCCGTTTAATTTCGATTTCACAGCACTGAGATCTCCTGTAAATCCGGCGCAGCTGGTAACATATTCATCGCCCTCGTCTTTGTAGAAATTCACAGAATAGACAGTATTTTCATCTCCGGCTTCTTCGGCAATGGCACTGAAATCGCTCTGGAGATACAGCATTTCATCCCCCATGGAACCTGTAGTGTCGACAATGAACATAATCTGTGTATCATGATACAGATTCTGTTCGGCATCGAGCTGGACAGTATAGCTTCTGTCGCCAGTGAGGGCATTGCCCTGGTTGTCCACAGCGGCGGAATCGATCTCGACAGTCTGGGAAAGTTCGCCCTGTGTAACGGTCAGATTGGCACCTATTTTGCCGTTCATCTCGAAAACATAAGCCGTTCCGGCCTTGTCCGTGACGGAACGCCAGATAGTTCCGGCATCGTCATTCAGGGCAACCTGTACATTCGGCAGGGGAGTGCCTGCGCTGTCGGTCACAGTCACGGCGATTCTTTGAGTGGGGTCAAGGCCGAAACTGGGGAATTCGACAAGGCCTGTATTTACCAGATTCGAGAAAAAGCCCCAGTTTTCATGATCATTCCATTGTCCTGCGGTGAGCATACCCACAGAGGGCTGTTCCTGAACGGGACTGGGTTCCGGTTCGGGAACGGGTTCGGCGATGATTTCGCCTTCTTCGGCAACTGCGATGTCCATGCCGTTGGAGACTTCCGCGCCGTCAGCGGCCGGAGAACCGGAGGTTCTGGGAGCAAGTGCGGCAGATTTCATACCGTCTGCGGAAAACATAGCGATATCGGCATCTGAGCCGTAACTGCCGATGCCATCTGCCAGACCGGCTGCTTCGGCGGCTGCTTCGGGAGCAGCTTCTGCTTCGGGAGCGGCTTCTGCTTCGGGAACGGCCTCTGCTTTAGGAGCGGCTTCAGCTTCCGGAACAGCATCCGCAGAACCGGCAGCATCCGGAACAGCACGGGCTTCTTCGGCTACAGACAAAGCTGTTTCGTTCTTTTCCATACTTGCGCCGCATCCTGTGTAGAACAGCATTGTCAGAACAGCGGCAAATGTCATCAGTCTGGTATATTTTTTCATAATAAAATTCCTCCTTAAAATTATGCCCGTATCGGGCGTTCTGTATTAAATACGCAGGAGCCTGCTGCTTTTTATGGGGAAATCCTGCACAAAGATTTCAGAATTTTTTTGTGGATATTGACAAATTTTTAAAAATCTGGTATAATTTCTGAAAGGAGTGTGTAACTATGCTGAAAAAATTAAGTCTGATTTTATCCTGTATCATGCTGTTTTCTCTGACCGGATGCGCCGCGCAGAATCAGAATTCCGTCAGTCCGGACAATCCGCCCGTTCTCACAGAGGAAGTTTCTGCGCCGGAATCTGCCATGCAGGCCGCCCTGAATATGAAAATCGGCTGGAATCTGGGAGATACTCTCGATGTGTGCGCTGCTGACCGCGACGGCGACGGCATCGTCAACGAACACCCTGCCGAGGGGGAACAGGTGGATGAAACTTTGTGGGGCAATGTCATGACGACTCCCGAACTGTTCGCCCATCTCAAGGAAGACGGCATCAATGCAGTCAGGATTCCCGTTACCTGGCGCGATCATCTGGGCGATGCCCCGGAATATCAGATTAATCCTGAATGGCTGGCAAGAGTTCATGAGATTGTAGATGAGGCTCTCGCTCAGGATATGTATGTTTTGCTGAATGTGCACCATGACGGCGGCGGCGATCCCAATTTTGGCGCATGGATCCGGAATGCTTCTTCGGATTATCCCGGCACGGCCGAAAAATATACTGCCCTCTGGACACAGATTGCTGAAAGTTTTGCTGAGTATCCCCAGCAGCTGATTTTTGAATCCATGAACGAGGTCGGCTTTGATGCCGTTTCAGAATCCAGAGCATATGAATTGCTGAATCAGCTGAATCAGCTGTTTGTCAAGACAGTCAGAAAATCCAATCCGGAGCGCAATCTGCTGATTGCCGGTTACTGGACGGATGTCGAGAAAACTTGCAGCAGTCAGTTTCAGCTTCCGGAGGATTCTTCCAAAAACAGAATGTTTGTCTCTGTGCATTATTATACTCCATGGCAGTTCTGTGTCAGCGATCAGCAGAAAACATGGGGTACTCCCGGAGAAGTCCGCGTGATGGAAAATCATATCCGTCAGCTGAAAGAATTTTTTATCGATCAGGGGATTCCCGTCATCATTGGCGAATACGGCACTATGAAAAGCAATGATACGGCAAGCCGTGTATTTTTCTGCGAAAAGCTGACAAAGCTCTGCTTTGAAGCCGGCATTCCCTGCTATTTCTGGGATAACGGCGAGGAATATGACAGAATCAATTTCCAGTGGCGCACGCCCGGCCTGATTGATGCGCTCCGCCATGCCGTCAGCGGGAAAGATTATGAAGTTACAAAATCATGAGCATCCGGAGGTGAATCCGTATGATATTTCTGTTTCTGTTCTGCTTTTACATGACTCTGAACTTCGGCTGCCGGATTAATGACTGTCTGATTAATCTGGAATGCTACCGCCATGCCGAAAAAATTCCGGCAAAAGTTCTCTACTGGGAAGAGCGTATGGAATTTCTGCACTGGTATTCATTTCCGGTCAGTTATTATCTGGAAGTCCGCACGACAGAAAGAATTTATCATCTTGTGACCGAATGCCCTGATGCGGCTCGCTATCAGCATCAGGAAGAAATTATGCTGTATAAAATCCGTTCGCTGACAGACAGAATGATGGATCACTGTGACACACTGCCTGCGCCGGATTCTGAAGAAGAACGCCGCACAAGAGAAGATATTATTCAGAAAGCAAAAGAAATTGACAGACTGACCGAGGAAAGCCTTGTGATTATTCAGGAAGAGAAAAAAGCTTTTCCCGATCTGCTGATGCTTCTGTTTCTGGCAATGGGCTTCGGCACACTGACGGTATTATCCGTCCTGCTTCTGCTGAAACCGTACATGTAACAGAAAAATTTCTGCCCAATACTTTACTTTACGGCAAAAATATGTTATACTGAAACTATTATTATCAATACAGGAGAATTTATATTATGGGAATTTATCAGTTAATCAAGACCGAAAATAAGGCAAGGCGCGGTCAGGTGACAACCGTTCACGGAACGTTTCAGACTCCGTGCTTCATGAACGTGGGCACATCTGCCGCAATCAAGGGCGGCGTATCTTCCCCCGAACTGGAAGAACTGAAATGTCAGGTGGAATTGTGCAATACTTATCATCTGCATTTAAGACCCGGCGATCAGATTATCCGTCAGATGGGCGGTCTGCATCAGTTCATGAACTGGAAACGCCCCATCCTGACCGACAGCGGCGGATTTC
>DFJS01000097.1:0-15223 GCA_002373165.1 Ruminococcus sp. UBA3665
TGCGACTCCCGTCCGGCTCGCGGCGGCTTTTCTATTATATCACATTTTGTTTCATTTGTCAAGACTTTTTTCAAACTTTTTTGAAAATTTTCTTGGTATCTTTTGCTTCCGGGCTTTCGTCCGACAGCTTTATTATTATAGCATGTTTTTCCACGTTTGTCAAGCAGAAGAAATTTAATGATTCAGTCGTTTTTTTGTGCAGTTTTACCATCATCTTCCAGAATTTTTTCTTCTGATTCCCGCATGACGGACTGTATTTTCAGAACCAGACGTTTCAGTTCTTCCTCCAGATCTGCCAGCCGCGCCTGCGATTCATAGTATAATTCTTTATAATCGGGCATAATTTCCTCCAAAACTTCTGATTGCACTTATATAGGTGCAAAAATATTATAACATAAAGTTATAATATTGTCAAGAACTTCTTGAAAGGATTTTTCAGATGAATCATGAAATTGAAAAACGAATTGGCAATAATATTCGCCTTTTGCGCGAACAAAAAAATTTTACACAAGATTATCTTGCCTCTAAAATGCAGCTGAACGGCTGTGATATCACTCGGAGTGCCATTGCAAAAATTGAAGTCGGCCAGCGGCATTTATATGTGGATGAGATTATTCTTATTAAAGAAATATTAAATGTCAGCTTTGATGATATTTTCAGCATAAATTAACCCCTGTCAGCTATTGGCAGAGGTTATTATATGATTAAAAATTACTTTTCTTCGGGGCACATCAGCTTGACCATGACAGCTTTCTGTGCGTGGAGACGGTTCTCTGCCTCGTCGAAAATTTCTTTTGCATGAGCCTCGAATACTTTTGCAGTGATTTCTTCTTCGCGGTGCGCCGGAAGGCAGTGCATCACCATTGCATCAGAATGCGCGGCCGCCATGATGTCATCATTGATCTGATAGCCCTTGAATGCGATTTTGCGCTTTTCGATTTCGGCCTCCATGCCCATGGAAGACCATACGTCAGTAAGAAGCACATCGGCGTTCTGCGCCGCTTCAACAGGACTGTTCGTCATGGAAAAGCCCTTATAATCTTTTGCGAAATCGAGCACCTGCTGATCGGGCTGATAATCATCCGGACAAGCAATAGAAACATCCATGCCGACTTTCAGACCGCCGACAATGAGAGAGTTTGCCATATTATTGCCGTCGCCGATGTAGCACATTTTCAGGCCGTCGAAATTTGCCTTATATTCGCGGATGGTCAGCAGGTCGGCGAGCACCTGGCACGGATGGCAGAAGTCAGTCAGGCCGTTGATAATCGGAATCGAACCGTATTCAGCTAAATCCTCAACTTCTTTCTGTGCGAATGTACGAATCATGATGCAGTCCAGATAGCGCGACAGCACACGGGCAGTATCCTGCACGGGTTCGCCGCGGCCAATCTGCAAATCATTTGCGGACAGAAACAGCGGATAGCCGCCCAGCTGATACATGCCTGTCTCGAACGAAACGCGCGTTCTGGTAGAAGCTTTCTGGAAAATCATGCCGAGTGTTTTCCCTTCCAGCATACGGTGCGGAATATTATGTTTTGTCTGATATTTCAGCTTATCAGCCAGATTGAGTATATCAAAAATTTCCTGCTGGGAAAGATCCAGCATTTTGAGAAGATGTTTCATCTATCGAATCCTCCTGTAGATTATTTATTCATTTCTCCGAAGCATTTGTCAGCCGCAACAGCGAACAGCGGAAAAAAATCATCAAAAGCATCGTCATCAAATACAAGTTTATAGACAAGATCGTTATTTACCAGTTTAGAAGTATCCAGCGAACCGATTTCGGCTTCATTTTTATAAAGAATAAAATGTTTCTGATCTTTGCCTTTCAGTTCATAGATGCTTTCAACAGTTTCAAACTGAATACTTGGGTCAATAAACATGGATTTGCAAAGCACTTTCATAAAAAAGCGGTCATTCAGCTGGATTTCGTACTCTGGTTTTTTTCCGTTGGAAGTACGTTTCATTGTATACAGCGTGTAACCGCTGGCATCGTAGAGGGTAGTAGTAGGGCTTCCGAATAATTTTCTTGTTTTTGTAGCATGATAGATTTCTCTTTCTTTGGTATCCGTAACGATATATTTTCCGGAGCCTTTTGATGTTACCAGCAATTCCATGATATCCCTCCTGCGTAGTTATTTTAAGACATGACAAAGAATCTCTGCCCCAGCCTTAAGCTCTTCTTCGCTGATTGTCAGCGGCGGCAGAAGGCGGACTCTGTCCTTGGCAGTCAGGACAAGCAGACCATTGGCAAGGCATTCTTTCAGCACATCGGAAGCTTTTTTGGTTTTCAGGGCGATGCCGATCATCATGCCCAGGCCGGAGACTTCCTGCACCTCGTCCAGAGCGGCAATCTGTCCGCGGAGGAATTTGCTTTTTTCCAGAATACCGTCAAGCATTCCGGGCTGTTCGAGAGTTTCCAGCACTTTGACTGCTCCGGCGCAGACAACGGGATTTCCGCCGAATGTAGAACCGTGTGCACCAATGCCGAGCACATCGGCACATTTTTGATTGGCCAGGCATACACCGATTGGCAGGCCGCCGCCGATTCCTTTGGCCAGGGTGGTAATATCTGCCTTGCATTGATAATGTTCTCCGGCAAGCAGTTTTCCTGTTCTGCCAACGCCGGTCTGTACTTCGTCGGCAATCATGAGAATATCTTTTTCATCGCAGATTTTACGAATTTCGGCAACGAATTCCGGGTTCAGTGCCATAACGCCGCCTTCGCCCTGTACGTATTCTATCATGATGCCGCATACAGTATCATCCAGTTTGTCATGCAGATCGGCAATATCATTTGCCTTGGCGAATTTAAAGCCTTCTGTAAACGGAAAGAAATAATTATGGAACACATCCTGTCCAGTCGCAGAAAGCGTTGTAATAGTTCTTCCGTGGAAGGAATTTACCAGCGTAATGATAGTATGTCTGCCTTTGCCGTAACGGTCAAAACTATATTTTCTGGCGATTTTGATTGCACATTCGTTGGCTTCTGCGCCGCTGTTGCCGAAAAACAGCTTTTGATAGCCTGTCATGGCACATAATTTTTCGGCAAGCATGGCCTGCGGCTGATGATAAAACAGATTAGAAGTATGCTGTACTTTATGAACCTGTTCGCATACTGCCTCTGCCCAGGCATCATTGCAGTAGCCGAGCGAAGTCGTTCCGATGCCGCTTCCAAAGTCGATATATTTTTTGCCGTCTGCATCATAACAGGTTGCCCCGTAGCCGTTGACGATGACAACATCATTCCGTCCGTAAGTGGGCATGATATGCAGATTTGTCTGTTCGATTGTACTCAACAAATTTCTCTCCTTTATTCTGATAATCTTAATATAAATCCAATCAATGATACTGTATCCGCAAAACCGCATAGGCTGCCAGAATGCCGATGCCGGCCGTCAGGCAGAGAGTTTTCCGGAACTGGTACCGGCTTCCGTTCCGGATTTCAAACAAATCCGGCCTGGATTTTTCATAGCAGATGCTGATAACATCGCCGATTCTGTAAGCATACTGCCATTCCGGAACAAAATTCCGTGCCGTGGATTTCTGTTCCCCCTGCGGCGTGTGATAGCGCACCACTGGTGCAAATAAAAACGCTTCGCTGTGTTTCTGAAATACTTTCTGTGAGGCACTTCCGACAACTTCGCCGTCTGTTATCACTGGTTCCCGGATTGCTTTGTGCCGTTCCGGAATCCATGCGGCAGCGATGCAGAGAATGCCGGCAATTACAGGCAAAAATTCCAGAATCCAGATCATTTGAACTGTGTGCCAAGGCCTTCGTTTGACAAAATTTCAATCAGAATTGAATGCGGCACTCTGCCGTCGATAATGGCCGTTTTCTTGACACCGCGACGGACAGCTTCGACACAGCAGTCGATTTTCGGAATCATGCCGCCGGAAATAATGCTGCGTTTTTTCATGAACGGCACTTCGCTGACGTTGACGGAAGAAATCAGCGTGCTGGGGTCATCTTTATCGCGGAGCAGTCCGGCGATATCCGTCAGCAGAATCAGATTTTCGGCCTTGAGTTCAGCGGCAATTCTGGAAGCGGCAGTATCCGCATTGATATTATATGCCTGTCCTTTTTCATCACAGGCGACTGTGGCAATGACAGGAATCACATGATTATTCAGCGCATCCGTAATAGGTTTGGTATTGACCTTGGTAATTTTGCCGACATAGCCGAGATCTTCATCATTTTCGCCGTAAGCGCGTTCGGCAAGAATCATTTTTTCATCCAGACCGCAGAGTCCGACTGCCTGACCGCCTTTCAGCCCCAGGAGCGTTACAAGTTCCTTATTGACTTTTCCGGCGAGCACCATCTTGACCACATCGATAGTATTTTCGTCAGTATATCTCAGACCATTGATAAATTTGCTTTCGATGCCCAATTTTTTCAGCATATCGCTGATTTCGGGGCCGCCGCCGTGCACCAGAACAATTTTCATGCCGACGAGTGTCAGCAGGACAATATCACTCATGACAGCCTGTTTGAGTTCTTCGTTTGTCATGGCATTGCCGCCGTATTTGATAACGACAACTTTATCATGATATTTCTGGATATACGGCAGAGCATCATTCAGAACCTTAGCTCTGACCTCGTTGGAAATATTAATTTTCTCCATCTCTTTCTCTCCTTACGGATAAATTTTCTGACTGTGTTCCAGTTCAGCGCATTCCTGAGGAGAAATATAAATTTCCGCACTCAGGGACAAATCATTCTGACAGAATTTTTCTTTTTTCAGCAGTTTCAAAATTTGACAGGCCATTTTTTCTGCATATTCAGTTTCCAGCCAGATACACAGTTCTGAACTGCTGATATCATAGCCGTTATCGGAAACAAGATGATTTGTAAATTCTTCAATCCGTTCCGGCAGAATATAGCACAAATCCGTATCCGGATTTTCAAGCAGTCCGGCATTCAGTTTAATAATCATCGTCTGCACAGGCTCACCCCGGATAGTCGTTTTCTTCTTGGAGTACCCACGGCATATGGAATTCAATTTCCATCTGCATGACGGGTTCAGGAAAGTTATCTTCTATGAGTGCGCCGCCGTTCTCGAATCCGACTTTGTAGCCCTCTGCAATCTGATAAGTGTTTTCTGTCTCCCATCTGTAGGCAGTCTCCCCTTCCGGAACCCATGGGGAATTACCCTTCAGGACTTTTCCGCAGATGTGACAGAATCCGCCGTAGAATATGTTTTTCTTGTCATCTTCCGCGCAGTTGACAAAGACTTCGGCGGATTTTTCCGGCGAAACGCCGATTTCTTCAAAAAACTGCTTTACTTCTTCCGGAAAAGAATCAACAGCTTTCTCGAAATTCCGGCAGCCGGAACAGGTACAGCCGTCTGTCAGCTTTTCGGCAGTCTGATAGAATTTCCTTGTTTTCTCCGTATCAATTTCGAGAAGATAACGCCCGAATACAAACTGCATCTTAACTTCTGTAATCGCCGTTGATTCTGACATAATCATATGTCAAATCGCAGCCCCATGCCACGGCAGAGCCTGCGCCGTTTCCGATGCTGACGGATACGAGAATTTCTTCTTCGGAAAGAATTTCTTTTGCTTTTTCTTCGGAAAATTCCACACCCGCGCCGTTTTTGCAGACTTCGATACTGCCTTTCGGCGAACTCATGGACACATCCACCTGATTGATATCAAATTCTGCCGGAGCATAGCCGACTGCACAAAGAATTCTGCCCCAGTTGGCATCTTCGCCGAAAATTGCGGCCTTGAACAGACTCGATGTAATCACAGATTTTGCCACAATTTCGGCAGTTTTATCATCAGAAGCACCTGTGCAGATACATTCGATCAGTTTCGTTGCACCTTCGCCGTCACGCGCCATCATTCTGGAAAGATTCATCAGAACAGCATACAGCGCATCTTTGAAGATTTCAAAATTTTCATCTGCTTTATGAATTTCCGGATTTCCGGCTTTTCCGTTTGCCAGAATACAGATCATATCATTGGTAGAAGTATCTCCGTCCACGCTGACACGGTTGAGTGTGACAGCAACCACATCTTTCAGAGCCTGTTTCAGCATTCCGGAGGAAACAGCACAATCCGTTGTCAGAAATGTGAGTGTTGTTGCCATATTCGGATGAATCATGCCGCTGCCTTTGAGCATACCGCCAAGACGGCATGTTCTGCCGCCGACTGTAAATTCAACAGAGACTTCTTTCGGCTGTGTATCAGTTGTCATGATAGCGTGAACAGCTTCGGTATTGCCGTTATGGCTCAGGCCTTTTGCGAGTTCAGGAACGCCTTTTTCGATCGGCTCGATAGGAAGCGGCTGACCGATTACGCCGGTAGAAGCGACAATAATATCTTCTGCTTTAAGATTCAGTGCATCGGCGGCGAACTGACACATTTTTTCAGCCTTTTCGATTCCGTCCGCATTGCAGGTATTGGCATTCACGGAATTGACGATCACTGCCTGAGCCGTGCCGTTTTCCAGATGCTTTCTTGTCACAGTAATCGGCGCACCCTGCACTTTATTTGTTGTATACATTGCAGCCGCCGTGCAGGGCGATTCTGAATAAATCAAAGCGAGGTCATTTTTATCAGGGCTGCCGTTCGCTTTGATGCCGCAGTGAATACCATTTGCCTGAAAGCCTTCTGCCGCACAGACTCCGCCTTCGACAAACTGAAAGCCTTTAAATTCTTTTTGATTCAAAACAATACACCTCTTTATTAAGAAAATGCCCTGACTGCCCTCTCTGCAATCGCCTTTGTTTCGGCCAGATTCAGGGCAGCATTCACAAAACCGCCCAAAAACGGAACACCCTTTGCAAGATTGATAATTCCTTTCTGGCCGAATTTTGTAATAAACCGGAATCCTAATTTCTGATTAATTTTTGTCAGAACTTTTCCGGGCAGTTTTTTCAGCATACTGACCGCCACTTTTTCCGTTGTCTTCACTCCGATTTGCTTGAAAATATTGCCGAGTTCGATATTCAGTAATACAGAATAAACCAGAGTTTTGACGGCATCATCATGCAGGCGGTACCCGTGCATGACGGCAATGGCAGCAATCATGCGCATCTGCACATACATGGAAGAAGTCACATCCGCCGGAAGCGTAATCGGCAGTGTAATTAAACCGCCCAATCCGGTCAGGAAGCCTGTTGTCGCACATTTGGCAACCTGATTTTTAGTCAGGGCATCCACAGCTTTTGTTATATTCTGATTATTTTTAGAAAGATATTCTTTTGCCAGCTGATCTGCGGCCTGAGAACCGGGAAGTCCCTTCATGGCGTAATCATAGACTTTATCCAGAACTGCCTGACCTTTTGCCTCATTTTCCTGTACACTCATATTATGCGCTTCTCCTGATTAAAGCAGTCCTGTTGTTTCGTCAATACCCATCATGATATTCAGGCACTGTACCGCCGCGCCGGATGCGCCTTTTCCCAGATTATCCAGACGGGCACAGAGCAGAATTTGTTCATCATTGCCGAATGTAAAAATTTCCAGCTTATTCTGACCGCTGAGTGTATTCGATGCCAGGAAGAAAGATTTCTGTTCTTCAGAGGGCATCAGCGGATTGACAGAGACTAATTTTGCATCGGCATAATGTTCCTGATATGTTTCATTTACCTGCTGAATGCTGATTTTTTTCTCCAGCATTCTGGTCTGAATCGGAACAGATACCACCATGCCGCTGTAATAATCGCAGATAATCGGATTAAACATCGGCTTGCAGGTCAGTCCGGAGAACAGCTGCATTTCCGGCAGGTGCTTGTGCTGCTGGGAGAGTGCATACTGTCTGGGGGAATTAAATTCTTCGGGTTTTTCATCGCCTTCATACTGGGCAATGGCCTTTTTCCCCGCGCCGCTGTAACCGGAAGTGGCATAAGCAAATACAGGAAAATCGGCCGGAAGCAGACCATGTTTTACCATCGGATACAGCAGCGAGATAAAGCCGCTTGCATAGCATCCGGGAACGGCCGTCTGTCTGGAATCCACTAATTTCTGACGGAATTCCTTTGAAAGTTCCGGAAAACCGTAAGCCCATTCCGGGTTGGTTCTGTGTGCCGTAGAAGCATCGATCAGCCGGGTATTTCCTCCGGCGAGTGCAACCGCTTCACGGGCGGCATCATCGGGAAGGCATAAGAAAGTAAAATCAGCATCTGCCATAATTTCGGCGCGTTTTGCATTATTATGCCTGTCCTCTTCTGCGATTTTCAGCAGCTGAATATCTTCGCGTGTTTCCAGACGGCTGACAATTTTCAGGCCTGTTGTACCGGCCTGACCGTCGATATATACTTTTACGGACATTATTTTTTATCCCCTTTATGATTCTCTTGTGAATTTTCTTCATCATCGGGATCTCTGGGGCATTTCCAGAGACTATAGACACAGCAGCCGACAAGGCAGAGCACTGCCCATACGGCAGAGGCCGCAAAATTATTAATCAGTTCACCGATGATGAATTCTCCGGCAATCCAGATTAGTACACTCAGGAAAGTCAGAGCAAAAATAAATTTAAACTGCCGTTTCCTCATGATTTCTGAAAGCCGGCGAGTGCTTCACGCAGATTGGCAAGCTGAACTTTGACGGCATCCGGCGAAGGCGCACCATAGGATTTGCGTTCGCTGACACATGTTTCCAGAGCGATTGCCTGATAGACATCTTCTGTAAAGAGTCCGGTCATAGCCTGATATTCTTCCAGCGGAAGTGTTTCCAGCGTGAGATTTTTCTCAATACATTTTGCCACGAGTGTACCTGTAATTTTATAGGCATCCCGGAAGGGCATTCCCTTTTTGACGAGATAATCGGCGCAGTCAGTTGCATTGATAAAGCCTCTTGCGGCGGCATTGCGCATATTTTCTTTGAGAACGCGCATTGTTTTCAGCATAGGAATAAATGTTTTCAGGCACAGTTCTGTATTATCAATCGCATCGAAGACAGCTTCTTTGTCTTCCTGCATATCTTTGTTATACGCAAGGGGCAGACCTTTCATCATAGAAAGCAGTGTAATCAGATCGCCGTTGACTCTGCCGGTTTTGCCCCGGATTAATTCCGTCACATCAGGATTTTTCTTCTGCGGCATGATAGAAGAGCCTGTTGCATAGGCATCATCCAGTTCTACAAATTTGAATTCCCAGGAACACCAGAGAATAATTTCTTCTGAAAATCTGGATAAATGCGTCATTAGAAGCGACAAAGCACAGCAGATTTCAATACAGAAATCCCTATCGGAAACGCCGTCCAGACTGTTTTCCACAGGACAGCGGAAATTCAGCAGTTCAGCAGTCATCTGTCTGTTGATCGGATAAGTTGTCCCGGCGAGTGCGCCGCTTCCGAGGGGGCATTCATTCATTCTGTCAACAGCGTTTTCAATTCTCTGATAATCGCGTTTCAGCATCTGTGCATATGTCAGCAGATGATGTGCGAACGTGATTGGCTGTGCTCTTTGCAGGTGAGTATAGCCGGGCATAATTGTTTCTGTATGCTGTTCGGCAATGTTGCAGATTGTCCCGGCGAGTTCCAGAATTAATTTTTTGATATTCTGCATTTCGTCGCGCAGATATAATCTGATGTCAAGTGCCACCTGGTCATTCCGGGAACGTGCCGTATGCAGGCGTTTTCCTGTGCTGCCAAGGCGTTTTGTCAGTTCGGCTTCGACAAACATGTGAATATCTTCTGCATTGGGGTCGAATTCGAGCCTGCCGTTCTGAATATCCTCCAGAATTTCTTTCAGTCCTGCAATAATGGCTTCGCTTTCTGATTTTTCAATAATACCGCATTCGCCGAGCATAGCAGCATGTGCCATACTGCCGCGGATATCCTGTTCATACATTCTTGCATCGAAAGCAATTGATGAATTAAAAGCATTGACAGTTTCGTCAACTTCTTTTGAGAATCTTCCTGCCCAAAGTGCCATAAAATTTCCTCCGGTGATAAAATGCAAAGCAGGAGATTTAAAAAATCTCCCTGCTGTGCAGTATCGTAAATTTTCAAGAATTCTGTACTTCCATATAAGCCGAGATCATATCTCTGACCGGAATGCCGTCAATCAAAGCATCTTCCCAGTCACAGTTATGGAACTGTACCCCTGCAAGAGAGCAGTTATGATATTCCGAATCGTTCATATTCAGGTTAGAAAACTTGACATTCTGCATACCGGAATGTTTAATTGCACTGCCGTACAGGTTGACATCTGTAAACACAGATTCTTTCATATCCGCGGCCTGATAGGAAGCGTGTTTCATGCCCAGATTGCGGAACTGTGCGTTTTCCATGGCGCACTCCTCAATGCGGCATTCACTGAAATTGGAATTGGAAACAGCTGTACAGTACAGATTGCTGTTATGGAAGACAGCACCATCCAGATCATTTTCATCGAATACAGCGTTTTTAAGATCCTGTCCGACAACATGTTTCTGTATTTCCGCAGCTGTTTCTTCTTCCGGACGGGTGTTTTTTTCTTCTGTCATAATAACACCTCATTAGATAAGAAAACTTATTTTTTTTCAGCGTTTCTTTTCTGTTCCAGTTTTGCTCTTACTTTAATCGGCAGTCCGAACAGATTAATAAAGCCTGCGCTGTCCTTCTGATCGTAAACTTCATCTGCATCGAATGTAGCAACTTCTTCATCATACAGAGTATAAGGAGAAGTTACGCCGGCATTGATGATATTGCCTTTATAGAGTTTCAGGCGAACGTCACCTGTCACAGTTTTCTGTGTTTCGGTCACAAACGCACTCATAGCTTCTCTAAGCGGCGTATACCACTGACCGTTATAGACGATATCTGCAAACTTGATGCCGAGATACTGCTTTACTCTTGCAGTCTCTTTATCGATTGTGATAGTTTCCAGAACTTCGTGGGCATGGTACAGAATTGCACCGCCGGGAGTTTCATACACACCTCTGGACTTCATGCCGACCAGTCTGTTTTCAACCAGGTCTGCAAGACCGATGCCGTTTTCGCCGCCGAGCTTATTCAATGTAGAAACAATTTCAGTACCGTTCATTTCTTTGCCGTCGATGGCAGTCGGAACACCCTTTTCAAAATGAATTGTCACATAAGTAGGCTTGTCCGGAGCCTGAATGGGAGAAACGCCCATTTCCAGAAAACCGGGCTTTTCATACTGCGGTTCATTGGCAGGATCTTCTAGGTCAAGGCCTTCATGGGACAGATGCCAGATATTTTTATCTTTGGAATAATTTGTCTCTCTGTTAATTTTCAGCGGAATATTATGAGCTTCTGCATAATCGATTTCCTCGTCACGGGATTTCAGATTCCAGATTCTCCACGGAGCGATAATCTGCATATCCGGAGCGAAAGCCTTGATTGCCAGCTCGAAGCGGACCTGATCATTGCCTTTGCCTGTGCAGCCGTGGCAGATAGCATCTGCGCCTTCTTTGAGGGCGATTTCTGCAATTCTTTTTGCAATAATAGGACGTGCAAAAGAAGTACCCAGCATATATCTGTTTTCATAAATTGCGCCGGCCTGTACAGTCGGGAAGACATAATCTGTAATAAATTCTTCTGTCAGGTCTTCAATATAGAGTTTGGAAGCACCTGTTTTCAGAGCTTTTTCTTCCAGCCCGTCCAGTTCGGTTCCCTGTCCTACATTACCGGAAACAGCAATGACTTCGCAGTTATTGTAGTTTTCTTTCAGCCACGGAATAATGATAGAAGTATCCAGACCGCCGGAATATGCGAGTACGACTTTTTTAATTTCTTTTGCCATGATAAAAAATCCTCCTGTAATATATAAGAAATGCACTGATATCATACATTTCTGATTAGTTTTATTATACACCATCCGTCACATAATGTCAAGGGTTTTTTGCATAAATATGCATAAAGTTTTTATGTCTGCCGGGGTCTGAAAAAGCAAATATTTATTTGCAGACAAAAAACCGCATGTTTTGGGCTTTTTCCGGCTGTCACAGAAAATTCAAAAAATTTCGACACGTTTCGTTTTGGTTCGCTCTTGCCCTTCCTGCTAGTTTATGATAACATAAGAAGTGCAGGGGATGAGTATATTTAATACTTTTCTCTGCAACATATTCTAAAATTCTAATCTAATAATTAAAAAAGGAGCCAGCACTATGCATGAGAAAATCAAAGTATTAATTGGCGACGATACTGTTGACTATGGTATTACAACTGCCAGTTCTCTGAGAGGCTACGGACTGTATGCCATTACACGCCGCAAAGACGGAAATGTCGTATTCAACACAATTGTAGAGGAGGAACCGGATGTTGTAATTATCGACAGCGTCATGCCGCATATGGATGCCATCGAGCTGATTCAGCGTGTCAAATCGCAGTGCGATTTCTTCCCGGCATTTATTATTACATCAGCTTATGACAATCCGTTTGTAGAAAAGCAGATCATGACCCTGGGCGCAGCCTATTATATGCTTAAACCGTTCAATGTTTCTACTTTAGCTGAACGCATTCTTGCTCTGACCACACCGCACCCCAGAACCGAACAGGAAGAAAATCTGGAAATTGTTGTGACAGACATGATTCATCAGCTTGGCGTTCCGGCACATATCAAGGGCTATCATTATTTAAGAACTTCTATTATTCTTTCTATTGAAACACCCGAACTGCTGGACAGCGTGACAAAGCTGCTGTACCCCACGGTAGCGCAGAAATTCAATACTACTTCTTCCAGAGTAGAACGCGCCATCCGTCACGCAATTGAGATTGCATGGGACAGGGGTGATCTGGATATTTTGAATTCATTTTTTGGCTATACCGTTAACACATGCAAGGGGAAACCCACTAATTCTGAATTTATTGCCCTGCTGACAGACAAACTGCGCTTACAGCTGAAAACCGGCCGTATTGCAAAGGCAGATTTTTTAAAAAACTATTCTAAAATAGGCTGAGTGCAAAATCAGTCTACAGGGTTTGCAACTTTATCGCACAGTTCGTCATACTTGGAAGCATTTAATTTTGCGGCATCGTTGACAAGATAGTCTGTGCCGCGGTATGCCTGAAAACGGAACGGCGGATTATAGCTGATATTCACATAATCCCCGTCCACTTCCAGGATAATTTCCAGCTGTTCCGGCAGGACAGTACCGTATTTCTTTTTTGTATAAAAAATATACGCATTAATTTCTTCCTGCGGCAGAGTGCCGCCCTTTACCGTGACTTGAAACATAAATTCTGCTCCCTTCCTGAATCTGTATTTTGTATCATTATAACATATTTTATTAAAAAAAGCAAGTGTTTTTCTGCATTTTTGCAAATTGTTTTTCCAATCTTTTTTATGTTATACTAGTAATATATCCTGTAAGAGATAAAAAATTCCAAGGAGCTGTGTGGATTTATGATTACAGTCACAAACGTGAGTCTTTCATTCGGAGGCTCGCTTCTGTTCAAAGATGTCAGCCTGAAATTTACAGGCGAAAACTGCTACGGCGTGATCGGCGCAAATGGTGCAGGCAAGTCTACTTTTTTAAAAATTTTATGCGGAGATCTGGAACCCACTACCGGAGAAGTCACCGTCGACAAGGGACGCAGGTTAAGTGTGCTGAAACAGGATCATTTTGCATATAATCAATACTCTGTGCTGGATACTATTCTGATGGGCAATGCCCGTCTGTATGAAATTATGCAGCAGAAAGACGCGCTCTACGCCAAAGAAGATTTTTCTGAAGAAGACGGCATTCTTGCTTCTGAACTGGAAGCCGAATTTGCCGAACTCAACGGCTGGGAAGCCGAAGCCGATGCCGCCAAGCTTTTGCAGGGTTTAGGCCTTTCGGAAGATTTGCTGTATGCCCGGATGGAACCCCTCTCCGGCAATGAAAAAGTAAAAGTTCTGCTGGCACAGGCACTGTTCGGCAGTCCGGATATTATCCTGCTGGACGAGCCGACCAACCATCTGGATATTGATGCCGTGCGCTGGCTGGAAGACTTTCTGGCCGAATATTTCGGAACTGTTATTGTAGTTTCTCACGACAGGCATTTTTTAAATCACGTATGTACGCATATTGTCGATATTGACTATACAAGAATTAAATTATATGCAGGCAATTACAGCTTCTGGTACGAGTCCAGTCAGCTGATGCAGCGTCTGCAAAAACAGCAAAACAAAAAAACAGAAGAAAAAATCAAAGAACTGAAATCTTTTATCGAGCGTTTCTCGGCAAACAAATCCAAGTCCGGCCAGGCTACGGCAAGACGGAAACTGCTGGAAAAACTGACAGTGGACGAGATGCCGGCCTCCAGCCGCCGCTACCCTTATATTGCCTTTGAAGCGGACCGTGAACTCGGAAAAGACGTTCTGGAAGTCAGAAATTTATCCAAAACTGTTGACGGCTCTGTGCTGTTGAACAATATTTCTTTTACCGTGGGACGGACAGACAAGATCGCATTTGTCGGCGAGAGCGAGCAGGCAATCACGATGCTGATGAAAATCCTTATGGAAGAAGAAACGCCCGACCAGGGCAGTTTCAAATGGGGGGTATCGACTTCGGTTTCTTACTTCCCCGTTGACCACTCCCGTTATTTTGACGGCTGTCAGCTGAATTTAATTTCATGGATGCAGCAGTTTGCTGTAAAAGACCAGACCGAAACATATCTCAGAGGTTTTCTGGGCCGGATGCTGTTTTCCGGGGACGACGTTTACAAGCCTGTCCCGGTACTCTCCGGCGGGGAAAAAGTGCGCTGTATGTTTTCGCGGATGATGCTTTTTGGTTCAAACGTGCTTCTGCTGGACCGCCCGACGAATCATCTGGATCTGGAAAGCATAGCGGCAGTCAACAACGGCCTGACGGCGTTCGGAGGAGTCGTGCTGTTTGCATCGCACGACCACGAAATGCTCCAGACTGTGGCCAGCCGGATTATTGAAATCACGCCGGAAGGATGCATTGATTATTCCGGAACTTATGACGAATATCTGGACTGGAAAAAACAGAGATAATCCTGGTATCACAATCACAGAAAGACTCCCCTGCCCGGTGAAGCTGACCGGACAGGGGGTTTTTCACAAAAAGAGGATTGCATTTTTGTGGAAAAAGTCAATTGACTTTTAATATGTATTGTAGTACAATAATAACAAATAAAATTTAAAAGGAGTGATTGACATGAAACATTCAATAACCCGAACAATAATTTCTGCTACAATATCATTATTATGCTTAGGAACTGTGCATAAATAAGTGCTACAATTTAGTCATGAAAAATCGTTCGATTTTTGCAATTTTTAATATAAAAGTGTATGATTTAATTCTGCACA
>DFJS01000097.1:15285-29467 GCA_002373165.1 Ruminococcus sp. UBA3665
GATTTAATTCTGCACAGTTCCTTATGCGGAAATATGCTTTCCCTTTCTGCTTCGGCAGTACAGTATGATGCTAATAATGATGGAGTAGTAAACAGTGACGATGTACTATTTATTCAAAAATATCTTTCAGGCTTAATTGATGTAACAAATCTTTCAAAGCTTGATATTAATCAAAATCATATTGTAGATAAAGTTGATGTCAGCTGTTTAACTACTTCAATCCTTGGCGGAACATTTCAAGTAAATAATATTTCTGAACAAGATGACATCATGAATGTTACATCTACGACAAGCACAACATACTATAAGCATTTTTGTAGTTCTACAGATTTAAACAGCTACACCCCCTACACTCTCAGCCAAAATTTAATAGATAATAGCACGTCTTCAACTAGTTATTCATTTTCTGATGTATTTGAACCTGACGCACTTAAAGAAGATTTAGTAGATAATAGAGTGCAACTTTTTAGTTATCCTAAATATATTGTAAAAATTCTGTGCAATGGATCTTTTATGGGAACTGGATTTATTGTTAATGATGGCATAATTGCTACTAGTGCTCATTGCATTTATAATACAAATCAAAATAAATTTTACAATAATATATCTATCGTTTTATTCAATGCAAATGGTACAGTAGCTCAAACATTATCCGCAGAAGAATTGCATATTCCTTCACAATTTACCTCCAGTTATTCTTATATGTACGATTATGGTTTGATTTATGTAGATAATAATTTGACTAACTATCCTCGTTGTAATTTAGGTACATTTATTAATACTCCTTCTACAGTTCAGGAAGAAATTCCAGTTACTACATTAGGCTTCCCAGAAGATAAAAATAATACCGCTATTTATCACAGTTTATGGTCTTCTAGTGGAGAAATAAATTATAATATTAATGCACATAATTTTGGCGCATCAGTGTATTCCTATTCAGGCCAAAGTGGTTCTCCCGTGTATCATACTACCAATTACACATTAAATGCATCAAGTTATTCAGATGATATAGTAATCGGAATTTTAAGGGGAGCTTACACTACTAGTTCCACAACATGCAAATCTTTCACTGCCCCTGTTCTTCGATTTTATAAAAATAATTCATATGTTGGTTAATAAAAGGAGGAGTTTCTATGAAAAAATTAACATCTGTCCTGACGGCTCTGCTCTGCCTGACAAACCTTTCTCTGCCTGTCTCGGCAAAATATTATGACAGCTACAGAGAAGCCGCTGTCAGCACTGACCTCGAACACGTTATTGTCACAGAAAACCGCGTCTATATGCCGCCCTATTCTGTACAGCCCAAATATGCCGGCTATGTCATCACCACTGACGGAACTGCACTTACTCAGGAAACTGCCGATTTTTCCGGCCAGCTGCTTACATGGGATGAATATTACACTACCTGTGCCAAAAATCAGTCAACATTCAAATACCTTGCACAGTTCCCGGTGCCTTCCGATTCCGAACACAGTTATGTCCTGCTGCCTTCCGAAACGCCTTCTGATGCAGAGGCTGTTCTCAGAACCTACATCCGGGCACATGATTTTGTATCCAGTGCCTTTGTTATGACAAAATTAGATTATTTCGACAGCTATTTCAACGAAATGATTTCTATCGTTGCGCCTTCCGGCACAGAATATACTCAGGAAGATTTCCCGGAACTTGCTGTTCTGGGCGAGGGTACTTTCTTTAAGTCATATGTCAAGTCCGGAACGGAAACCGACGGCGAAACAGCATGGGATTTCCAGTTTGATTTTTATTCTTCGGCTGCCGAAAAGGGACTTACTTCCAATAAAGAAATTTATTATTTCATCAAAGATATTGAAACACAGCTGAACCAAAATCATCCTGAAATTGATGCCGTTGCATGGTTCGGCCATGACTATTCGGCAGAGGACGACCTGTTTCTCTATGATCTGATTCCTGTCTCGGATATTGTCCTGACGGGTGACCTTGATCTTGACGGCCGTATCAGCATTCTGGATGTCATTACACTGAACAAGGCCGTACTTGGAAAAGAAGTGCTTTCAGCAGAACAGAATCAGGCGGCGGATGTCAATCATGACAATACGATTGATTCAGAAGATTCTCTTCTGATTATGAAATATATCGTTGGTCTGGTAGAATATTTTTCCTGAAGCTGTATCTGAAAATTCCCGGAACTAAAACAAAGCTGGTCTGCCCGGCACACGGCAGGCCGCTGTTGAACAGACAATCCGCGCTTTGGAAGAAGCATTGTCTCTCTTGAAAAATACATTTTATCAGAAAGAATAATACTATCATGCCTAAAAAATCCCCTGCCCTGTGAAACTGACCGGACAGGGGGTTTTTCTGTCCGGCAGAGCAAAAGCCGGAACTGCCCGGCTTTTGTCTGTGGTGAATCATAGATAATATTACAGGGAGTGCGAATGCAAAATTATCTGCATTCTTATTATAGCACACTATTTGTAGATTATCAAGATATGTTTTCCCTTATTAGTGAATTATAATTACTTTTTGCAGAATTTTATTCCAAAATCACACTAAAAGTGTTATAATACACAAAAGGGGTGATGAGATGCTCGGAGAACAACTGAAAAAATTAAGAACTCAAAAAGGACTAACACAAAAAGAACTTGCCGATTATCTTCATATTTCCAAAAGTTCGGTCGGAATGTGGGAATTAGACCAGCGGGATCCGGATACCAGTATGCTCCTGAAACTTGCAGATTTCTACGGCGTTACTGTGGATTATCTGCTTGGCCGGGAAACGACAACCAATACACAGCAAGGCATGATTGCCGAAACCATACAGAAAATAGAAACACTCAGCCAGCTGACGGCTTCCATCAATCAGCTGGCCAAACAGCTGAAAGAAACACTTCCGGAAAATTTACGGGATTAAAACAAAGCTGGTCTGCCTGTGCAGATCAGCTTTGTTTTTTTGCAAACCAATGCAGGGGGACTGCGGATTGTCTGCGTTTTTATTATAGCACATGTTTTATAGTTTTGTCAAGAGATTTTTTCACTTTTCGTTATCAAAATCATATATTTTGAAATTTTTATTGAAAATTGTTAACAATTTATGTTATAATACACCATAAGAGGTGATTGTATCATGCTGGCAGCACAAATGAAAAAATTACGAACTCAAAAAGGTCTGACTCAGCAGCAGCTGGCAGATTATCTGCACGTTTCCAAAGGCACTGTAGGCATGTGGGAAACCGGCAGACGCGAGCCGGATATTGCTGTCCTTTCCCAGCTGGCAGATTTCTATCAGGTCAGTGTTGATTATCTTATCGGCAGAGAAAAAATTTCCAATACCCAGCAGATCATGATTGCCGAAACAATCCGGCAGCTGGAATCCCTGAACGAACTCAAAGAACGCCTGCAAGCCATGTTTCCCAGTGAATAATAAAAAAAGTACCAGATACTGCCGTTTTTTGATTTTTTACAAAAAATTTGTTGACATCTGATGTATAATCTGTTATAATATAGACAGTGCCTGCTGTGCATGGCACTGCAATTTTTTATTTCAAATATCGGAAAGGAGGTTCTGTGAAAGCGCATCTTTCACAGACACAGATTATGGAAAACAGACAGATTGATATTACTGCCAAAAACAACAGCAGCGTAAAGCTGGGGCTGATTCCCGGCCATTTCGCCACAAACCACTCTCATGTCAATTATTTTGTAGATATGACTACCATCAAGACACAGTACCGTGCCGCCCGCGAGGCTGCCCACGAACTGGCCAAGTCTTACCAGTCAACAGAAATCAATACTATCCTGTGCTTTGAAGGCACTGAAATGATCGGCGCATTCCTGGCACACGAACTCAACAGTCAGAGCGGCACACTCAACGCCGGTCAAGATATTTCTGTCATCACGCCGGAAACAAATATGAATAATCAGATGATTTTCCGTGATAATCTCCAGAAATATATTTATAATAAAAATATTCTTCTGCTGATGTCTTCCGTATCGACCGGCAAATCTATTGCGCGTTCGGTAGACTGCCTGAATTACTATTCCGGCAAGCTGACGGCGATTGCCGCTATTTTCAGCGCACTTTCTGACTATCAGGGTGTTGAGATTGACAGTGTTTTCTCGCTGGAAGATCTGCCGGAATACAAGACAGCACTGCCTTCGGAATGCGAACTCTGCAAGAAGGGTGCCAAAGTAGATGCGATTGTCAACAGCTTCGGCTATTCTAAAATCTGATATTTTATGAAATTCCAGCTTCCGAAAATAGAAGTTAATTCTCCGCTGATTATCTGGTATGCAGGCATTTCGTTTGTAATTCTGCTGTTTGGCTATGCGACGGGGGGCAAATCCACGCTGGATTTATTCACCTGCTACCGGACAGCACCAAGCGATCCGATGATGTATATCCGGATGATCAGCTATGTGCTGGGACATGCCGATATTTCGCATTATCTGAGTAATTTTTTCCTGATTATGCTGATAGGCCCCATGCTGGAGGAAAAATACGGCGGCAAGCAGCTGTTTTACATGATGCTGATTACAGCATTTGTCGGCGGACTTGTCAATGTCATGATTACGACGGATGGTCTGCGCGGCGCAAGCGGCATTGCATTCATGATGATTATTCTCTGTTCCTGCACATCGATCAAGAGCGGCAGGCTTCCGCTGACGATGATTATCGTTGTGATTATCTATATTGGACAGGAAGTTGTTTCCGGCGTACTGGTGAAGGATAATATTTCACAGCTGACACATATTTTAGGCGGCGTGTGCGGAATTTTCTTCGGACTATACTGGAAACCGCAGTCTGCCGGAAGTTCAGAATAATAAAAACCCCTGCTTTCCTGAGAAGGCAGGGATTTTTTTGAAATCTTATCATGCATTCTGATGCTGTTCCAGCTGACGGATTGCTTCATCGTATTTTGCTTTCAGTTCGGCATACTGGTCTTTCATGGACTGTTTGAGATAATAAACGCAGTTTTCGCGGACATTGAGTTTATAATAAATCGCATAAGCCATATCGCGGCAGTGACGATAGCCGCAGGCTCCGCAGTTAATATTTTGCGATACAAAGTCATATTTATGCATATGCCGGAAGACTTTCTCATATTCTTCCGCAGTCAGTTTCGGACGATGTGCGCTCTCATCCTTGTAGCTTGTCAGGAAGTCTTCAAGCTTCAATGTCTTATCGAAATCTTTGAAGCGTTTGAATTTGCCGATTCCGAAAATACCGCCGCTGGTTTCGCGGATACTTTTTTCAGTAATCTTATGCATAATCTGTTCCACTTCCAGCAGAGTTGTATCTTCTTCGGGAAGAGCCGTACCGCGGTTGCAGCCGTGGCGGCAGTTGAGCACGTCCAGTATATCCGGCTTTCTGTCGTCGGGTGTTTCGGCATAGCGGTCAAGACTGGGGTACAATTCGTGGATGCCTTCTGTATTTCTGATAACAAGATTCGGGTTCAGCATCAGCATAGTTTCTTTCAGGCCGGAGGGCATGGGATACATTCTGCCGATGCTGCCTTCCAGTGCATCGAATTTGAACTCTGCGGGGGCATCCCAGTCGATTTTTTTCTTATTGACATATTTATCCAGATTTTTGAATGTAACGTTATAGTCATACAGACCTTCGCGGCCGGCCTCGCTGGTTTTGGCGATGCAGGGAGACAGCATGAACATAGGAGCTTTTTCTTTCTGATATTTTCTCAGCCAGGTAGCAAGACAGCCGACAGGACTCAGCACAGGAGAAAGATACGGAATCAGCTCCGGCTTATATTTCTGGATATAATTCACCACGGCCGGGCAGGGCTGTGTGATGAGTTTCTGATTCGGATGTTCGGTCAGATATTTATTATACATATAAGAGCAGATATCTGCACCAAAGCCGACATCATAAATACGGCAGTTGCCATGGCGTTTCAGCCATGCAAGCAGAACTTTCCAGGTACCATCCGGATAGCTGGTACGGACAGCAGGTGCCACGATCAGGATCATTTCCTTGCCGTTTTCAAAATAATCTTTGAATTCCGCAAAATGATCGTTATAACTTCTGGCACCGTGCCGGCAGTTCTTTACGCATTCGCCGCAGTTGATGCAGGCATCGGAATCGATAACGGTAACAAATTCATCTTCTGTGCCGGGTTTTAATCTTGTAATATTGGCATGTACGGGACAGACACGAACACACGCGTTGCAGCCGATACATTTACTTTCATCTACTGTAATAATCTGCATAGGAATACCTCTTTTCTTCGATTTATTTTTATAAAATATTCTGTATGTTTTATTATAACATATTATATAAAATAAGTCAAGAACTGTAATAATTTCTGTTAATATTATAAAAATCGGGAAAAGCAAGCAGAATCTGCATTTATTAATAACTGCAATAAAAACATAAACAAAATTTTACAGATTAGACATAAAAAACAAATCCGGCCGAAGCCGGATTTGCCTGTGTATGAAAATTATCAGCAGAAAAGATTTCTTACAAGATTATAGAAATGCGGCCGGATGCTGTTTCCGTCGTGACCGCCGCCGGGAATCTGATTCCAGATATGATTTGTTCCGTTGGCAGTATAAATATTATGATAGCTTTCCGGCTGTGTGCCGACTACAGGGTCATTGACTGCCGCACTCAGCAGGAACAAATACGGAGGATTGGAAAATTTCAGTTCACTTTCCTGAAGCTGACCGGGATGCTGACTCAGGTCAGCACCGGGAGTCAGACCGGGAGCCGGGCATACTGCGCCGACATAACCAAACGTATCCGACATGGAAATGCCTATGAACTGCGATTCTCTGCCGCCCATGGAAAAGCCGCTGATTGCTGTATTCTCTCTGCCTTTTTTTACAGAATAATGCTGTTCTACCCACGGCATAAGATCTGTTTTCAGATCATTGATGAAATTATCATAATTCAGGGAATTTTCCAGATTCATGCCGGAGCAGGCTTCCTGCGTCTTGCTGGTATAGATATAGGGGAAGACAACAATCATTTTTTTAGCATCCCCGGAAGCAATCTGATTGCCAAGAATAGTCTGGAGTCCCATAGAATCGGCAGAAAGTGTATCCTGTGTTTCCCAGTAGCCGTGCATCATGTACAGCACAGGATAAGTTTCACTGGGATTATATCCGGGCGGCAGCAGAACTTTGACAGGTGTCTGGCGTTCTCTGGTAGTGGAATAATATGTCTCTGATGTCATAGTACCATAATCCACGCCGTTCTGAACTGTATCTGCACCAGCCGGGAGTGCATTGACAATATTGGCACTGGCTTTCTGCATATATTCCGCCGGAGTCAGCGAAACAGTTGTCTGAACGGCTTCTGTAGCCTGTTCTGTGGGCTGGGGCAGATTATTGCCGACGGGCAGTGACTTTGTCAGACCTACGATATATTTCAGGATATTCAATGAATCTGTCGAATCCGGCTTGCCGCTTAAATCCACATCGGCATTAGCGGCCTGTTCATCAGAAAGAAAATCTTTGCCAAGAACAGCACGGTTCAGTGTAATGACATCCAGAATATTGACATTGCCGTCCAGATTTACATCCCCGTACCGAACTGAGGAAACATCAGGCTGTGTCTCTGTAGGAACCGGTGCTTCTGTAGGAGCCTGTGTTTCTTCTGTAGGTTCAATCACGGGAGCTTCTGCGCCTTTGATTTCTGTGCCGTCCTTTGCGACGATGACTTCATCAATATAGAAATTATTAGTCGATTCAGGAGTTTCTACATAAAGCAGCATATCAGAAGCATCCGCCGGAATCTGCCAGCTCTTATTGGCGAGCTGTACCCACTGTCCCTTGACAGTCTGTGCTTCGGCAATGGAGGCATAATGCGTTTCGCCGTCAGAGCCTTTGTATTGCAGTTTCAGATAGAACGTATCTGTGTTTTTGCCGTCGAAATACATAGCATTTGTGCTGAAACTGTATGCATTGCCGGGCTTGAAGATACTGGCATCGAGCACTTTTGCTGCGCCGTGCCATGCGGAAGTTCTTTCCTGAACCAGAAGAGCTTCTTTGCCTTCATAGGCAGTTCTGCCGGAGAGTGTAACCGTTGCTGCGCCTCTGCCTGTCCAGCTGAAAACATCGCCTTCAAATGTATCATGAATATAATAACCATCTGCATCGGGCTGCACTTCGGTTGCCGGCTGTGTTTCCGTAGGAATTTCCTGCTGACCGGAAGCATCTGTTGAAATCACAAAAGTCGAAACGCTCTTTGCCGGAAGCTGTGCCCAGAAGGAAGAGCCGGTATATTCCAGATTTTCAGTCAGCGCAATATTTTCATTGGCAGAAGTTCTCCAGCGGTCGACATCCGTGATAGTTTCGCCTTTGGAAAGACTGAACTGCTGTGCATAGCCGTTATCGCTTTCGTTGACTGCAACGACAGTTACCTGACCTTTGTTATTTTTAAATGCTGAAATATAGACATCTTTTTCCGGAGATTCCGTTGCATCGATACGAACATCGCCGGGACGGACAAATTTGGAATACTGTGCCATGCAGTAGCCGCGCTTTGAAATTTCTCCGTTTTCTTTCAGCAGACCGTAACTTCTTCTGATATACCACCAGACATAAGCATTCAGATTGCCGACAACAACGCCATTATGAATATTTTCAGAAACTTTGATTGCATCCGGCCAGAGATCCGCAGAATCGGCATGACTGTCCGGAACATAGACTTCTGTCATCCAGATTTCTTTTCCGGAATTTTCCAGAGCCGGGAAATCCATCCATTCGCGGGGCGTTCCGTAGAAATGTGTTCCGTAAAGGTCTACATTTGCCGAAGCCTGGGGATTGGCGAGAATTGCATTATAAATATCTTTCCGATACTGAAAACTTTCCGGAGACATCAGCTTGGCATTGGTTCCGGCAGTAACTGCTTTTCCGTAATTTGCGATAAAGCTTGACAGTTCGTCAGGACTCCAGTAAGTCCATTCGGCAGCATAGTCAGGTTCGTTCTGTACAGAAATCGAATACAGATTAATTCCCTGACTTTCCATATATTTGATATAATTATTCAGATGCTTTGCATAATCGGCAGATTTGGATTTATCCAGCTGATATTTTCCGCCTGTGATAGTGCCGTCGCCGTTGAAACGCATAGAAGCCGGAGGATTCCAGGGTGTTGCAAAGATAGTTGCACCCATTTTCTGGGCATATTTTGCAGTAGGCACAGCGTTTTTCCAGGCATTGGAATCATCACTGCAATAGATTCTCAGGATTGTCAGGCCGAGTTCGTCAGCTCCGTTGCCGAAAGCTTTTTGCCGCTGGGCATCTGTCATATCTCCCTGTGTAATCCATTCCGGCAGGTTGATGCCGCCGAAGCCGCGGATTGTCTGATGTGTGGAAGATGTATCAATCTTGCATACATCAGCGGCATGTGCCGGAAACAGAGCTGTCATACTCAGCAGCATTGCCGCTGCGGACACAGCCGCGGTCACTTTTAAAATTTGATTCATAGTGATCTCTCCTTGCATAGTAAAATTTTAATCCAATATAACTATATGTATAACATGAGGATAGGGGGAATGGGGCATCAAATTCCTTTGATACCCCTTAGTTCTGTACCGGAGCCCGGCATTCAGAAAGATGTATGAAAAAAATGTTGTCTTCTTACTATTAAGCCTGCTGTTTGGGGGGAATGAGGGCACCAGGGTACTGATGCCCTTTGTATGAAAAAAATGTTGCCTGCTTGCTTTATCAGAACGATTCTGTAGAAGAATCTGTTATTTTAGGGGGAATGGGGCATCATGGGATTGATACCCCTCTTTCCGTTCAGAAAGATGTATGAAAAAAATGTTGTCTGCTATAAGAAATAAATATTTTTATTCTGTCCTTGCTTTTGTTTTCCTTACAAGTATATGATACATCATTTTCAGGGAAATCGCAACTCATTATTTGCAGAAAAGGTGGATAAAATGCATGAATTATGAATTTTTTTTTAAATTTCTGTGATTTTGTACATACGGAATTCAAATTCTGCTCCGTGCGGCTTGGCATTATGTGCCTGTAAGCTGCCGTGCTGTGAAGTGATGATTTTCTGTGCAAAGGCCAGCCCCAGCCCGAAGCCGGTTTTGGAAAATTCCGTTCCGCGGTAAAACCGCTCGAACAAATGCGGCAGAGCTTCTTCCGGAATTCCGTTTCCGGAATCAGAAATAAGTATTCCTGTATAAATAGCATTTTCCGAAGCCTGAATTTTAATTACGCCGTTTTCCGGTGTATGTTCCATGCAGTTTTTCAGGATATTCATGACGGCCTCTGTACAGTAAGAAAAATCCCCCTCGAAAGAAGCCGTTTCTTCAATTTCTTTCCGGACAGTAATATTTTTCAGTTCCAGAGAAATTTCCAGAGGTTCCAGAGCATTCCGGATTAAATCCGAAACCAGAATGCTGGATTTCTGGAATGTGACTGCCCCGGCATCGAAACGGGAAATTTTTAATAAAGTTTCAATCTGCCACTGCATCTGTGCAAGCAGTTTTAATAATTCCTGCATCTGCCGGGAGCGTTCCCGGTCAGAAAGCTCCGGTTTGCGCAGTATGCTGATAATCAGCATCATACTGGTCAGAGGGGTTCTCAGCTGATGGGACATATCTTCCAGAGCTTCTTTCATGAATTGCCTGTCCTGTATCAGCGCGGCATTCTGTTCCCGGAGCCGGACGGTCATTTTCTGAATTTCAGAAGATAAAATACTAAGTTCGCCCTCCTGAAAGCTGTCGAATATGACAGTATCTGTTCCGTGCAGAATTTCGTCGATTTTATTGCATAAATTCATAATTTCCTGCTTTTGTTTTCTGGCCGCAAGCCGCTGTATGCCAAGCAGAAGCATTCCGGTCAGCAGGAGAATTCCTGCCGCCGGAAGACTCACAGGACAGCACAGAATCACCCCCAGGATGAGAATTATCATCTGAATGATAAAAAATTTTCTCATGATTCCGCCGCCTTGTAGCCAAGTCCGCGGATGGTCTTAATAATAACAGGATTCTGCGGATCGTCTTCTATCTTGTCCCGGAGCCGCTTCATGTAGACATTCAGCGTATTATCACCGATGAATTCGCCTGAAATTGTCCAGAGTTCGTCCGCAATTCTGTCACGGGAAATCAGCTGTCCCGGATTGGACAGGAATAATAATAATAATCTGTATTCCAGTGCGGATAAAAATACTTCCTGATTATTTTTCATCACAAGAGCTTTTGACGGGTCGAGCGTGATATTCTGACAGCGCAGAATTTTCGGCGCAGATGACCGCCGCCGCAGGACATTCCGGATTCGTGCGGCAAGTTCGCGCGGCCGGAAGGGTTTGCTGATATAGTCATCTGCACCGACTTCAAACCCGGCAACAGTACAGGCTTCATCTGCCGAAGCAGTCAGAAAAATAACAGGAATTTCCGAACTGCTCCGGATTGCCGTGCAGACGGAAAAACCGTTTCCATCCGCAAGAGAGACATCCAGAAGCACACAGTCCGGGGGTGTTTCCCGGAACAGCCGCAGACCCTCTCTCTGACCGGGAGCTGTCCGGACAGAATAGCCTTCTGATTTCAGATAATTCGACAGCGATCCGGCAATTACAGTATCATCTTCAATAATTAAAATATCGGCCATAACAAATACTCCTTTGCAAGATTATAATTTTATTATAGCATATCCGGAAAATTCCTGCAAGAAATTTCTTTCATCTTACAGATTTGTAATACAGCTGAAACAGAATTGTGATTTTTTTATGCTATCATAGAATCAAATCAGGAAAGGGGAGAATTTCTATGGAATTTCTCAAAGTCGAAAATTTATGCAAAATCTACGGCAAGGGCGAAAATGAAGTAAAAGCTCTGGACAATATCTCGTTCACAGTTCCGAAAGGCCAGATGACAGCCGTCATCGGAGCATCTGGTTCAGGAAAATCGACACTTCTGCATATTCTGGGCGCAGTCGATAAGCCGACTTCCGGAAAAGTTTTTCTGGACGGTCAGGATGTTTTTACACAGAATCAAAAAAATCTTGCTATTTTCAGAAGACGGCAGGTCGGCCTGATCTATCAGTTTTATAATCTGATTCCTGTCCTGAATGCCGAGGAAAATATGACTCTGCCCATGATTATGGACGGCAGAAAGCCCGATCCGGTTCAGGTAGACGAAATGCTCGGCCTGATGGGACTGACCGAACGCCGAAAACATCTGCCATCGCAGTTATCGGGCGGTCAGCAGCAGAGAGTTTCCATCGGCAGAGCGTTGTTCACTTCTCCGGCAGTACTGCTCGCCGACGAACCGACGGGCAATCTGGACAGCAAAAACAGTATGGAAATTATCGATCTGCTCCGGAAATCCAATCAGGAACGCCGGCAGACTATGCTGATTATCACACATGATGAAAACGTCGCACTGAAATGCGACAGAATTCTTACGATTTCGGACGGCAGAATCATCAACGATGCCATGACGGGACAGGGGGCTTGACTTATGTTTGAACGGCTTCTGGCAAAGAAATATATCTTTCAGCAGAAACGGCATTCGATTCTGACTATTTGCAGCATCATGACGGCTCTTGCACTGATGACGGCTTTGTTCACGTTATTTTCGACTGTGCTGCAATGTCTGCATGATGTTGAATATGATAACAATCCGTGGCATTATAAAATCGTCAATCTGACTAAAGACAAAGCAGAATCGCTTTTGGATCTTCCGGAATTTGACTGTAAATTAGTTATCGAAAAAGATTATACTTGCAGTGTCGAATTGCTATTAAAAGAATATACAGAATATGATTATTCCTATCGCGGAGATATTAAAGGCTACTGGAATGAACTAGGCATCAACAGTCAGGAGCAGATTGAAGTAAACCGTTCTCTGATTGATTATGATATGATCGATTTGCAGGCACGCGGAAGCATGGTACAGATATTTGCAATATTCTATATTTTTGTTATTTTCCTGGCACTTGCGCTCCGGCTGGTGATTGATACGGCTTTTGAAGTCTCTTCCAAAGAACGGGAACGACAGTTCGGAGTATTGCAGTCCATCGGCGCAACTCCTCAGCAGATTGTCAGAATTATTACTTACGAAGGCCTGATGCTTTCCTGTGTGGGAGTTCCTCTGGGCATTCTGGCCGGAATCGGTCTGGGATATGCCTCATTCCAGGCGATTCTTACCAGCGGCGTGGCAGAGGCCTATCTGCATGACGGACAGGAAATTTTTCTGCATTATCATCTGAATATACTGCTTCTGCTGATTGCTGCGGTCACAGGTCTGGCATGGGTGCTGTTTTCGGCATACGGAACGGGTATGAGAGTTATCAAAATGACTCCGATTCAGGCAATCAGCAACCGGAGCAATAAAATCACCAAAGTCAAAAAGCATTCTTTCTTCACGCTTTTATTCGGCTGGAAAGGCAGACTTGCCGCCCGGAACAACCGCCGTCAGCCGAAACGGTTTATCATTACTGTGTTGTCTCTGACGCTTTCCATGGTGCTGTTTGCCTCTGTTTCGATTATCATGGAGAAGGGAAAGGTCGTTGTCGACAGAATGTTAGAGGACATGTATGGCGAAAATTATTTTGATATCTGGGCAGATACAAAAGCGAATATCGGAGCAGAAAAATATCTGAATACGATGAAACAGATTGAAGATTCCGGTTATTTTACAGATGTCAATTATGGAATCACTGTGGTCGGCTTTAATGATAAGAATGCAATTTATATAAATTATTCTAGTGAAACGCAGTATCTTCAGGCATTCCAGAACAATCCGCCTGTATCGTATGAGGAGCTGAAAAATTCCGGCGGTTATCTGTACGCATCCGCTCAGGAACTGGAAGGCGATACTGTTACAGTGGAGCAGATGCTCAGCTATGTCAGCGAAAAAATAGGAAAGCAGGATGTGAATCTGGAATGTCCCATCATTCAGAAAACAGGAATTCCGCCGGCGGAACGGAACTATTTAATCAGTGATAATCAACTGGATAAGTATATCTGGCTGTATGCGCCGCTTGAACTGTATCAGGAAAGCGCAAAGGAACTTTATGACTTATCAAGATATTCTGGCAGTTTCACGGTGATGCTGAAAGATACCAAAGAACATGACAAAGCTGTGGATTTTCTGAATTCGCTGGATACTGTCGAAAGCGGCATGATGGACCTTTATCTGGAGCATAAGAAATCAGATACGATGCTTTCTGCTATCGAAATCGGCCTTACCTGCCTGAATATCATGTTTATTCTGATTGC